>JAPOQV010000169.1 GCA_026710565.1 Spirochaetaceae bacterium | reverse complement strand
CCGCGTGGCTGGCGGCCTCCCTCGGCCTGTCGGCCTGCGCGGTCGGCCCGAACTACGTGGCGCCCCAGGCTCCGCCGGTCGGCCGCTACACCAAGGAACCGCTGCAGAATCCCCCCGCCGCCGCCAAGAACCGGACCCGGCAGGGCGGCTCGGCCGACCAGAGCTTCGTCTCCGGCGCCGATATTCCTGGCTCGTGGTGGACCCTGTTCCACTCCAAGGCGCTGAACCGCCTCGTCGAGCAGGCGCTCGCCAACAACCCGACGCTGGAGGCGGCGCAGGCCTCCCTGCGGGTGGCGCAGCAGAACGTGCTCGCCCAGAAGGGCACGCTCTACCCGAGCCTGACCGCGACGCCGCAGATCCAGGGGGCGCTGGCGCCCGGCCTCGACCTGCAATCGCCCCTCAACAACCAGAACCAGTATCTCTACAGCCTGTCCACGCCGCAGGCGGTGGTCTCGTACAATCCCGACGTGTTCGGCGGGAACCGCCGGCAGATCGAGTCCCTGGAGGCCACCACCGAGAACCAGCGGTTCCAGCTGGAAGCGGCCTACCTGAGCCTGACCGCCAACGTCGTCGCCGCCGCGATCCAGGAAGCGTCCCTGCGCGCGCAGATCGACGCGACCCGCAAGGTGATCCAGGCGCAGACCGAGGTGCTGCAGCTCTACAACAAGCAGCTGTCGCTGGGTCAGATCGCCGGGGCCGACGTGGTGCAGCAGCAGGCAGCGCTGGCGCTGTCGCAGCAGCTGCTGCCGCCGCTGGAGAAGGCGCTCGCCCAGCAGCGCAACCTGCTGACCGCGCTGGCAGGACGCCTGCCCTCCGACGAGGTCTCCGAGACCTTCGACCTCGCCGCCCTGCGCCTGCCGACCCGGCTTCCGGTGAGCCTGCCCTCGCGGCTCGTGCAGCAGCGGCCCGACGTGAAGGCGGCGGAGGCCCTGGTGCAGCAGGCGAGCGCCAATGTCGGCGTCGCGGTGGCGAACCGCCTGCCGCAGTTCAGCCTGACCGCTACGGGCGGCTCCAGCGCCACGCGGATCGCGCAGGTGACCAGTCCGGGCGCGGCGTTCTTCACGATCATCGGGCAGGCGACGGCGCCGATCTTCGATGCCGGCACCCTGTTCCGGCGGCAGCGCGCCGCCGAGGAATCGCTGACGGAGGCGCAGGCGCAGTACAAGGCGACGGTGATCACCGCCTTCCAGAACGTCGCGGACGCACTGCGGGCGCTCCAGGCCGACGCGAAGGCCGTGGCCGCTGCCGACGCCGCGGTGAGCGCCACGAACCAGAGCCTCGCGCTGATCCGCAAGCAGTACACCGCCGGGGCGATCACCTCCTCGCAGGTGCTGATCGCCCAGCAGGGCTATCTCTCGGCGCTGGTGACCTCGGCGGCGGCGCGGGCCACCCAGTACGCCGACACCGCCGCCCTGTTCGTGGCCCTGGGCGGCGGCTGGTGGAACCGCGCCGACGTGGCGCCGCCCCCGCCCGAGAAGGACCCGCTGAAGTTCCTCTGACGGGGTCGCGTCAGGTGTACATCGCGATGGCGTCCTGCAGCATCTGGTCGGTGGTGCTCATGACCTTGGTGTTGGCCGTGTAGGCCTGCTGGGTCTCGATCATCTTCGAGAACTGATCCGAGATCCCGGCATTCGACTGCTCCACCGAGCCGGCCGTGACGGTCGCGCCGTTGAGGCCGTAGCTCGGTGTCCCGGACTGGCCGGTGGCCACGTAGGTGCCGCCGTCGAGGGAGGCGAGGTTGTCCTGCATGCCGAACTGCGCCAGCTGCAGCGTGCCGAGGGCCAGGGTGCTGCCGTCCGCGGCCGTGCCCGTGAGGGTGCCGGCGGGCGAGACCGCGAGGCTCGCCAGGGTGCTGGCGCCGGTCGGGACCTGCACGGGGGTCGTCGCCGAGGGGCCGGCGAACAGGTAGTAGCCCGCGCCGTTGGAGAGGTAGCCGCTGGCGTCCGGCGCGAAGTCGCCGCGCCGGGTGTAGCCGGTATCGCCGCCGAAGGCCGGGCTGTCCGGCGTCCCGGTGTTCTTCTTGACGATGAAGTAGCCGTTGCCCGAGATCGCGAGGTTGGTCGACACGCCGGTCGACTGCATCGTGCCCTGGATGTTGAGGCTGTTGCGCGTGCTCGGCAGCACGCCCCCGGCCAGCTGCGTGCTGTCGCCGGTCTCGGCCAGCATGTCGGCGAACCGCGTCTCGGTGGACTTGAAGCCCACCGTCTGGGTGTTGGCGATGTTCCCCGAGATGTTGTTCAGGGCCAGCGACTGCGCCGAGGCGCCGGAAATCGAGTTCGAGAGCGCAGTGAAAAGGCCCATCGGGGTCTCCGTTCGCCGGAGCGGCACGGTCCCCGATCCGACGGAGGCCGATAAGAGCCCGATATGGTTAACCGACGGTGTGTGACCGCGTGTTGCTGGGTCGGCGCGCCGCTCGCGCGACGCCGGCGGAGCGGTCACGCCCCGAGGACGCTCAGCACGATCTCGCGTCGGTGCGGCCGGTCGCGGTGCTCGATCAGGTAGATCCCCTGCCACGTGCCGAGCGCCAGCGCCTCGCCGACCAGCGGGATGGTCAGGGCCGAATCGGTGACCAGGGTGCGGATATGGGCCGGCATGTCGTCCGGCCCCTCGGCGCCGTGGACGTAGCCGGCCTGCCGCGGCGCGAACCCGTCCAGCGCGGTCATCAGGTCGGTCTGGACGTCGGGGTCGGCATTCTCCTGGATGGTCAGCGAGGCCGAGGTGTGCCGGCAGAACACCGTGACGAGCCCGTCCCGGACGCCGCTGCCGCGCACGAACTCGGCCACCGCCGCGGTGAAATCCGTGAAGCCCGGCCCCGGGGTCGCGACGGTGAGGCGGCCGCTGGCGTGGCGCGCCACCGGGCCGGAGGCCAGCGCCTCGACCGGCCCGATCCTGCCCTCCCGGCCGTGTCCCTGCCTCATGCGGTCTTCTCCATCAGCGTCGCGCCCGGCGCGATCTCGCGCTCGCCCCGGGCGAGGATCCGTTCGAGCACGTCGATCCGGTCGGCCTCCGCGGGCGGCTTGTCCCAGCGGATGCGGCTGACCCGGGGGAAGCGCATGGCCACGCCCGACTTGT
>JAPOQV010000168.1 GCA_026710565.1 Spirochaetaceae bacterium | reverse complement strand
TCGGAGTACTCCGGGCAGACGAGGTGGAAGAGATTGTGGCAGGAATCGTGATCGTGATCGACTATCAGCCGTTATGAGGGCCGTCCGGTTGGTCTATTCGCCAGTGGTCGAGGAACCGCTGCGGCGCACCAGATAGTTGACATAAGAATGGTAGGCCAAGAGGGACTGTACTGCGAACTTTCGTTTGGGAAGTCAACCTGTAGAGTGGACTGTCAGCGCCCAGATGCGTCGGCAGAATCACGCCGTGTCGCGATCCCTCCCCTGAGGCCCTTTCTTTGCCATTCGTGGAGCGTTGCTTAGGCTACCCCTGAGAAGAGTGCCCGCCGCTCATATGCACTAGGCAAAGGGGCGTTGATTGCCGAAAATCTTTGACAACCTTACGCCGGGGACCCGGCTGCTGCCCGCGTTGCGGAAGACGCTCAATGCGGCCTCACGTGCCGACTTCTGCGTCGGATACTTCAATCTGCGGGGTTGGCGGGACATTGCGCCACATATCGACCGCTGGGACGACGGCGAGGGGCCGTGTCGCGTCCTCATCGGGATGCAGCCCAGGCCCGACGAGGAGGTGCGTGAGGCACTTCGAAAGTCGCTGAACCTGCCGGGCGATCCCTCTGGTATCGACAACGCTATCGCTAACCGCCTGCATTCAGAACTGGCCCAACTGATGCATGCGCAGCTGGTGGCCGGCGCTCCTACCGACGAGGACGAGCGGACGCTGCGCCGGCTTGCCTCTCAATTGCGTGCGCGCAAGGTCATGGTCAAACTCTTCCTGCGACACCCACTGCACGCCAAGCTCTACCTGATGGGGCGGGACGATCCGATCGTTCCCCTCGTCGGCTACGTTGGCAGCAGCAATCTCACATTCTCCGGGCTCGCCGGGCAGGGCGAACTCAACATCGACGTGCTCGAACAGGACGCTGCATCCAAGCTCCAGGCCTGGTTCAACGACCGATGGAACGACGCATTCTGCGTCGATGTGACCGATGAACTGGCGGACATCATTGATGCGAGCTGGGCGCGCGAAACACCCGTGCCGCCCTACCACATCTACCTGAAGATGGCGTGGCACCTATCGAACGAAGCGCGTGCCGGGCTTGACGAGTTCCGCATCCCCTCAGTCTTCGGCGATCGCTTGCTGCCCTACCAGGAGGCAGCGGTCAAGATCGCCGCGCGTTACCTCAACCAGCGCGGCGGCGTGCTCATCGGCGACGTTGTTGGCCTCGGCAAAACGCTCATGGCCACCGCGGTCGCCCGCATCTTTGAGGACGACCAGAACCTCGAAACACTCATTCTGTGTCCGCGGAACCTTGTGCGGATGTGGGAAGATTACGCTGCCGAGTATCGCCTGCACGCGAAGGTGCTCTCGATCACACGAGCAATCACCGAGCTGCCGACGCTTCGCCGCTACCGGCTCGTGATCGTCGACGAGAGCCACAACCCCCCCAATCCCGAGAGGAAGCGTTTCCACGCTATTCGGGACTACATCCATGAGAACGACAGCAAGTGCATCTTGCTGTCTGCGACTCCTTACAACAAAACCTACCTCGACCTCTCCAGCCAGCTTCGGCTGTTCCTAGACGACGAGCAGGAAATCGGCATCCGGCCTGACCATTACATCGCCTCCATCGGAGAGGCGGAGTTCGCCCGCAAACATCAGGCCGCACCTGGCACGCTCGCCGCGTTTGACCACAGCGAGGAACCAGACGACTGGCGCAACCTGATGCGGCTCTACCTCGTGCGTCGCACGCGCAGCTTCATCCAACACCACTACGCCGAAATCGAGCCTGCCACGGGTCGCCGTTTCCTCACTCTTGACAGCGGCGAACCCTCGTACTTCCCGGAGCGCTTGCCGAAACGGGTTCCATTCCAGGCCGATCCAAACGACCCGGAAGACGCCTACGCCCGTATGTTCGCCAAGCCCGTGGAGGAGACGATCGGAAACCTGCGCCTGCCGCGCTATGGTCTCGGGCTCGACCAGTATCGTGCCCGAAATCCCGACCCACAGCCTTCGGACAACGAACAGCGGCAGCTCGATGACCTCTCACGGGCCGGCAAGCGGCTCATGGGATTCTGCAAGACCAACCTCTTCAAGCGCCTGGAAAGCAGCGGCGAAGCGTTCCTGATCACCCTCGAGCGTCACGCGCTTCGCAACCAAGTCTTCCTCCACGCCCTGCGCGAAGGCCTACCGCTCCCTATCGGCCCGCAGGACGCTGCTCTGCTCGATTCCGGGTTCACGGACGCCGATGAGCCTAGTCCGGATGAGGACAGCGACGCGCCCACCGGAAACGAGGCCGAACCCGCTGCCGAGGGCCTCCGCGACAAGGATGCGTTGCGAGAGGCGGCAGCCGAGATCTATGGCGTTTATCAAGACAGTTACCGCACACGCTTCAACTGGCTGCCTGCCCGTCTCTTTTCCGAAAAGCTGGCCGCAGATCTCCAAGCGGACTCCGATGCGATTCTCGCTCTGCTGCACGAGCACGGTCCGTGGCGACCGGAGCGCGACGCAAAGCTCCAGGCGCTTCGCGAGCTGGTCTCTGACGCCCACCCCGACCGCAAGATCCTCGTGTTTTCACAGTTTGCCGATACAGTCCGCTACTTGGAGCGTGAGCTGCCAAAGTTGGAGGGCGGGAACGGTCTCGCGCTTGCTGCAGTGACAGGCGACTCAGGAGATCCCTCCGCGCTGGCACGCCGCTTCAGTCCCGTCAGTAACGGGGCGAAAGAAGAGGTCAGCGACGACGACGAGATCCGAGTGCTGCTCGCTACCGATGTCTTGTCCGAAGGGCAAAACCTTCAGGACTGCTCCATTGTTGTCAACTACGACCTGCCCTGGGCCATCATCCGCCTCATCCAGCGTGCCGGACGTGTAGACCGAATCGGCCAGCAGTCCGCCGAGATCCTCTGCTACTCCTTCTTGCCAGCCGACGGCGTTGAAAGCATCATTGAGCTTCGCAAGCGCATCCTCACCCGTTTACGCCAGAATGCCGAGGTGGTTGGGGCCGACGAGGCATTCTTCGAAGAGGAAAGCGCTACCGCCATCCTGGATGACCTGTACAACGAGCGTGCCGGCATCCTCGACGACGAGCCCGACGGTGAAGTTGACCTGGCCTCACACGCCTATCAGATCTGGAAGGACGCTATTGACGCCGACCCAATGATCGAGCAAGCCGTCGCCAGCCTCTCCGACGTGTCCTACTCCTCACGCGAACCGTCAGACACCGTCGCCGGAGCCGAGGGAGTGCTGGTGTTCGTGCGCACACCTCAGGGCGCTGACATGTTGACTCGCGTGCAGGCTGATGGCACGGTCAGAACTAGCTCGCAGTTCGAGATACTTGCCGCCGCCGAGTGTGGACCGGACACACCAGCGACTCGACGCCGGGCCAACCATCACGAGCTCGTTGCCGCAGGTGTGCGCGCCATCGTCCAGCGCGAACGGAAGACGATGGGCCATCTCGGACGCCCATCCAGTGCCCGTCACAGAGCCTACCTTCGCCTTCGCGACCACCTTGGCAAGATCGCTGGGCAATTTGACGAGGCGCTTCTACGCGCAGCGGTCGAGGCGATCTACCAACGGCCCCTGCTCCAATCGGCGACCAACAGCATCAACCGCCAGATTCGTAGTGAAATCAGCGACACCGCGCTTGCTGAGCTCGTTACCGACTTACACACCAAGGATGAGCTCTGTGTGCCCGACGAAGGTCCGGAGCGCCGAGACCCCCGTATCATCTGCTCACTCGGCCTCTTCCGGTCCTCAGAAGGAAACACTTAATGTCCACCACAGAGGTACTGCGTGATCTGCTCGAAAACGGACACTACAACACGCTTCTAATCGAGCATCTCGGATGGAACCACCCTGGTGCGGTATCTCTCAAAGTGACCATTGACGAAGATGAGTACGAGCTGCGCCCCGTCGCGGAGAAGGCCGGGTTCGCCATCTATGAATGTTCGCCGGATCCCTCTGGCGCAATCCCCCGGTACGCCGTGCGCCGGAAGATCGAAGGCTCGCCCTACCTGCCGCTGGAGCGGACCATTGTTTTCACCGACGCCAGCCGCCAAACACAGGTCTGGCAGTGGGTGAAGCGAGAGCCTGGAGCTCGTGCGCTGTGCCGTGAGCACTGGGCACGGCGCGGTCTGAGCAACTTGGCTCTCCTGGACCGCTTGCGCCTCATGCGATTCCGTCTTGAGGAAGAAGCGGGGCTCACAGTTACCGTTGCAGCCGAACGGGTAAGGGCGGCGCTCGACCATGAGACCCCCTATGGGCGTTTCGGCGAGCGCTTCCGTAGGCGGACCGAAACCCCACCGGACTCAGCGCCGCTCGCCCCTGTGCCACCGCTCGCTGTCGCAGTCAGCGAAGAACTTGCCAATACAATGCGCGGCCTACATCCTCGCTGGGGTGATCGGATCGACCGCATTGAACCCGAAACCGGAGAACAAGAGGGCGCAGGAATTGTCATTCGTCATCCAGGAGGCGCGCCCGTCATCGTCGCAGTTGAGGTCGACGCCAGCATCGCTGAGGAACGGGCCCGTCAGACCCTTCGCGTGGCCGTCGAAGACGCCGGTCCCTATGCAGAGGTCGAGCAAGCGATCGCTCTCGTCGTACCTGACGAAATGCGAACTGACCAGTCGGCCCTGGCCGTCCGCGTCGGGGAGGCGCAGTACCAGTACTGCCTAATCTCACGCCTCGAGGA
>JAPOQV010000167.1 GCA_026710565.1 Spirochaetaceae bacterium | reverse complement strand
TCGCCCACCTGTCACCTCGTAGCGGCCCAGCGCCAGCCGGCCTGCCGCCATCACCACCAGCTCCGGACACGCCGCGCAGTCCCGGAACACATCCCCTGGACGACCGTTGGCCGCGTCGGCGGCGCCGTAGGCTTGAAAGCCTGCGCCGCCGGTTGTGTCTGCGAGCGTCGTGACGGCCCGCTTGGAGCGCTCGCGCGGGTCCGCGGGGCAGCACCGGCGGTTCGTACGGCCCTCAGAGACTCAGGATCCGGTGACTACATTGGCGCAAACGTGCATCGGTATATATACTCATGCGCTCAGAACCATTTATGAGCATGTGATGATCATTTCATTTCTAAACCAGAAGGGTGGCGTGGGGAAAACGACGCTTGCCCTCCACGTGGCCGTGGCGCTGCAGCTCCAGGCGCGGGGGCGTGGCCTTGTGGTCGATGCGGATCCGCAGGGCTCCGCTCTCGACTGGCAGGCGCAGCGGGTGGAGCCTTCCCCTGTGCCGGTGGTGGGGATGCCGACGCCGACGCTACATCGCGACGCACCCGCGATCGCGGATACGGACTATCTGGTGATCGACGGGCCGCCGCGGATGGACGTGATCGCGAAATCGGCCATTGCTGCGAGCGATCTAGTGTGTATTCCGGTCCAGCCGTCGCCGCTCGACGTGTGGGCGGCGGGCGAGATCGTCGATCTGGTCGAGGAGTGCCGGGTGCTGAAGCCGAGCTTGGCCGTCCGGTTCGTAATCAACCGGGCGGTTCAGGGGACGGTGCTGGCCGGGGAGGTCGCGTCGGCGCTCGAGAAGTTCAAGACGCCGGTGCTGCCGGTTGTGTGGAACCGCACGGAGTACGCGAAGGCGATCCGGGTAGGGAAGACGGCAATGGAAACGCAGCCGCGCGGGCGGGCGGCCAAGGATATCGAGGTGCTGGCTGACGCGGTGTGGAACGCGGCACGGGGGGAGCCATGACGGACTGGGGCGCGAAGCCGCGGCCGCGGTCGACGACGCATCTGCTGGATACGTTCGTGGGCTCCGCTGGTAAGCCGAAGCGGGGCGGGGAACACAAGCGGTTGAACGCGATGATTCCCGCTGCCCTGCACCAGCGAATGAAGGTAGCTTGTGCGAAAGCCGGAACGGACATGACGACGGTCCTGATCGAGCTGCTCGAGAAGCGGTTTCCCGACGAGTGAATATCGGTGTATCTGCTCATATACTCACCGCAAGAAGAGGTGAGAATGCCGCCGAAACAGCTCCGCCTAGTGCGTGCGCCGTGGTCCTCTGCCTCGCTACCCCTCGTAGCACGGCCGCCGTGTTCGGGCCCGCAGGGTCCGCGGCCACCCCGCGACCGGTAGCCCCCCGGATGCCGGCCACTCGCCGGGCGAATCGTCGACGCCAATCGGCCGTCCTCCTTGCAACGTCGCCACGTACCACGGCGGAGGTCGAGAAATCGCAGCACAGGGCCGCTGAGCGCGGCTGGCGGTCAAGTCTGAGCAGCCGGGGGAGCGGCGAGCAGCGGCGTGCTATCCTGTGAAGGCAGAAAACGCGTCCGTACAGACGAACACCCGGTGCTGCGAACACCGGGCGTCGAAGGTCGGCGGGCGCGCGGGCGATGAAGGCGCCCACGCATGGACAAGTTTACCCCTACACCCGAATCCGATTCAAGCCCACCCGTCGAGACGGCAGGCGCGACCGCGCCGGCGCTGGCGTACACCAACCCGCAGCCGCGGCTGCCGCATTCCGAGGCCTCGCCGCCGGAGCAGCCAGAGACGTTCATGCTGCGAGCCCGGCGCGTGCGGCTTGGGTCGCACCGACTGAAGCTCTGGTACCTCGCGCTGTGCACGTTCGGCCGGGCGTGGGTGCGGGGTGACGACGTGCTTGAGATCGGCATCAAGCAACGGTCGCTCGCCGGCGAGCTCGAGACGGGCCTGAACCGGGTGTCGAAGGTGCTCGCGGAGTTGCGGGACACCGGCCTAGTGCACGTGTCGAGGAGTAAGTACCACAGCGTGATCCGGATCTTCCTGACGCCGCAAAACTGGGCAGATACCCCCGGTGCGAGGGTATCTACGAAAGCCGTCCCGCTTCCAGCTACCCCCGAAACAGGGGTATCTGGAAATCGAGATACCCCTGAAACGGGGGTAGCAAGTACCCCCGAAACAGGGGTAACCAATGTTTCTAGGTCTCTTTTAGACGTACAAGCTGCTGCTGCTGACGTACTGGGTACTCCGGAACGGGCGGCCGATCTGACTCGCCGCCAGCAGCAGCAGCAGCAGCGAAAACAAGAACGGCTCGACGAACGGGTCGAGGGTCTATTTGCGGCGATCGCGGCGCGGGCGCGCGAGCTGGGCATGGTGTACGACGAGGCTGATGAACGGCGGCGGCTCAAGGCGGGGGAGATCGGCGTCGACGAGCTGCAGGCACTCGCGGATAAGCTCGCTGATGAGATTCAGCAGCGACGTTGTGGCCGCCGAAGGCGGTGAGCCGGCCATGTT
>JAPOQV010000166.1 GCA_026710565.1 Spirochaetaceae bacterium | reverse complement strand
GCCGACCGCGAGCTGTTCCAGCAGCGGCGGCGGCACGTGGGCGACCGCGGCGGTGATCATGATGTGGTCGAACGGCGCCGCCTCCGGCCAGCCATGGTAGCCGTCGGCGTGCTTCGTCTGCACGTTGGCGTACTCCAGCTCCTCCAGCAGCGCCGCCGCCGACTCCGCCAACGGGCCGCGGATCTCGATCGAGTACACCTCCGCCACCAACTCCGCCAGCACCGCCGCCTGGTAGGCCGAGCCCGTGCCGATCTCCAGCACGCGGTCGTCCTCGTCGACCGCCAGCGTCGCGGTCATCAGCGCGACGATGTAGGGCTGGGAGATGGTCTGCCCCTCCCCGATCGGCAGCGGATGGTCGTTGTACGCCGAGCGCGACAGGCGCTCCGGCACGAACCGGTGGCGCGGCACGGTACGCATCGCCTGAAGCACACGCTCGTCGCTCACCCCGCGCGCGGCGATCTGGCGGTTCACCATCTCCTCCCGCTCCTCCTGCCGCTCCTGCGCCGTTACAAGCGCGGGCACGGCCAACAGCAGAGCGGCGCAGCAGGCGATCGCCGGCCTCCGCGGCGCGCTCCGCTCGCGGAGCCCCCTCGGCCAAGTTATCGCGGCGGCATGGACCATCGCTTTACCTCCACTTAAGTGCGAAGGACATCCCGTCGGCGGGATGCCCTTCGTGCGAATACGCTCAGCGCATGGGCGCTACTCGTTCTCGTACCACATGCCTCCGAACTCGAACGGCCGGCCGGTCCTGGGGTGGACGCCCATGAAGTTGGGCTGCCACACGTCGAACTCGGGCGGGAACGTCAGGTGCGGGAGGGTCCAGACCTGCTCGGCCTGGCGGCGGTACCACTCGTGGGTCAGCGCGGTGAGCTCGTCCGCGTCCGCCGCCTGGATCATCTGGTGGAACAGGTCCCAGTTGTCCTTGATCTCCTGCGGCGGCTCTTCGCCGTTCTCGCCGCCCGAGTCCAGCCACTCCCACCACAGGTAGGCCCAGTTGGGGCCGAACCGGCCGGTGGGAACGATCAGCGACTGCCGCTCAGGGAGCTGGCTCTTCCAGCCCTCGGTGCTCTGGTCGACGATGATGTCCCACTCCCGCGACTGGACGAAGGCGCCCCAGCCGCCCCACGCGGTGGCGCGGTGATTGGCCTTGAGGCCGATCAGGTGCAGGTCCTCCATGATGATGTTGGTCGCCTGCTCCCACTCGTCGTGGGTGACGGTCGCCAGGAAGAAGGTGACCGGCTTGCCGTCGGGGCCGAGGCGGAAGCCGTCGGCGTCCTTGTTGGGCAGGAGCTCGTCCAGCAACGCGTTGGCGCGGTCCAGGTCGCGCTCGATCAGCGGCGACTCTGCCAACGGCGCGTAGTACCACGGATGGTCGGCCTCGATCATGAAGCCGCCCAGCGTGGGCATCGTCGATCCGCCGTACATGATGTCGTTGATCTTCTGGCGCGGAATGAACAGCGAGTAGGCCTGCCGGAAGCGCACGTCGCGGAAGAGCTCCGCCTTCCACTCCTCCATCGCGTTCATGTTGAAAAGCGTGACCGTCGACTTGTACGCGTCGGGCTGGGCGCGATTCGTGAGCTGGAACTTGATCTTGCCGTCTTCCTGCGCGCGTCTGGCCAGCGGCACGGCATCCAGGGTGTTGATGATCCCCCAACTGTCGCCGCCGGACAGCAGCCGGAGCTTCTGGGCCTCGGAGTCGGAGACCAGGAAGTAGCGCTGCGTCTCCAGGTAGGGAAGCTGATGACCGCGGTCATCCACCATGAAGTTGTACGGGTTGGCGGTGAACACCGCCGGGTTGGCCGGCGGCGGGTCCGACGGGCCCCACGGCATCAGGTGCGGCTTGTCCGGGTTGGT
>JAPOQV010000165.1 GCA_026710565.1 Spirochaetaceae bacterium | reverse complement strand
TGCTGGTCTGACGCAGCAGCTCGCGGTCGGAGAGCGCGCCGACGGTGGAGGTGATGGCGGGGAGGGCGGGTGCGTCAAGGGGGGCGGTGTTCATGGAGTAAATATACTCATGGTTCTCAGATAGCCCTTTCTGCATGGTCCGGGACAGGCATCTGATCGGCGCGCAGCGGGCGCTGAAGGGGGTGCGGCGTGGCCGAACGGGTGCGCGAGCTTCCGGGAGGCCGGAAGTGGCCTGTACGTGCGCTGGTGTGCCACCTCGCAGGCGCACATTGCCGTCAAGACCTTGAGGCAAGAATTCCCGACTTTTTCCGGCGCGCTCGCTGCCGAGCCGGTCTCGGAACAACCAGGAACGCCTCGACTTGATGCCGCCGGCGGACCTCTCACTCCCATGCCCTCTGATCCGAGTGTGCGGCGGCCGCGATCGGTACCTCGCCGGCCACGTCACGTAGCATCGCACCACACGGAATCCTGAGGACCCGGTGAGGTGACAGTACGGCGCTCATCGGTTCACACTGACTTGAGCACTCCAGCGGTTGGAGGCATGGCGGTCGTGGCAGCAGGCAAACGGAAGCTCACCTACGCGGAGTACACGCTGATCCCCGAGGGCCGTAACCGGCACGAGATCATCCATGGCGATCACTACGTGAGCCCGGCCCCCAAGATCTGGTAGCACCGGCAGGGCGCGAGCGGCGCGCGCTGCTCTACGCTCTGATCAGCGTCGCGCTCTGGTCGACGGTCGCGACCGGCTTCAAGCTGGGCCTTCGCGAGTTGCAGCCGGTGCAGCTCCTGTTCCTGGGCTGCGTGGTGGCGCTGGCGTTCTTCGCCGCCGCGCGGCCGTTCGTCTCGGCGCCGATGGGCCTGCGCCAACACCTGAGCGCCGCGGCCCTGGGGCTGCTCAACCCGCTCGCCTACTACCTGGTGCTGTTCGAGGCGTATGACCGGCTGCCCGCGCAGATCGCGCAGCCGCTCAACTACCTGTGGGCGGTGACGCTGGCCCTGCTGGCCATTCCGATGCTGAAACAGCGCCTGTCGCCGCGCGGCTGGATCGGCGTGGCGGTCAGCTACGCCGGCGTCGCGGTGCTGCTGACCCGCGGCGGCTCGGCCGGACTGGGCCGTTTCGACACCGTCGGCGTCGCGCTGGCGCTGGGCAGCACCGTCTTGTGGGCCGGGTACTGGCTGCTCACGGTGAAAGTCGGCGCGCATGCGGTGCCGCTCATGCTGAACGGCTTCGCGACGGCCACGGTGGCGATCGGGGCGATCTGCGCGGCCACCGCCGGCCTGCCGGAGATCACGCCGGCGAACCTCGGCTACGGCGCCTGGGTCGGGCTGGTGGAGATGGGCGTCGCCTTCCTGCTGTGGCAGCGCGCGCTGGCCCTGACCACGGTGGCCGGCCGCTTGGGCCAGCTCATCTTCCTGTCGCCGTTCCTGTCGCTGATCCTGATCGCCACCGTGCTGGGCGAGCGCATCCACGCGAGCGCGCCTGTCGCCCTGGCCATGATCGTCGCCGGCCTGGCGTTGTCGCGAAAGCGGTCCGCGGGCACTCAGAACATGGAGTGACGCGTCCGATGGCCGACGTCAGGCCATCGCCACTTCGGCGTCGAAGTGGCGCCCTCGGACCACGCCAGTCCGGCGCGGGACAGCCCGCTGCGGAGGCGCTCGCATCTGAAGCATCCAGATGATCGATGCTTGTCATCAAGCACCACGGTTCATATATGGTGAATCCATGAGGACGACCTTGAACCTGTCCGCAGAGGCTCTTGCCAAGGTGCGACAGCTCGCGCAGCAGCGCCGGAAGACGCTGGGCGAGGTCGCTTCCGAGTTGACTCTGAAAGCGTTGCAGCCGGAAAGCGGGCCGGCCGTGAGGAACGGAGTGCCGGTCTTTCCGGCACAGGACGGACCCGCCCCGGACCTGCATCTGGTCAATCGGCTTCGTGACCAGCAACCGTGAGCTATCTGCTTGGACGTCAACTACCTGGTGGCGATGTTCGACGCGCGGTCGGCTGCTGCGGTCGCTGACCGGCACCCGCCTGGAAGGGGCGGTCGTCCTGGTGGAGTAGAGCCGCCGCAGGTCAGTCCCAGGTGAGGGAACCCGCCGTCTGGTACTCGGTGACGCGGGTCTCGAAGAAGTTCTTTTCCTTGTTGAGGTCGATGGCATGGGCCATCCATGGAAACGGGTTCTCGCGCTCGTACTGCCTGGGCAGGCCGATGCGCTCCACCCGGCGGTCGGCGATGTACTCGACGTAGGCCGCGAACTGGTCGGCGTTGATGCCGAGCAGGCCGCGCGGGCAGGCGTCGCGCGCGTAGGCGGCCTCCAACTCCACGCCGCGGCGGATCAGGTCGACGAGCTCGTCCTGGAAGGCCGGAGTCCAGGCGCCCGCGTTCTCGGCCTTGATCGTGTTGATCAGGTCGGAGCCGAACGCCAGGTGCACGCTCTCGTCGCGCATGATGAACTCGAACTGCTCGCCGACGCCGACCATCTTGTTCTGCCGCTTGAGGGCCAGCATCATCGCGAACCCGGCGTAGAAGAAGATGCCCTCCATGATCACGTAGTAGCCGACCAGGTCGTGCAGCAGGTCGCGCACCCCTTGCTCGGTGGTGGTCGTGAAGCCGGGCGCGACAATCGAGCGGGTCATCTCGATGACCATCGAGTCCTTGCGCTCGATCGACGGGATGGTCCGGTACATGGTGTAGATCTCGTCCGGATCCAGCCCCAGGCTGTCGCAGCAGTAAATGAACGTGTCGGTGTGGATCGCCTCCTCGAACGCCTGCCGCAGCAGGTACTGGCGGCACTCCGGGTTGGTCACATGCGTGTACAGGGCCAGGACGATGTTGTTGGCGGTCAGGGATTCGGCGGTGGAGAAGAAGCCGAGGTTCCAGAGGATCAGGCGCCGCTCCTCTTCCGAGAGCACGTCGGGCGCCTTCCACTGCTCGACGTCCTTCTGCATCGACACTTCCTCGGGCACCCAATTGTTGGCGACCCCGGACTTGTAGTAGCCGCGCGCCCACTGGTAGCGCAGCGGCAGGATCTTGTTGGGATCCGTGGCGGTGTTGTTGATGATTCCCATCGGCGTTATTGGCAGGCCTCGCAGTCTTCGTCCAGGTTGCAGGCCGCGGCGTCCCGGCCGTTCTGCGGCGCGGCGTCCGCGGCCTGCTCGGCCGGCGCCGGCGTCCCGTTGGCCGGCGTCCCGTTGGCCGCCGCCGCGCCGTTGGCGCGCTTCTGGGTGAAGCCGTACTGGCTGCCCAGGGTGGACTTCTCCACCTGGCTGGCGGCCAGCGTGCGCAGGTAGTAGGTGGTCTTCAGGCCCAGCTTCCAGGCGGTCTGGTAGATCTCGCTCAGCGCCTGCCCGGAGGTGCCGCGCATGAACACGTTGTGCGACTGGCTCTGGTCGATCCACTTGCTGCGCGCGCCGGTCATGCGCAGGCAGTGCAGGGGGTCGACCTCGAACGCGGTGCGGTACTTGGAGCGCAGCGGCGCCGGGATCGCGTCGATCGCCTGCACGCTGCCGTCGTGGAACTTCAACTGCTCGAACATCTCGCGGTCCCACAGGCCGGCCCGCTTGAGGTCCCCCACCAGGTACGGGTTGGCGACGGTGAACTCGCCGGAGATGTTCGACTTGACGTAGACGTTCTGGTAGATCGGCTCGATCGACGGGAAGCAGCCGGAGATGGTGGAGATGGTCGCCGTCGGGGCGATCGCCATGGTGTTGGAGTTGCGCATGCCGTGCTTGCGCACGTGCGCGCGCACCGGCTCCCAGTCCAGCTCGCCGCCGCGCGCCACCTCGACCGGCTGGCCCCGCTCGGTCTCAAGCAGGTCCAGGGTGTCCTGCGGCAGCAGCCCGCGCTCCCACTTGGAACCGGCGTAGCTGTCGTAGGGGCCGCGCTCGGCGGCCAGGCGCGACGAGCCCAGGATGGCGCTGTGGGCGATCAGCTCCATGGAGCGGTCGGCGAACGCGATCGCCTCCTGCGACTCGAACGCGATGTCCAGCTTGAACAGCGCGTCCGCGAACCCCATCACGCCCAGGCCGACCGGCCGGTGGCGGAGATTGGACGCGCGCGCCTCCGGGGTGGGGTAGAAGCAGACGTCGACCACGTTGTCGAGCATGCGCATCGCGGTCTCGACCGTGGCGGCCAGCGATTCCGCCTGCAGCGCGCCGTCGACCACGTGCTTGTCCAGGTTCACGGAGCCCAGGTTGCAGACCGCGGTCTCCTCCCGCGAGGTGTTGAGGGTGATCTCCGTGCACAGGTTGGAGCTGTGCACGACCCCGGCGTGGTCCTGGGGCGAGCGGATGTTCGACGGGTCCTTGAAGGTGATCCACGGGTGGCCGGTCTCGAACAGCATCGACAGCATCTTCCGCCAGAGCTTCAGCGCGGGGATGGTGCGGGTCCGCTGCAGCCGGCCGGCGCGCGCCTCGCGCTCGTACTCGGCGTAGCGCCGCTCGAAAGCCTGCCCGTACAGGTCGTGGAGGTCCGGGGTGTCGTCCGGCGAGAACAGCGTCCACTCGGCGTCTTCGGCGACCCGCTTCATGAACAGGTCCGGGATCCAGTTGGCCGTGTTCATGTCGTGCGTGCGCCGGCGCTCGTCGCCGGTGTTGCGGCGCAGGTCCAGGAAGTCCTCGATGTCCAGGTGCCAGGTCTCAAGGTAGGCGCAGGTGGCCCCGCGCCGCTTGCCGGAGCGGTTGATGGCCAGGGTCACGTCGCTGGCGATCTTCAGGAACGGGATCACCCCCTGGCTCTCCACGTTGGTGCTCCTGATGTGGGCGCCGGTGCCGCGGATCGACGTCCAGTCGTTGCCAAGGCCCCCGGACCACTTGGAGAGCTGCGCGTTGTCCGCGAACGACTTGAAGATGTGCTCCAGGTCATCCTCCACCGTGGTGAGGAAGCAGGAGGAGAGCTGCGGGTGGGTCGTGCCGGAATGGAACAGCGTGGGCGTCGACGGCACGAAGCGCAGCGAGGAGATCACCTGGTAGAAGGCCACGGCGCGCTCGTCGCGGTCCTCCTCCAGCACGGCCAGTCCCATCGCCACGCGCATCCAGAAGGCTTGCGGCGTCTCCAGCAGCGCATCGCCGGCGCGGGCGAAGTAGCGCTCGTGCAGGGTCTGCACGCCCATGAAGTTGAGCAGGTCGTCGCGCGCGGTATCGAGCGATGCGGCCAGGCGGCCGAGGTTGAACTCCAGCAGGCGCTCGTCGTACACGCCCTGCTCGACGCCGCGGCGGATGCCGCGCACGAACGCCTGCCGGTAGCCGTCCTCGTGGCTGCGGGCGACGCCGATCACCTCGCGGTAGATGCGGCGCAGGAACAGCCGGGCGGCCACCTTGGCGTAGGCGGGATCGCGCTCGATGAACGAGGAGGCGGCCAGCAGCACCGCCCGGTCGATGTCGGCGGTGGAGATGCCGTCGAAGACGTTGCGGACCGTCTCGCGGGCGATCAGCTCGACGTCGATCTCTCCCCCGCTCCCCGAGTGGTCGAAACCGTGCGTGCACTCCCGGATCGCGTCCTGTATCTCCGAGATGTCGAACAGCACCGAGCGTCCGTCGCGCTTGACCACGGTGAGCCTGCCGAGCAGCGACTGCTCGGCCACCTGGTCCTTCTGTTCCTCGCGCGCCTTCTGGTGCTCGGCGCGGTACAGGATGTAGCGCTTGGCGACCTCGTACAGCCCCTGCTTGACCAGGTGCTTCTCGACGATGTCCTGGATGTTCTCGACGTTGGGATACAGCTCGACGAAGCGGTCGTCGATCTCGGTCGTGACGTCCGTGAGCAGGTCGTGCAGCTTGCCGTTGCCGAACGCGCCGGCGCCGAGCACGGCGGTGATGTGTGGCTCTCCGGTCGCGCGCACCGCCTTGCTGATGGCGGTGGCGATCCGCTCCCGGTCGAAGCCCACTACTTCGCCGGTGCGCTTGATGACCTTCAGTTCGGTCATGCCCCCCCCTGTCGCCTCGATGATTGAGGCGTGCCGTGCGACGCTACCGAAGCCGTTCGGTCTTAGGCAAGGGCATCGGAAACCGGGCCGGATTCCGCGTCCTCCCGGCCGCTCGCCAGCGCGACGATGCCCCCGGTCATGTCGAGGAAGCCCTCGGCGGCCATCGCGTCCAGGTTGCGGCGCGCGCGCTCGCGGCCGGCGCGGTCGGTAGCGCCGATGGCGGCGGCCAGCTCATCGCGGTCCAGCGGGCCGCGTTCGGCCAGCACGCGCAGGATCAGTCCGCGCTGCTGGCGGTTGGAGCCGTCGAAGCGGCTCTGCCGCGTGTAGTGGGCGGACCGGCGGTTGGGGTTGGGGCCGCCGCGCGCCAGGGCGGCCCCGTAGTCCATCAACGCCTGGTACCAGGTGCGCGGGTCGGCCGGGTCGAGCGCCTGCTCCAGCACCGGCAGCAGCTCCCGGTCGCTGACCTGGTGGCGGCCCGGAAACAGCTCGTGCAGCACGGCGCGGCGGATGTTGGTCTCCACGAACACGGCCGGCAGCCCGAACCCGAAGGCCTGCACCGCCCCGGCCGTGGCCGGACCGACGCCGGGCAGCGAGCGCAACTCCTCCGCGGCGCTCGGCACCTTGCCGCCGAAGCGGAAGGCGACGAGCGCGGCGGCGCGGTGCAGGGCCACGGCGCGCCGGTTGTAGCCAAGGCCGCTCCACAGCGCCAGCACCTCGCCCCGGTCGGCGTCGGCCAGCGCGCGCGCGTCCGGGAAGCGCGCCACGAACGGCTCGTAGTGCGCGAGCACGCGCGCCGTCTGCGTCTGCTGTAGCATGAACTCCGAAACCAGGATCCGATACGGATCGCGCGTCCGCCGCCACGGGAACCGGCGCCCGTGACGGCGGTAGTGGTCCAGTACGCGGCGGCGGAAGCGAACGATGTCAGACACGCACCATCACATTGGCGATCCGGGCGGCGACCCGGCCAGAGGCGGCGACCCGGCCAGGCACGACCTGGTCATCATCGGCGCGGGCCCGGCCGGGCTGGCCTGCGCGATCCAGGCCGAGGAGGCCGGCCTGGACTACGTGCTGATGGAGAAGGGCTGCCTGGTCAACTCCATCTTCCACTTCCCGCGCAACATGGTGTTCTTTTCCTCGCCGGAGCGTCTGGAGCTGGCGCGGATGCCCTTCGCGTCGCTGGCGCGCAAGCCTTCGCGGGCCGAGACGGTCGAGTACTACCGGCGCGTGGCCGAGCGCTGCGCCGTGCGCGTGCGCCAGTACGAGCCGGTGGTCGCGCTGGAGCGGGACGAGGCCGGCGGCGCGGGAGGGTTCGTGGTCACGTCCGTGCACGGCTCGCGGACGCGGCGGTCGGCCACGCGCGCCGTGGTGGTCGCCACCGGCTTCTTCGACTGGCCGCGCCGGCTGGGGGTCCCGGGCGAGGAGCTGCCCAAGGTCGTGCATCGGTTCGACGAGGGCCACCCCTACTACGACCGCGACGTCGCCGTCGTCGGCGGGCGCAGCGCCGCCGCGGAAGCGGCCCTGGAGCTGCAGAGGGCTGGCGCACGCGTCACCCTCGTTCACCGTGGCGAGCGGATGCAGAGCAAGTACTGGGTCCTGCCGGAGCTGGAGAACCGCATCGCGCGCGGCGAGATCGGCTGGCTGCCGTCGGCGACCGTCGAGCGCATCGACGAGGGGTCCATCACCGTGCGCCGGGACGGCCGCCTGCAGGAGGTCGCCAACGACGCCGTGATCGTGCAGATCGGCTACCGCCCCGACCTGAGCCTGCTGGAAGGGGTCGGCGTCACCGTGGAGGGGCCGGACCGGACGCCGCGCTACGACCCCGATACCTGCCAGACCGACGTGCCGGGCGTGTTCGTCTGCGGCTCGGTGTGCGCGGGCGACCGGGCCGGCAGCATCTTCATCGAGACCGCGCGCTTCGACGGCGAGAAGATCGTCGGCGCGCTGGGCGCTGCCGCCACGATCGGCGCTACCAGATGATCCGGACGTCGGGATAATCCGGGAAGCGGCGGTCCTTGCTCACGACCGGGCAGCCGAGCTCCTGCGCGGTCGCCAGAATCAGGCGGTCTGCCGGGTCGCCGTGAATGTCAGGGAGCTGCACGGAGCGGCGCGCCACGCCGTTGTCCACGGCCGTGAACCGCAGGTAGGACAGGCGTTCCGCCCGGTGCAGAAAGGCATCCGGCGCGATGGCGAGCTGCAGACGGCCCTTCTTCGTCAGCATGAACAGCTCCCACACGCTGATCGACGAGACGTGGACGGCGAGGTCGCGGCGGGCCTCGGCGATCGCGGCACGGGCCGGCGCCGAGAGCAATGACGGATCGCTCAGGTGCCAGATCCAGGCGTGGGTATCCAGCAGGATCAGTCGGCGGACTCCCAGCGTTCGTGAACGGGCTCCAGCGGATCGTCGTACCGCAGGACGGACCCGCGCAGGGCTGCCAGGTCGGCATCGTCGTCTTCGGCAAACGGCATGATCTTGAGTACCGGCGTGCCGCGATCGGTGATGACCAGGGTCTCGCGCCGCTCCTGGACCCTGCGGAAGTACTCGAACGCCCGCGGCTTGAACTGGGACTTGGAGACGGTTGTCATGAACGGACTATGTACCATGGTCCTGTGACCTGAAAAGTCCCGGCAGGAGAGACGCCGTTGCGGCGCCGAGGAGGGCCGCCTCCGCCGCATCCAGCTCCGGCCAGGGGACGAGTGCCTCGCCCACCTGGCGGGGGCTGCGCGCGCCCAGGATGGCCGCGTGCACGCCCGGCTGGGCGAGCAGCCAGCCCAGCGCCAGCCATGCCAGCGGACGGTCTCCGGCAACTCCACGCAGGCGCTCGACGACCTGCAGAAAGACAGTGAGGCGCGGCTCGGTGAAGTCGGGGTGGCCGCGCCGCCAGTCGTCGCCGGGCAGCCGCGCCACCCGCGCGGGGTCGAAGCCGTCGGCAAGCATGCCGCTGTGCAGGGGGCTGGCGGCCAGGACGGCGATGCCGTGGCGGCGGCAGTAGGGGAGGAGCTCCGCTTCGGCGTCGCGCCGCAGCAGGCTGTAGGGCACCTGCAGGGTCGCCACGGGCGCGATGGCGCGCAGCCGGTCGAGGTCGGCGACGGTGGCGTTGCACACCCCGCACGCGCCGACCAGACCCTGCTCGCGCAGGCGGGCGAGTTCCTCCCACCCCTCCGTGAGCTGCTCGGGCGGGCGCGGGTGGTGGATCTGGTACAGGTCGACGCGCTCGGCGCGCAAGCGCCCGAGGCTCTGCTCCAGCTCGGTGCGGACGCTGGCGGCGGTGAGCCGCGCGAACGGGCGCGCGCGGCGTCCCACCCACGGCCAGCCGCACTTGGTGGCGACGCGCACGCCGCGTCCGCCGCCGGGCCTCTGCGCCAGGGCGCGGCCGATCAACTCCTCGGCATGGCCGCGGCCGTACAGCGGGGAGCTGTCCAGCCAGTCGACGCCGCGGTCCAGCGCCGCGTGGATGGTGGCGATCGAGTCGGCGTCCGCCTGCACCCGCCAAGCAAGGCGCCCCCCCCCGGCCGACGGCCCCCCCGCCCCGTGGCCGCGCCGTCGCAGCGCCGGCGACGCCAG
>JAPOQV010000164.1 GCA_026710565.1 Spirochaetaceae bacterium | reverse complement strand
CCCGTTGACCAGTTCGACCACGGTGTGGGTAACGGTGGCGGGGCCGCTGCCGGCGATGTCCGCCCATGCCCGCCAGCCGGGGCCGCCGGCGGCGCGGACGCGCGTCTGGTAGCGGCTGACGCTGTGATCGCCGGGGTCGCTCCAGGTGAGCGTGAGGCTGCCGTCGCCGGCGGTCGCGGCCAGGTCGGCGGGAGCCGCCGGGGTGGTCACCAGGGTGAGCGATGCGCCGTTGCCGGTGACCCGAAGACCGGTGTAGCCGGGCGGCGGGGCGGTCACGGCGGTGATCGTGATCGCCGGCGGCGTCGAGGGCGCAGCCCAAGGCGCCCGGAAGATCCCGCCGTTGACGGCGCCGCGCGGGATCGACCGCGTTTCCGGGACCGGTCCGGAGCCGAGGTCGATCGCGACCAGCGCGTCCATCTCGTACGGGGCGCCCTCGGCAACGCGCAGCCGTACCGTCTCCAGGCCGACCTGCTGCAGCGTCATCGCCAGCGTGAACGGGGCGCCGCCGTTGCCGTCGAGCGTCAACGCGGTCAGGCTGCCGAGCCCGTCGAAGGCGCCCGCCGGCAGCGCGGTCAGCTCGTTAGCGGCCAGGCCCAGCGTGTTCAACTTGCCCAGCCGGCCGAACATGCCTGCCGGCAGCGCGGTCAGCAGATTGCCGCTGAGGTCGAGCTCGCTCAGCGCCGCGAGCGCGTCGAAGGCGCCGGCGGGCAGAGCGCCCAGCTCGTTACCGCCGAGGTCCAGCCGCGTCAGAGCCGTCAGCCCGTCGAAGTCGCCCGCGCGGACGGCCGCCAGGCCGCGCGCGGACAGGTCGACCGTGCCGTCGATGGCGGCAAGATCGGCGGCGGTGACCTGCCCGCACTCGGTGACGCCGTCGAGCAGCCCGATCAGCGCGGTGCGCACCTCCCGCGTGCGCCCGCATACGCCGGCCAGCGGCACGGCGCGCGCCGTGCTGGCCTGGCCGGGGCCGACGACGTTCACCGCGCGCAGCCGGACCTCGTGGGCGACGTCATTGGCAAGCCCGGTCAGGCGATGAACGACGGTTCCGGCGTCGCTGCCGGCGATCGCCTCCCACGGCCGCGGATCGCTGCCGACCTGCACCTCGTAGCGGTGGATGCTGGCGTCGCCGGGGTCGTCCCAGGTCAGGACGATGGTTCGATCGCCGCCGGACGCGATCAGCCCGGCGGGTGCGGCCGGCGCCGGCGCCAGGGTGAGCGGCGGGCTCACGGCGGTGCGGATACCGCGGTAGCCGCCCGCGTGCCCCTGGCCGGGATCGGGTGGGGTGCCGAGCGTGATCACCGGCGGGACGTACGCGTGGCGGGTCACGTCGATGGCCGCGCTCGTCGTTGCGCCGGCGGCCACCTCCGCCGTGCCGACGTCGGGCGCGCCGTTGGCGATCCAGAACGTGGCGTCCATCAGCAGGGGCGCGCCCTCGACCACGCGCACCCGGAACGAGTCCCTGCCGGCCTGCTCCAGCGCCATCGTGAGCGTGAACGGCGCGCCGGGGTTGTCGTCCACGGCGACGCCGAGCAGACGGGTGAGTCCGGCGAACAGACCGGGCGGCAGTGCGGTCAGCCGGTTGTCGGCCAGGTCCAGATGGGTGAGCGCCGGCACCCCCTGGAACACGTCCGCGGGCAGCACGCGCAGCCCGTTGCCCTGCAGGTCGAGCCGGGTCAGCGAGGCAAGGTCGGCAAACAAAGCGGAGGGGAGTGTCTCCAACACCGGGTTCTGGCCGAGCGACAGGGTCTCGAGCCCGCTCAGTCCGTCGAAGTCGCCCGGTTTCACGGCGTCGCCGTCCAGCCTTCCCGCCAGGTCGAGCGCGTCGATCCCGCTCAGTTCAGCGGCACCCACGCCGGAACACGCGTACGAGCGCCCGCGTGCCTGCTCCAGGTACGCGAGGATGGCGCGCTGGACGCCCGGAGAGCGCGCGCAAATGCCCGTGCGCACGGTGAACGGCACCGCCCTGCTCGCCGTGCCGGCGCCGACCGCGTTGCTGGCGCGCACCTGCACCTCGTAGGTCCCGTCGGCGTCGGCCGGCAACAGGGTGATCGGGGGCAGCGACAGCAACGTGCGGATCTGCGCGAGCTTGAACGTGACGCGGGTCTGCTCGGGCGCGGAACTGAGCGTCGTCCACGCGCTCCAGCTTCCCTTGCGGATAACGGTGCCGGTATCCGTGCTGATGGCTTTGACGTGGCGGAAGCGCGCCTGCAGCGCGGTGATGCCGGGATCGCCGGGACTGTCCCAGCCGATGACCACCTCGCCGCCGTCGAGCGGGTCCCCGTAGGCGAAGACCTCCGCGAGGCCCGCCGGCACGGCACCGAGCACCAGCGGCGAACCGCGCAGGTCGACGAGAACGCCGGCATACCCGGCCGGCACGGCCGGCGCGGCCACGGTAACGACCGGCGCCGAGTCCGGCGCGTCGCGGGTGAGCGCGACCGCCGCCCCCTCGACCGAGCCGCGCGCCACGGTGAGGGTGCTGGTCGCCGCGCCGCCGTTCGCCACCGTGAAGGCGGCGTCGATGGCGAACGGCGCCCCCTCGACCACCCGTGCCCGGATGCTGTCTTCTCCGGCGACGCGCTCGATCAGCAGGTTGAGGCCGAACGGGGCGCCGGGGTTGCCGCTCAGGTCCAGCGCGGTCACGGCGCGGAGACCGCTGAACAAGCCGCCCGGCAGCGCCTGCAGGCGGTTGTCGGCCAGGTTCAGGCGGGTCAGCGCCGCCAGGCCGGCGAACGCGTCGGCGTGGAGGAATTTCACGTCGTTGCCGTCCAGGTGCAGGTCGGTCAAGGCGGTGAGCCCGGCGAGCAGGCCGTCCGGCAGCGCGCTCAGTGCGTTGCCGCTCAGATCCAGCTCGGTGAGCGCGGTGAGCCCGGCGAGCAGGCCGTCCGGCAGCGCGGCCAGCGCGTTGCCGCTCAGATCCAGCCCGGTCAATGCCCCCAGACCGGCGAAATCGCCGGCTTGCAGGGCCGCGATCTCCTGCCCCGACAGGTCCAGCGAGCCGGCCAGCGAAGCGAGGTGCGTGGCCGTGACCTGCGCGCAGGCACCCGGCCGGCCACGCGCGGCGAGCGCGCCCAGCACGGCGTCGCGCACCATCGGAGTGCGCAGGCAGATGCCGCCGCGCGGGGTGGCGGCCACCGCCGCGCTGGCCACACCGGCGCCATTCGCGTTGCGGGCGCGGACGCGCACCTCGTACGCGGTCTCGTTGGTCAGCCCGGTCAACGCGTGACTGACCGTACGCGCGCCGCTGCCGGCGAGGTCCGTCCACTCCTGCCAGCGGCCGCCCTGATCGCGGAACTGGATCTGGTAACCGCTGATGCTCGGGTCGTCGGGGTCCGCCCAGGCCACCAGCAGTGAACGGTCGCCGGGCGACGCGGTGACCTCCGCAGGGCGCGCCGGCACCTCCCGAAGGACGAGCGGTTCCCCCAGGGCGACCAGCAGGCCCGGGAAATCGTCCGTGAGCCTGATCAGCGTCCCGTCGTAGAGATGCTCCCACCGGCTGTCCGGAAAGGGCAACGCCGGTCTCTGCGGCGCGGGAAGCGCGGCCGCGAAGGAAGCGGCGGCAATGGACACGACCGGCGCCGTCGCCGGGTCGTCGGCGCTGACTGCGACGCGCGCGCTTGTGCGCGCGCCGGCGGGTAACGCCACCGTGCCGTCCGGCTGCGTGCCGTCGACCGCCGCGCCGCCGTGGATCCGCACCTCGACGTCGATCGGGAACGGGGCGCCCTGCTCGATGCCGACGCGGAAACCGTCCTGGCCATCCTGTACCAGAGCCAGCGTGAGGGTGAACGACCCGCCGTGGTACCAGGTGATCGCGTCGCCGGGGTTCGAGTCCAGCGCCATCGCCGTGAGCCCCTGTCCCTGCAACCCCTCGAACAGGCCCGGCAGCAGAGTGCGGAGGCGGTTCACGCCCAGGTCCAGGTCGGTGAGCGCGCCAAGCGGGCGGAACACCCCGTGCGGGAGTGCGGTCAGGCGGTTGGAGCTCAGGTCCAGCGAGCGCAACTCGGTGGCGTGGTCGAATACGCCCGAGGGCAGGGCGCTGATACGGTTGAACGAAAGATCAAGCGAGGTGAGCGCGCGCAGATCGTCGAAGATCCCCGCCGGCAGCGCCTGCAGACCGTTGAATGACAGGTCCAGAGCGGTCACGCGGCTCAGACCGGCGAAGTCGCCGCGCCGCACTGCCGTCATCTCCTGATTTCTCAGCCGCAAGGCGCCGGTCACGCTGACCAGATCGGCGGGCGTGACCTTGGCGCAGGTGGTGACGCCGGCCAGTTTGGCGACGATGGCGTTGGACACCGCCGGGCTGCGCGCGCAGATGCCGGCGCGCGGCGTCACGACCACCGTCGCGCTCGCGGCGCCGGGACCGGCGCCGCTGCGGGCGCGAAGCTGCACGTCGTAGGCCGTGCCGTTGCTCAGGCCGGCAACCGTG
>JAPOQV010000163.1 GCA_026710565.1 Spirochaetaceae bacterium | reverse complement strand
GGGGGCGCGGTCGCCCACGGGCCCGCGGCCGCCGGCCGGGGCTGCCGCGTCGGAGAGGGCGCCGCCGATGCCGAGCGCGCCGCCGGTGACCACGAACGACCTGTCTGCGAGCGTCAAGGAAGCGTCCTGCATGGCAAGCCGCCATCGTATCACCGCCACCGGCAATGAGTCAGCGTACCAAGCGTGATACATTCAACCCGATGACCCGGTCCTTCACGGTCGGTCAACGGGCGCGGGCGCTCGGCTTCTACGCCGCCACCCTGGTCATCGCCTACCTTGCGGCCGCCTACCTGGGCGGGTTCTTCGTCGCGCTGGCGATCACGCTGCTGCTGGTGCCGCTGTTCTCCTTCGTCGCGCTGCACGTGGCCGCCTCGTCCCTGGCCTTCGGTCAGAAGTTCTCCAGCGCCCATCCGGTCAAGGGCGAGGAGATAGTCTACTCGTTCCGGCTGGAGAACCGCTCGGTGATCCCGATCTCGCAGCTCCACGTGGAGTTCAAGGTGGTGCGCCCGCTCGGAGAGACCGTGCTCCCCGACCTGTCGATGTACTTGGGCGGCAGCGCCGTGATCGACCGCGACTACACGATCCGGCTCCCCTACCGGGGCATCTACACGATCGGCATGCGGCGGGTCACCCTGCGCGACCCGTTGCGCCTGTTCACGACGCGGCCCGCGGTGAGCTTCCGGGATTTCCAGGTCTATCCCCGGGTGCTGAAGATCGCCCGCCTTGCGGCCGGCGATGAGGCACACCCGCACGCGGGCCGGCGCGAGTCGACGGTCGGCGAGCCTGACTACGCCATGTTCACCCAGCTCCGCGAGGCGCGCCACGGGGAACCTGCCCGCCACATCGCCTGGCGGAAGTTCGCGGCCATCGGCAAGCCGTTCGTGCGCCAGTACCAGGCCAGCTCGGAGCCGGCGGTGACGATCTACGTCGACCTGCGCATGCCGGCCGCGGACGCCGGCGACGCGCAGGTTTTGGCGGTCGAGGACGTGACGGTCGAGGCGCTGCTGGCGGTGGTCCGCCACTTCCTGTCGACGGGCGTGCCGACGGCGGTGCGCGCGGCCGTCCGGCAGGGCGTGTACGCCTTCTCCGGCCAGCACCTGGACGAGTTCGATCGGCTGTACGAGGAGAACTTCCAGCTCGCGTTCGGCGACAGCGTGTCGCCGGCGCGGCTGTTCTGGGCCGACTGGGAGGCGCGCGCCGACGACGCGGAGGCGGTCATGTTCCTGACCCACCACCTGGACCCGGAGCTGTTCACGATCATCGAGGCGTCGGTGAGCTCCAAGCAGGTGACCGGCGTGATCTTCAACGGCACCGGCCGCAGCCCGCGCGCGCTGCACGATGCCGAGCAGTACTTCAACACGGTGCGCAACCGCGGCGGGCGCGTGATGCTGCTGCGGGGCACGGACACGATCGAGGAGGACTTGAGTGGTGGAGATCTCCGCACGACTGCGCCGCTGGCTCTCGGCCGTTCGGCCTGACCACTGGCGTGCCGCGGCGGCGGCCGCGACCGCGCTGGCGCTGCCGCTGGCCGTCTGGTGGCTGTTGCGCGCAAACCTGTCCATCGCGCTGCTGCTCGGCCTCACCGGTTCGGTGGTGGCCCTGCAGATCGCCGCGGCGTTCGTCCCGGCGCGTGCCGCCAGGCCGTTGCGCTGGACGGCCGCCGGCGCCTCCGCGCTGTTCGGGGTATCGATCCTGGTCGGCATCCTCATCACGCCGTTCTCCTCGTACCGGCTCTGGTTCTCGGAGGTGTACGCCAGCGAACAGCAGGGAGCGGTGTCCAACCTGTTCGCGCTGATCGCCGGCTGGGCGTTCTCGTCCGCGTCCGGGGTCGTGCTGTCGAGCGGCTTTGGACTGGCGGCAGCCGTCCTGGCAGTGCTGGGCGTGGGCTTGGCGGCGCTGATCGTCCAGTCGACGCTGCTCAACCTGCTCACCCTGACGGCGGTCGTGCTGGCCCTGGTCGTGCTCGCCAGCCGCGGCGTCGAGCGCACCGGCGGCTCCGTGGCGTTCGCGGCCGCGATCGTGCTGCTGGCCGCCGGGGTGGGTCTGCTGTTTCCGCGCGCGGCCGGCGGCAACTACTTCGTCGACCTGGTGCTGCACCCGCGCATGCGCGGGGCGATCTCGGCCACCTTTCCGCAGTTCCCGCTCCTGTACTCCATCCCCGGGTTCGGCACCCAGCACGAGGAGCGCCGCCTGGGCGGCACGCCGGTGCTGTCGCCGCTGCCGCTGCTGCGCGTGTACTCGCCGCAGGGGCGCACCATCTACCTGCGCACCGAGGTGTTCGACCACTACGACGGAGCCACCTGGGCATTCACGCGGGAGGAGCCGGCGAACGCCGGCGACACGGACCGCTTCATCAACTCTCCGCCGCCCATCGAAGGCAGCGACTCGGACGTGCAGGTCGAGCTGATCGCCGACGCGTACGACCGGCTGCCGCACACCGTCGACACGGTCGACTTCGGCGTCACCCCGTACGCGCCGCAGCTCGCCGTCGCGGACTACGCCCGCGGCTTCTTCCCGACCGAGCCGATCCTGCGCGGCATGTCGCTCACGCTGCGGCGCGATCCGCTCACCCGCTTTCTCGCACCGCCGACCGACAACCGCTACCTGCAGGTGCCGTCCAGCCTGCCCGCGGAGGTCCGGGCGCTGGCGCACGAGGCGACCGAGGGAGCCGAGAGCATCACCGAGCGGCTGCGCAGCATCGAGCGCTTCCTCAAGTCGAGCGCCGTCTACTCGCTGACACCCCCGGCGCCGCCCCGCGGCGAGGACTTCATCGGTCACTTCCTTCTGGGCGACCGGGAGGGATACTGCGTCCACTTCGCTACCGCCTTCACCATGTTCGCCCGCCTCCACGGCATCCACGCCCGGTATGTGTCCGGCTACCTCGTCCACTTCCCGGCGACCTCGCTCGACGCCATCGTCACCGGTCTCGATGAGGTGGAGGACCCGGACCTCGACGCCGCGGAGCTGATCACCACGGAAGCGGTGGTCACCGGTCTGGCGGCCCACACCTGGACGGAGGTCTGGCTCGGCGAGCATGGCTGGACCACGTGGGAAGCGACCCCGGCGGTCAATCCCAGCTTCGTCCCCAGCCTGGGACAGGCCGAAACCGAGGAGGTGCCGACGGTGGACGAGGCGATGGAGCTCAATTCGGCCACCGCGCGGCAACTCTCCGCCATTCGGGGTCAGGAGTTCCGGGCCGAGCGCCGTGCGCTGAACACGCAGCCGATGCTGGCCGCCGCCGCGGCGCTGGTCCTGGTCCTGGTCGTCTGGGTGGTCGTACGCCTGGTCCTGTCGGCCCGAGCCTCGCTGCGCGCCAGCCCGATCGGCCGCGTCGCGCAGCGCTACATGAAGCTCGGCGCGAGCGCCGGCATCCCGTTGCCGGAGACGACCGGCTGGCTGTCGTGGGAGCGGTCGTTCGGCGCCCGGCTGCCGGACGCGGCGAGCTCGCTCCGCGAGTTCGTCGCCCTGTTCGTGCGCGTCGCCTACGCCGGCTACCAACCCACGGCGGCGGAGGTCACCGGCGCCGCGCGCGCCGCCGCCATGGTCCGGCGGAGCTGGTTCCGCAGCCGGCTGCGGTCGCTCCGTCCCGGCCGGCGCGCCGGCCGCGGTACACTCGAGGCGTCATGAACACGGTGCGCTGGGGAATCCTGGGAACCGCGCAGATCGCCGCCAACGTCTTCATCCCGGCGCTGCGCACGGTGCGGGGCGCCGAGCTGGCGGCCGTCGCCAGCCGCGACGCGAAGCGGGCGCAGGCGTTCGCCGCCGCCCACGGGGCACGGCGGGCGTTCGGCTCGTACGGGGAGCTGCTGGACTCGGGCGGCGTCGACGCGCTGTACGTGCCGCTGCCCAACACCGAGCACGAACGCTGGACGCTGGCGGCGGCCGAGCGCGGCATACCGGTGTTCTGCGAGAAGCCGCTCACCGACGCCAGCGACAGCGCCGCACGCCTGGCGGCGCGCTGCCGGGAGCTGGGCGTCCCGCTGGTGGAGGCGTTCGTCTTCCGCTACCACCCGCAGACCCGCGTGCTCCGCGACCTGATCGCGGCCGGCCGCATCGGCACCATCAGCCAGGTTACCGGCCACATGAGCTTCTTCTTCGACCGGTCCGAGCGCGCCGGCGACATCCGCATGGACCCCGCTCTCGGCGGCGGCGGCCTGCTCGACGTGGTGTGCTACCCGATCGCCTACATCCGCCACCTGCTGGACGCCGAGCCGCTCACCGTGCAGGCGGCCGTCCGCTACGACGACCGTTTCGGCGTCGACGGCGCCTCCAGCCTGCTGCTGGAGCTTCCCGGAGCCGTGCACGCGGTCGCGATGGGAGGGTTCGACGATCACCGCCACCGCGGCGTCACGATCACCGGCAGCGCCGGAACCATCCACGTGCCGGAGCCCTATCACCCGCAGGAGGAGAGCACGATCCACCTCGCCTGCGGCGACCGCCGCGAGGTGATCACGCTGGATAACGGCGGCCCGGCGTTCGCGCCCGCGATCGCCCATTTCCAGGACCGCCTGTGGGCGCCGGAAGCCGAGCCGCTGACCGCCGACTTCGCCGCCGGCACGCTTCGCGTGATCGAGGCCGCGCACGAATCGGCGCGCACCGGATCGCGCATCAGCCTGGCGCCGTCATAGTCGGACCGACGCCGGCCGAGCGCATCGGCGGACCGCCCTACGCGAGCAGGGCGAACACCGTCGTCAGCGACGTGATGACCACGAATCCCACGCCGATCATCCACGTGAGCGTGTTGAAGCGCTTGTCCACGGTTTCAAACCGCTGCGCCATGAACCCGAAGCGCTCGTCCATCAACTCTCGCTGCGCCCTGAGCTCTTCCTCGACCCGCACCATGCGCTCCATCAGCGCGACGTCCACCCCAGCGGTCTCCGGCCGCGGAACCATCCGGTCCACCAGTTCCCGGAGCCACGGCTTGACGTGGTCCCCGATGCGGCCGATGTCCTCGTCCCTCAGCATCGCCGGATCTCCCACCAGTGCCTCCCACTATAGCTCATGGCCAATGAGCGACCCGGCGGCGACGGCGCTTCAATCGGTCGGCGGCGGCAATCGCGGCAGCCTGCCCGGACGCGCGGCCCATGACAGCAGCACCACCGTTGCCGCGCCGGCCGCGGCGGCGATCGCCAGGGGTACCAGCTCGACACCCAGCGTCCCAGCGTCGCGCAGCGGCACGGCCTGTCCATCCCGGAAGAACGGCAGGAGCGCCCGCACCGACCCCAGCATCAGCCCGGTGAGGACCGCCAGGGTCAGCGACCGGTGGCGCGCGAGCAGCCATGAGATGAGCCGCGTCACGGTCGCCAGCCCCAGCACGACACCGATCCCGAACACCGCCAGCGGCAGGATGGAGTCGCCGATCTCGCCGGCGGTGAGGCCGCGCACGCGTTCGATCACGTAGCCGTAGGATCCGAGCGCGAGCAGCACGAACGAGCCGCTCACCCCCGGCAGCACCAGCACGGCCACCGCCAGCGCCCCGCAGACCAGCAGGAACGGGAGCGTGGGCGTGCCGGCCTCCGCCGCGCGCAAGCCGGTGGCCAGGAAGCTCGCGGCCGCCGCGCACAGGATCACGGCTACCTCGGCCGGGCCGCGCCGCTCCATCAGCCGCCACGGCGTGGCCACCGATGCCAGCACCAGGCCGCAGAAGAACGCGTAGGTCGGCCCCGGCGCGGCGCTCAGCAACGCCGTGACCAGGTGGCTGCCCGCCAGCACCGCCGCCGCCATGCCGATCAGCAGCAGCCCCAGGAACGGGAAGGGCGGGGTGACGCCACGGCGGGCAGCACGGCCGCCGCCCGGCAGCAGCCGGCGCATCCCGCGTCCGATCCACGCGAACGTGCCGTCGACCCCGTTGATCAGCTCTCCGTAGATGCCCAGCACCAGCGCCATCGTGCCGCCGCTCACGCCGGGAACGAGCTCGACGACTCCCATCGCCATGCCACGGACCAGGGTGAGGGACGCCCACGCGACGCCTCGCGGCCGCGGAGTTTCCTCGCCTGCCTTCCCTGCGTTGCCGCTGCCCATCGCGTGCGTAGTCTACTGTTTCCCAGCGTGCGAACGGCCGTTGTCTACCACACCGGCGCGCTGGGCGATCTGATCGTCTCCGTGCCCGCGATCGAGTACTGGGCCCGTGACCGGTGCGTCGAACGGCCGGTGCTGCTCGGCCGCGGCCATCCCGGCGAGCTGCTGCAGGCCGCCGGCGTCGTGGACGATCGCTGGGATGCCGGCGCGGCGTGGCTCGCCCCCGCTTACCGGGGCGCTCGGCCTGCCCCTCCCGCGCCCGTCGGGGGCGGTGGGGGGGTTCCCGGGCCCGGCGGGCGCGGGTCGGCGCGGTGCTGGCGTGCACGGCGCCGGGCGGGCCCGTCGAGCGGGCGCTGGCCGCGGCGGTGTCCGGTCCGGTCAGCGTGGTGCGTCCGGTGCCGGCGCGGCGGGAGCCCATCGTCCGGCACCACCTGCGGGCGGTCGGCGCCGGCCCGGCGGACGACCGCGCCCCCGCGCTCGCCCTTGCCGCGGAGCCGCGTCACGGCGCTCGGGTCGCGATCGCGCCCGGCTCCGGCAGCGTTCGCAAGAACTGGCCGCTGGACCGATTCGCCGCCGTCGCGGATGCCGTGCGCCCGGACGCGAGGGTAACGTGGCTGCTCGGCCCGGCCGAGGAGGAGTTGCGCCCGCCGGCGGCCGACGGCGACCTGATCGTGCGCGGCCGGCCGATCGCGCGCACGGCGCAGGCGATCTCCTCCTGCAGGTTGCTGCTGGGCAACGACTCCGGCCTGGCTCCCCTGGCCGCCGCGCTGTCGGTACCGGTCGTGGCGCTGTTCGCCGTCAGCGACGCCGCGGTGTGGGCGCCGGCCTCGTCCGGCAGCCCGGTGCTGGTGGTCACGCCGTCGTCAGTCGTCGCCGGCGAAGGCTGCGCAGCTCTGCCGGCGCCGCCGGCCGGTGCCTCGATGGCCGACATCGCCGTCGATCCGGTGCTCAGCGCGTGCCGCCGCCTGCTCCGGTGATCCGCTCGACGATGGCGCTGGTGGAGGTGCCGGCAAGCACCGGCGACAGCGCCACGACCCCGCCGGCCGCGCACACCTCGGCGCTGCCGGCCACCCGATCGGCGGTGTACGTGCCGCCCTTGACCAGCACGTCGGGGCGCACCAGATCGATCAGACGCCGCGGATCGGGTTCGTCGAAGGTGATGACCGCGTCCACGCAGCGCAGCGCCGCCAGCAGCTCGGCGCGCGCGAACTGGCCGATCACCGGCCGGCCGGCCGGCCGCAGCCCCCTCGCGGAAGAGTCGCTGTTGAGCCCGACCACCAGCGCCCCGCCCAGGCCGCGCGCATGCTCGAGCGACCGCAGGTGACCGGCGTGCAGCAGGTCGAACACGCCGTTGGTGAACACCAGCCGGCCGCGGGAGCGGAGCCGCTTTACGGTGGCCGCCGCGGCGCGCCAGGACGAAAAGGTGGGCCGCTCGTCCCAGACGGCACGCACGTGGTTCAGCGCAGCGGCGATCGACCCGCACACGGCAACGTGGAACCCGGCGTCCGCCTCGCGATCGGCGCCCAGCGCGACCACGAAGCCCCGTGCGTGGCCGTCGATCAGCCACGAAGCGTGCAGGTCCAGTCCGTCGCGCTCGTGCTCGCGGCGCAGCACGAACTCCGTGTCCAGCGCGCGCTCCACGCAACGCCTGCGGACCTCCGGCTCGCCGCCCGCGACCGCCAGTGCGCGGCCGGTGACCACCAGCGCGCGCTGCTCGGCTTTCCCCGGTCCCGCTGCGGGTATACTCATGTGTCCATGCTCCGCACCGCGGCCGAGCGCGCCGCCGCCGACCGCTTCTGGCTGACGATCATCGCCATCTTCAGCGTGGCCGCCGTGGCGGCGGTCACGTTCGTCGTGACCGGCGAACGCACGGCTTCGCGGCTCGACGTGTCGGCGCTGCCCGCCGTGAACACGGTCTGGAACGCGATCGCCGCCGTCCTGCTGGTGGCGGCGTTCATCGCCATCCGGCGCGGCGCGGTCGGTGCCCATCGGGCGCTGGTACTGGCGGCGTTCGCGGCCTCGACGCTGTTTCTCACCGGGTACCTGATCTATCACGGAGCGAGCGGCGGCGCGAAGCCTTACGAGGGATCGGCGCCGTGGCTGTACTACCCCGTCCTGGTGACCCACATCATCCTCGCGGTGACGATCGTACCGCTCGCGCTCGTGACGCTGCGCCGCGGCTGGACCCGTCACCCCGGCCACCGGCCCCTGGCCCGCGTGACCCTCCCCATCTGGTTGTACGTGTCGGTCACCGGCGTGCTGATCTACGCGCTCCTGTACGCTCCGGGCGCGTAGGCACGGCGCGATCCGGATCATCGGGATGATCGGATGACCGAACGCGAGCGTCTGCTCGGCCACCTGACCGCCCTGGAGCGGGACGGCCGGTCCGGCGCCGTGGCCACCGTCGTGCAGGTCGGCGGTTCGAGCTACCGCCGCGCCGGCGCGCGCATGCTGTTCGGCGCCGACGGGCAACGGGTGGGGATGCTGTCCGGCGGATGCTTCGACCTGGACGACCGGGCCCGGCGGACGATGGGCAGCGGCCGAACCTCCGTGCACCGTTTCGACACCACCGGCCCCGCGGACGTTCTGATGGGCTCGGGCAGCGGCTGCCAGGGCGTGGTCGACATTCTGCTCGCGCCGGTCGACGACGGGCGACGCCCGTCGCTGCGCGCGTGCCTGGAGCCATCGGTACGTGGACAGCCCTCCGTGCTGGCCACGGTGGTGGATGCGGGGGCCGACGACTGCCCGCCCCGTCTTGGCGCGCGCCTGCTGGTGAGCGGGGCCGGCCCCGCGCGCGGCTCCCTGGGCGACGCCGCCCTGGAGAAGGCCGTCGAGCGGGACGCGCGGTCGCTGCTGGGCTCCGAGCGGGTCGACGTGAACCGGTACCCCGTGGGCGAGCACTTCGTGCAGGTCATGATCGAGGGGCTGACGCCGGAACGGCGGCTGGCGGTGTTCGGCGCCGGAGACGACGCCGTTCCCCTGGCCGCGATCGCCGCGCAGGTCGGCCTGCACGTGACGCTGGTGGACCACCGTCCGGCGTATGCCGACCCGGAGCGCCATCCAGCGGCCAGCGAGGTGCTGCACGTCGCCGACGCGGTCGAGGCGGTTCGCCGCGTCGCCCCGGGAGCGCGCACCGCGTGCGTCTTGGTGACCCACGACTACCTGCGCGACGCGGCCATCCTGCGCGAGCTGCGGACCACGCCGGCCGGCTACGTGGGAGTGGTCGGCCCCCGCACCCGCGCGGAGGGGCTCATCGCCGACTCGGGCTGGGACGCGGCCGATCGCGGCCGGCTGTATTGCCCGGCCGGTCTGGACGTCGGCGCGCAGACGCCGGAAGAAATCGCCCTCTCGGTGATCGCCGAGATCCTGGGCGTGCTGGCAGCGCGCACGGCCGGCCACCTGCGCGACCGCGCCGGCCCCATCCACGACCGCTCGCCGTGAACGAGGCAGCATCGATCTCGGCGGTGGTGCTGGCGGCCGGCGGCTCGGCCC
>JAPOQV010000162.1 GCA_026710565.1 Spirochaetaceae bacterium | reverse complement strand
GCAACCGACACCGAGCTCCGCGCCTGCGCCGAACCGGCAGGCAGCGACGGAGCGCCGAGCCGCTGCCGGGCGAAAGCCAGCCGGCGCCGCCACTCCGACGGCGAAGCCGCGCGCTTCGGGCCGCGTCACTCCGGCGGCGGTGAAACGACACGTCTGGCGGCGGGACGGCGGCCGCTGCACCTACGTCGATCGGCAGACCGGACGCCGTTGCAACTCGCGACACCTGATCGAGATGGACCACATCCTGCCGTACGCGCTGGGCGGCAGCTCCGATCCCGAGAATGTCCGACTTCTCTGTGGAGTCCACCACCGCCATCGGCACGCGCCGCATGGCTCACGGCGCACTCCTGAAGGCTGAGCCCTGCAGCCGACCGGGTCACCCTCCCGTGCGCTCGCCCACACGAAACCCGGAAGACCAACCTTGAAAGGTGTCTCCAGATCCCTTCCGAAGAATGACGGCAGACATATCGAAGGAAGAGGAGGTCGCGTGCTCAAGAGCCCGGCAGAGCGCGACATGGTTTGACGCCTTCGTGGGGCGGTAGGATAGAGACCACAGTTCGTCGTGCGTGATCCGAGGCCGACTGAGGTTTGGCGCGTCTCACAATCCGCGATTTCACTACGATTGCGATATATCCAAGGGCGCAAGCCGGCGCTTCTCAGGGTGTCACGAGCGAGATCAAGGAACTCCGCGAGGGAATATCCGCTTTCCACGATGGAACTTCAATATCCGCGCGAAACCTGAACGTAGTACCCCCGCGTGATCCTGGGATGTCAAGCATTCGCATTCGCGAACTGGAACGCGTACAGCCGGGCCGAGCGCAGCCGGACGTGGAGCTGCACCGGCCGGCCCGCCACTTCGGCCGGCAGCCGGTCGCGGCCGCCCCAGCCGATCACGCCGTCGAGCGCGTCGCTGCGCAGCGGCCGGCAGTCGTCGAAGCCGCACCCTGCGACCGGCTCGCCCGAGTCCACGGACACGAGCTGCGCGGTCAGCTCCGCCTCCGGCCCCAGCGCCTCCAGGTTCACCTGGAGCTGCGACCCGGAGAAGGTCAGCGGCCGGGTGAGGAACTGACCCTGCTCGGCGCCGGCCTCGATGCCGATGATGCGGTCGCGCTTGAAGGTGACGCGGCTCACCCGGCTGCTCGGCTGGTAGCCCAGCTCGATCGGCTTCGACCCGCCGTGCGGACCGTCGCCCGAACGGTAGTAGAGCGCCAGAGTGTCGTCGTCTACGGCCACGAAGCCCGGCGCGACCGACACGATGAAGCAGTCGTACTCGCCGGGCGCGCCCAGCGGGACGAAGGTGTCGCGGTTGGCGCGGAACCAGTTCCGGTTGTCGCGGCTGGTGCAGACCTGCACCTCGAACGTGCCCTCGTAGTGGCGGTAGAAGGACGGGAACATGAAGTGCAGGTTGGGAGAGTACGGATAGCGCGCGTAGGCGCTGTTGTAGATGTCGGTGTCCAGAGTGTCCTGGAAGTCGGCCCGCAGCGCGATGCCCGTGCTCTCCCAATTGCGGTAGTCGACCGACTCCAGGCGGCCGACCGCGCGCCCGCGCCGCTCGCCGCGGATGTTCACTCCGCCGGCAGACAGCGCCGCGTGCTCGGCGGTGGCGCGGTGATAGGCGACGTAGCGGCCCAGGGTCGAGTCCCAGCAGGCGCTGTTCTGTGAGTCGCAGTATTTTCCGGTGAAGTTGTCGTAGTAGCGGGTCCAGGAGAGGCCGTCGGGCGAAGCGGCGCCGCGCAGCATGCCGACGTTGTGCGTGAACGGCAGCTCGTGAACCTCCGGGCCTGCCCAGTCGGTGTAGATCAGCTTGTAGCGCTCGCCGTCGAGCGCGTTGGGGTCGATGAAGACGTTGCCCGACTCCGGCGAGACGCCGTTCAGGCCGCCGTCGAAGACGACGTTGTTGCGCGTGGAGCCGGCCACCTCGACCAGGCCCAGCTCGCGGCGCGTGAACGCCACGCCGTCTTCGGACTCCGCGTAGCTCAGGAACAGGCCGCTGCGCGCCTCCGGGTGGCCGGAGTTGTACCACATGCGGTAGCGCCCTTCGTCCCTGAGGACCGTCAGCCAGGCGGAGCTCTCCTCCCACGGCTGCTCGCCCTCGAACAGCGGCGCGCCGTGCTTGTCGACGCTGCCCAGGGTCCAGGCGATGTTGCGCGGGTACTGCTCGTGGCCGCGGCCCATGGCCAGAAAGAAGTCGTCCACCAGGAGCTGGCGGTCGGCGCCGACCGGCACCGCCTCCACGCGGCGCGGGTCGACGTGCGTGTTCACCGCCAGGTTGAAGTTGTCCATGTCGTGCGAGATGACTGCCATTCGGCGAGTATACTCGCCCCATGCAGACCCATGATTGCGAGCCGACGCTGACCGACACGCAGGTCCTCGAATTCTGCAAGAACGGCTACCACATGATCGAAGCCGCCGTGCCGCCGGAGATCAACGAACGCGTGGTCGCCGCCATGGACGAGCAGTGGGACCGGGGCGGTCGCCAGATGCACTCCTTCACCGAGCAGGACTGGTTCGTGGACTCGGTGCTGTGCAACCCGGCGGCAGCCGGCGCGGCGCGGTCACTCCTGGGCGCCAACTTCGCGCTGCCGAACTGGGCCACTTGGTTCCGGGAGGAGAGCCCGGTGCCGGCCAACCAGTGGCACATCGACGGCGGCTCCATGTTCGACGGGCAGCTCAACACGCTGAAGTGGTTCTACTACCCGACCGCCTGCCCGGAGGAGATGGGGCCGACCGAGTTCGTCACCGGTTCCCACCACGTCACCAACCAGGTGCGGTTCATGGCCCACTACGACTCGATCCGCGGCATCTGGAAGTCGACCGCTCCTGCCGGGACCATCTACTTCACCGCATACGCCATGTGGCACCGGCGCGCCAAGGCGACCGCCACCGGCCTGCGCCACATGCTTACGGCCACCTGTCACCGCACCATGCCGCCCAACCGCGACTGGGTCCGCGAGCCGGAATTCGACTTCGCCACCGCGGATTACTGGCTGGAGGAGCCGCGCTTCGGCGAGCAGTACCGCAGCACGCGGGATGCCGCCCGCCAGTTCATGTGGCTGTGCGGGCTGGGCGACAGGTTCGCGGTGCGCGAGGGCCCGGTCTGGCCGATGCCGGCGGCGATCTCGGGACGGCCCTTCGGCGTTCCGGCCGGCGTGTAGGCCGCCCCCGGAGGACGACGCGCATGATCACCGTACGGAACGGCAGCACCAACGGACCGGTCGCCGAGGCGGTCCTGTTCGCCTTCGACGAGTACAGCATCCGCTACACCACCGGCCTGAAGCTGGAGTTGGTGCCCGGCAAGGAGCCGGGCGAGGCCAACCCGATCGTGGTGGGCCGCGGCCCGCAGGGCGCCCCGGATGACGAGGGCGTGCGCTACTACGGCGCGGTGGCGGAGGTCGATGGCGAGCTGCGCATGTGGTACGAGAGCAGCGGGTCGCTCGATGAGGGCGGCCGGCGCGTGTGCTACGCGGTCAGCCAGGACGGCGAGCACTGGGAGAAGCCGCTGCTCGGCCTGGTCGAGTACGGCGGCAGCCGCGACAACAACATCATCGACCTGTTCGGCGGCGATCCGGTGATCAGCGCCGCGCCCGTGATCCACGACCCGGACGATCCGGACCCATCGCGGCGCTTCAAGATGTGCATCGAGTCGGGGCTGTGACGGTAACCAGCTCACGGTCGCCTTCAGCGCCGATGGGCTGCGCTGGGAGGTTCCGGACTTCAATCCGGTCGGTCCGCCGATGGAGATGGCCGGCCTGATCAGGTGGGGCGGCTGCTATTTCGTCAACGGCCAGGACGAGTTCGGCTGGCACGGATCGCAGTGGGGCCGGGCGCGCAAGCTGGTAACGTTCGCGTCCTACGACTTCGAGCATTGGACGCAGGCGTCGGCGATGGGCTTCCGGCGCGACAACCTGCCGCCGCGGCAGGTGATGCACAACTGGAACACCGCCGAGGAGGTGCACCTGGGCACCTGCTGCTGGGACCGCGGCAACGTGATCGTCGGCGTGTACGGCATGTGGCACGGCACGCCGAGCGGAAACCGCCGCTTCATCACCATGGACCTGGGGCTGCTGGTCAGCCAGGACGCGCTGGACTTCCGCGAGCCGGTGCCGGACTTCCTGTTCATCCCGGCCCTGGAGGAGCCTGGCCTCGCGCCCGGCAGCGCGCCGGCGCTGATGCAGGGCCAGGGGATGCTCAACCGGGGCGACCGCACCCTGTTCTGGTACGAGCTGTGGGCGGGCAGCGACGTGCGGCTCGCGACCTGGGAACGCGACCGGCTCGGCTCGCTATCGGTCTTCCGCGAGAGGACGCTGCTGCCGCTGCCGGCCCCGCACGCGCTGAGCTGCGCGCTGGAGCCGGCCGGCGACACGTCGGTGAGCCTCAACGTGAGCGGCCTGGGGCCGCACGCGCAGATCGCCGTCGAGCTGGTCGACGAGCGCTTCCGCCCGATCGCCGCCCATTCGGGCAGCGACGCCGCCGTCATCGGCAGCGACGGGCTGGACGTGCCGGTGCGGTGGCCGGCCGGCGCGACCGTACCGGCGAGGCTCGGCCCCTACCGGGTCAAGCTGGACTTCCGCGGCATCCGCGCCGAGGACGCCCGCCTGTACGCCGTGTACGTCCGCGACGCCTGAGGAGCCGAAACTCGAGAACGCGCACCGGCCAAGGCGGACTTTCGGGCGAGGTCCAGGGCGGAAAGGGCCTGGGCTCGCGAGACAGACGGAAACTGATCCAGAAACCGATCGAGCGTCTCGCCACCTTCCAGATAGTCGAACAGCGTCTGTGCCGGCACGCGTGTGCCACGGAACACCGGCGTGCCGCTGGAAACTCCGGGATCGCTGTGGACGACCGAAGACCAATCGACGTCGTGTGGATCCCTTGTCATGGGGCACCGACTCTGCGCAAACGCCCGACGATCGTCAACAGCGCGATGTCCGCTCCGGCAGCCGTCACAGGCGCGGGTCGACCGGTTCCGATTCCAGGGCGAGCACGGCGAACGCGCACTCGTGCACCCGCCGGAGCGGTTCCCGCGCGACGAACCGCTCCAGGCCTTCGATGCCCAGGGCGAACTCGCGTACGGCAAGCGAGCGCTTGGTCCCGACGCCGCGCTCGCGGAGGCGCTGCAGGTGCTCCTCCGCCCTGTACTCCGAGCCGTAGATGATCCGCAGGTACTCGCGGCCGCGGCACTTCAGAGCCGGCTGCAGCAGGCGCCCCCAGTGCACGGCGGCGAAGTCCCACGGCTTCACCACCGTCCCCTCGCCTCCCGCCTCGGTGAGCGCCTCCCACCACGCAGTCGCCGCGTCGCGGTCGGTCTCGTCGTCGAGGTCGACCGTCCGGAACGGCGTGGCCTGAAGGAGCTGGTCCCGGCCGGCGCACAGGTCGGCCAGCGTTTGCATGTGCCAGCCGTGGTCCCGGCCGGCATGCACAGCGCCCTCGGTCGCCGGCCGGTGGGTGGTGCAGATCGTCAGCAGCATGTCGAAATCACTTGAGTCTCGCGATCGGTACGAGCTACCCCATGGTCACCGACTTTCCCAGGCATCCGGTCCGCGAGCCGCGTGAACGATCGCTACGACCACGATCAGGTCAGGACGAGTGTCATACAGGAGGTAGTACGGAAATGAACGTACCTTTGCTCGCCGAATCGTGCCTTCGTAAGTTATTCCCTGCTGAGGAGACGAGATGCGTTGAGGTGGACGGTCTCCGCCGGAACGATGTCCTGGGGATCGGCCCGGTACGACTCGATGGCGCGATCAGCCTTGGTCTGCTCCGCCGAGTCGAGCGAAAATGGCACAATGCTCTCTACCAGAGCATCGGCTAATTTGAGGCGCTCGGCTTGGGGAAGACTCAGCGCTTCCTGCTCCAACTCGACCCTTGTCATGGCGCACTGACTCTGCGCAAACGCCCGACGATCGTCAAACCACTCCGACCACGCCGTCGCGCTCAATTCGGCTGGCGGAGCTTCTCCAGGTCGGCCGCCGGCACCTCGCCGCCGTTCAGGACCGCGCGTCTCGGTGACGGGGGGGTGCCGCGTCGAACGTCTCCCGCACGTCGACCGAGAAGCCGGGCAACACCAACGATTCGGCGTGCTCTCCCGGTCGGAACACGCCGTGTGCCCGGTATTCTCCGTCCGAAAGGACGAGCACCGTCACGGTTTCGTCCATGGGATTGACGATCCAGTACTCGGGGATGCCCGCCTCCGCGTAGTCCATGCGCTTGTCGACGATGTCCCGGTCCGGATTGTCGGGACTGATCACCTCCATGACCACGTCCGCACCGAGCCAATAGTCGTCCCGACAGCGAGGGTCCTCGGCGTCGTGGACCAACAGCAGGCCGGGCTCGCGGAACTTGCCGTCGCGGACACGAAGGCGCAAGGGAGCGAAGAACACCTCCCCGCCAAGGTCGCGAACCAAGGAGTCCAGGGCCCGAAACAGGAACCGCAGGATCGCTTGATGTCGTTGCGTCGGCATGGGCAGAAACTCGATGCGTCCGTCGGTGAACTCGATCAGTCGATTGCCGTCATTCGTCAGCTTGAGATACTGCGCCTGGGTCCAGTACCCCTGCAGCGCGGACAAGTCGGCGAGCGTGCAATCGTCGGCCGTGACGACGCGCAGTCCGTCGGCCTGTTCGGAGGCAACCGCGATGTCCATGTCAGCTTCGGTTCGGAAGTGTCGGCAGGCCCGATTCGCCTGTCAACAAAGGCGATCCGACCGCGTGCTCACCCAGGCGGGCGCAACTCCTCCAGGTCCTCGGGCTCCGGGTTGATCTGCCCCGACCGCAGGTGCTCCGCGGCCGGCTCGATGACCGGCGCCGTGCCCTCGACCTCGCGGATGCAGCCGAGCAGCCGCTGCCGGAGCAGGGCCGCCACCTCGGCATGCTTGGGGTTGCCGGCCAGGTTGCACAGCTCGTAGCGGTCGGCGCGCAGGTCGTAGAGGAACTCCTCGACGTAGCGGTCCGCCGCCGGCACCACGCCGCCGCTCAGCCCCGGCGCACTCACCGAGTACTTCCAGCGCTTCGTGCGCAGCGCGCGGCCGACCTGGGACTCGGAGATCTGCACGAACACCTGGTCCGGCCACGCGGGCTCGACCGGGCCGGCGCCCGCCAGCGGCAGCACCGAGCGGCCCTGCATCGCCGTCGGCACCTGGATCCCGGCGGCGTCCAGCAGCGTCGGCGGCAGGGCGATCAGGCTCACAAGCTCCTCCACGCGGCCGCCGCCGTCGAAGCCGGGGCCGCCCAGCGCGGTCGGCACGCGGATCGCCGACTCGTGGCAGGCGCGCTTGTATTCGCCGTTGCGCGTCTTGAAGTGGTTGCCGTGGTCGGAGGTGTACAGCACCACGGTGTCGTCGGCCATGCCCAGGCTGCGCAGCGCGTCGAGCACGCGGCCGAACGCCTCGTCCAGCCGCTTGACCATGCCGTAGTACCCCGGCAGGTGCTGCTGCGCCGAGCCGCCGAGCGCGGCCAGGTCGGGCGGCACCCACGCGCCGGTGTAGCGCTCCTCGTAGCCGTCGGGCGCGGGATAGTCGTCGCGGTGGTTCTGGTGGTGCGGCTCGATGAAGGAGAGGAACAGGAAGAACGGCCGGTCGCGCGGTCCGCCGTCGCTTCCGTCCAGGTAGCGGATGGCGGCGTCGGCCAGGGCGTCCACGCGGTAGCCGGGCAGCTCCACCGGCTGCTCGTCGCCGTCGTACAGGGTGGTCCGGTACGCGTCGGAGGTGTACTCCAGCACGTTGGAGGCCAGCCAGTAGTCGTAGCGGGCGCGGTGCTCGGGCGGCACGGGGCCGATCCGCTCGCGGGGGCCCAGGTGCCACTTGCCGATGTAGCCGGTCGTGTAGCCGGCGCCGTGGAAGTGATCGGGCAGCGTGGGCAGCGCCGGGTCGAGGGTGATCGCGTTGCGGAACACGCCGGTCTCGGTCGCGTACAGGCCGGTCTGCAGGCAGGAGCGGGCCGGCCCGCACACCGGCTGGCAGGTGAAGGTGTGGGCGAGGTGCGTGCCGCGCGCGGCGAACCGGTCGAAGTTGGGCGTCAGGCCGGCAGGGTTGCCGTGGATGCCGGCCGTGTCCCAGCGCTGCTGATCGGTGAAGAAGACGATCACGTTCGGACGTGGGCCGTTGGGACGTGCGCTCATGTTGGGGGACCTCGGACTCAGGCGAAGTGTCGGGCGACATCGTAGCCGCGCGTGCGCTGCGGTGGAATCGGCGGCGCCGGCGACAGCAGCGCCGGCCGCTCCCGGCAGCGCCGCGCCTCGGCGTCCAGGGTGGTGACCTCGTGGCCCCGCTCGCGCGCCAGCCGCAGCAGCAGGTCGATGCAGTCGCCGTCCGGATCCTGCCGGCGGATCATCGTCCACGGGTGGAACACGAAGCAGCAGAACGGCAGGCCGGCCTCCTCGGCGGCGTCCAGGGTGCGCCGGTGCACGGCGAACTCCTCCTCCGGCGTCTCAACCAGGCGCTGCGGGTAGGAGAACGGCGACGGCCAGCGCACCGCGTACTGCAACCCGCGCCCGTAGTCCTTGACCAGCGCGTCCTGCCAGCCGTGCCCGGGGAGCTCCAGCAGGTCGTCGTAGCCGTCGCCGGCGTAGCTGAACGGCCCGTGCAGGTCACCGGGCAGCGAGTCCTCGAAGGCCGACTTGAGGTAGGCGGAACTCCACTCGCAGCCGGCCGCGCGCAGCGCGAACAGGTTCTCCGGGCAGCCGCGAAAGCCGCAGCCGGCCCCGGAGCGCGGGCGAAAGCCACGGCACGGGCGGTCCAGCCGGTCGCGGATCGCCGCCACGCCGCGTGCGGTCTCATCGTGGATGAACTCCGGCGCCGGCACCGGCAGCGACCACGGATTCTTGCAGATCAGCCGCGAGTGGCTCCAGGTGTGGCTGTTGACGTCGTGCAGGTCCGGCGTCTCGTCCAGGAGGCGCCGGAGCGCCGGCCCCTCCTCGCCGGCGGCCAGCTCGCCCACCACGAACAAGGTCATCGGCGCGTCGAAGCGCCCGTGCACGCGGGTGATCACCCGCAACGCCGGGATGCACAGGCCCGGCTCCTCGGTGTCGTAGGTGAAGACGACGCGCATCAGGCGCTCCGATACCGGGTCACCCTTTCGTCATCGCCGCGTCACCGCTGGCGCTCCTGACCCAGCCGTGCTTCCAACTCGGCCACCCGCGCTTCCGCCGCCCGGCGGGCTTCCTCGGCCTGCCGTCGCGCGTCGTCGGCTTCCTCCAGCGTGAGCAGGTTCCAGTTCGTCACCGGATCGTGAAACCGCAGCTCGCCGCCCACCAGACGCAGCTCCAGTTCCAGCACTCGGCTTGCCATCGCCGTCGACCCATCCGCCGACTCGGCGAGCCGCATCGGCCGGTACGCCCCGCCGGTCAACCGCAACCCCTGCAGCGGCGGGTCCAGGTAGTCGCCCGTGGGGGCGTACTGCCAGTACTCCGTGATCCCCAGCCGGCGATACAGTTCCCGCTTGCGTCCCTGGTCCTCGCGGCGCGTGCTGCGCGACGTGACCTCCAGGACGAAGTCCGGCGCCTTCCGTTCCTCCCACAGGAAGTAGGAGGAGCGGTCGCGGTTGGGCACCCCCAGCACCACGAACACGTCCGGGGCCACCCTCGCCTTGGGATTGCCCTCCTCGTAATAGATGAGCAGGTTGCCGGCTACGTACACGTCGGATCGATCGCGAAAGTGGAGCCGCAGGCTGTCACGTGCGTAGGCCAGGGGGGTGAATTGGAAGTCGCTTTCGGCCACCGGCTTGCCATCCGAGCTGGGGTAGTCGATCGTGACCGGAGCAAGCGTCGAGTGGGTCATCTGGTCAACCTCCGCACGGCTCTACCCTATCATCGCTCGGCCGTCCGTGGCGCTTTTGCTGCGCCGGTTACGCGAACAGGGTACCGGGGTCGAAGTCGGCCGCCCGGCTCGGCGGCACCTCGGGGGCGGCGAGCGCCGCCGGGTCAGCGCCCGCGAACCGCCCGGCCAGCGCGTCTAGGGTGGTGAGCGTCAGCCCCTGCGCGGCGGCCTGGTCGATCAGCATGCCGACGACACGCGCCTCGGGGTCCTGCGGCCGCACGGTGGAGTCGGCGTCGAAGGCCAGGCAGCAGTACGGCAGGCCGGCGTCACGGGCGGCGGCGATCGTGGCGCCGTGCGCGGCGAGCTCCTGCTCCGGCGTCTCCACCAGCCCGTCCGGATAGGCGAAGGGACTCGGCCAGCGCACGATGCGTTGCTGCGCTCCGGCGTCGGCGCGCGCCTTGCGCCCCAAAACCGTCGCCTTTGGCTCCGCTTTTGGCCCATCCACACCTTCCTCGTCGGAGTCTGTCGGCCTTCCGCTCCGCGGCCTTCCCGCTTGCGCGGCAAATCCGACAGACTCCTTGAGCGCCGTGTCCGGCCAGCCGTGCGCGGGGAGCTCAAGCAGGTCAGGATAGCCGTCGCCGGCGTAGCGGAACGGGCCGCACAGGTCTCCGGGCGCGGTGTCGCCGTAGGTCGAGCGCACGTAGGCGGAGGACCAGCGCAGGCCGGCGTCCCGCATCGCCGAGAGGTTCGTGTCCCAGCCCCGGAATCCGGCCCCCGCCCCCTCGGCCGGACGCACGCCGCGGCAGGGCCGGCCGAGGGCCTCGCGCACCGCCAGAGCGCCGCGCGTGATCTCCTCGGCGATCAGCCGGTCGGACGGCTGCGGCACCGACCACGGCGGCTTGCGCAGCACGCGCGCGTGACGGTAGGGGGAGGGGTTCACGTCGGACAGGTCGCCGGCCGCTTCGGTCGCCGGCCGCCGCACCTCCCGCTCGGTCTCCGCGATCCGGCCGGACACGAACACCGTGGCCGGCGCACGCCGAACGCGATGCACGTTCAGGATGGTCGCGAGCTTGCCGGCCGTAGCGGCCGTGGCGGCGGTGTAGCTGAGGACCAGCTCCATTCGGGACCGGGGCCTACGGCGGCAGCGGCGTGCGCAGCACGGGCCGGTCGCCGTGCCACTCGATCTCGGCGACGTAGATCCCCTCTTCAAGAGTCTTCTCGTCTGCGTAGGAGCCGCGGTAGCGCAGCACGCCGGCCACCCGGTTGAGCTTGCGGGTGTGCTCCTTGCGGTCGGTGGTCAGGTAGGTGCGGCCGTCCTGCTCGACGATCTCGGTCGAGTGGTACGGCCCCATCAGGTAGGCGCCGGTGCCCACGTCCCAGGTGTTGCCGCGCGCGGCGACGAACCCGCTCGGCGACGGGCTGACCGCGTGATGGAGCCCCTCGCCGTAAGTGTAGAACAGGTGCCACATGCCGTCCCTGTGCAGCACGAACGGCGACTCGATCCCCATGGTGCCGCGCAGCGACGGCGGCAGGGCAAGCACCACGCCGTGATCGTCGATCGCCTGCCAGTCGCGGGTGCTCGCCAGCGCGATGCAGGCGTAGCCGTGCCGATCCATGGCGATGTAGTACAGGAGGTAGCGGTCGCCGAAGCGCATCACGTGCGCGTCCTTGCAGGTCGAGCCCTGCTTGCACCACGCCGGCGGCCCCCACACCGGGTTCTCATCTCCGGCGGTCCACGTCTCCAGGTCCGGCGACCAGGTGAGGCTGAAGCCCACGAACGGCGTGCCGTCCCGTCCGCCGCCGCGCACGCCGTAAAGGAGCCCGTACCGGCGCGGGCCGCCTGCGTCGAAGTCGAATACCTGCGCGTTGGAGCGGCTGGCCAGGTCGAAGCGGCCCTCCGGCTCGAACAGCAGCGTATCGTGGTACTGCAGGCTGAACACGTCGGGACCGACCGCGTGGCCGCAGCCCGGCTCCAGGCAGACCTGGTTCGCCATCTCGTAGTCGCCCGAGCGGTAGGCGGCGATCCATGCCTCCGTGTTCCGCATGTCGCCGGTCACGTAGTACAGGTGCAGGTTGCACCCGTCGTGGAAGAAGCAGTGATCGACCTGGTAGCTGCCGGCCGGCGGCGCGTAGGCGTGCACGGTGACCTCGTCGAACCCCTGCGTGTCGGACGCGAAGAGCTGCTCGTGCAGGGCGAGAAAGCGTTTCTCGAACTCGGCGGGCGTCAGGCTGACGCCGAAGTCGGGGGCGAGCGGCGTGGAGCCGGCGGGGACGCGGTCGGCGGTCATCGGGCGGCTGGCGGGATGGTCGGGCGCTCTACCAGCGCACGCCGCGAAGCTCCAGCTCCTCGGCCCGCAGGCAGGCGACGGTGTGATCCGAGCCCTCCTCCATCGGCTGCAGCGCCGGCACCTCGGTCTTGCAGCGCTCCTCCGCGTACGGACAGCGGGTGTGGAACGGGCACCCCGGCGGCGCGTCCGCCGGGTCGGGCACGTCGCCCTCCAGGATGATGCGTTCCATCTTGGCGCGCGGGTTGGGCACCGGCGCGGCCGACAGCAGCGCCTCGGTGTAGGGGTGCAGCGGATCCCGGAAGATCGTCTCCGTCGTGCCCATCTCCACGATGCGGCCCAGGTACATCACCCCGCAACGGTCTGAGAAGTGGCGGACGATGCCGAGCTCGTGGGTGATGAACAGGTAGGACAGCCCGTGCTCGTCCTGAAGCTTCTGCATGAGGTTGAGGATCTGCGCCTTGACCGAGACGTCGAGCGCGGAGGTGGGCTCGTCGGCCAGGAGCAGGCGAGGGCTCATCGTCAGCGCGCGCGCCAAGCCGATGCGCTGGCGCTGGCCGCCGGAGAACGCGTGCGGGTAGCGGCCCATGTGCCGGGCGTCGAGCCCGACGTCTTCGAGCAACTCCCCGACTCGCTCGCGGAGCCCCTCGCCGTCGGCAACGCCGAAATTGCGCAACGGCTCGCCGACGATGTCGACCACCGTGAAGCGGGGGTTCAGCGACTGGAACGGATCCTGGAACAGCATCCGCACCTGCTGGCGCAGCAGATTCAACTGGTCCCGGTCCACGTCCGTGACCTCCAGGACGGAGCCGTCGCGCGCGTGGAACCGCACCTCGCCGCCGGTCGGATCGACCGCGCGCACGATACTGCGCGCCGTCGTCGACTTGCCGCATCCGCTCTCGCCCACCAGGCTGACCGTCTCGCGCTCGCCGATCTCCAGGCTGATGCCGTCGACCGCCTTGATCCACCCCACGTGCCGGCGGAAGAACCCCTTGCGGATCGGGAAGTAGGTGCGCAGGTCGTCGATCGAGAGCACGGCGGAGCCGCCGGGACCGCGCCGCCGCGCCGCGGTGCGCCCATCGGCCGCGCCGTCGCCGTCAGCCTCCCCCTCGGGCCCGGCTGGCGCTCCTGCCGGCTGTGCGCCGGGGCGCCGGTGGCGGCCGGTCGACCCGCTGGCCGCCGCGACCTCGTCGGCCACGCCGCTGTCCGGCTCGACTCCCAGCTCGATCTCTTCCGAGTGCAGGAAGCAGCGGGCGACGTGGTTCTCCTCCAGCTCCACCAGGGCCGGGACGTTGCGATCGCACACCCCTTCGATGAAGTGGTCGCAGCGGTTGCGGAAGGCACAGCCGGTCGGACGCGAGTACGGATCGGGGACGGTGCCGCGGATGCTGGCCAGCGCGCCCCGCTCGTGCTCGGCGCTCGGCAGCGAGCCGATGAGCGCCTGCGTGTAGGGATGCTTGGGATTCTCGAACAGGCGGGTGACGGTGGTGCGCTCGACCACCCGCCCCAGGTACATCACCACGACCTCCTCGGCGATCTCGGCGATGACCGCCAGGTCGTGGGTGATGAACAGCATCGACATGTCGAAGCGCTGCTGGATGTCGCGCATCAACTCCAGCACCTGTGCCTGGATGGTGACGTCGATGGCCGTCGTGGGCTCGTCGGCGATCAGCAGGCGGGGGTGGTTGATGAGCGACATTGCGATCATCACCCGCTGCCGCATGCCCCCCGAGAAGTTGAAGATGTAGGCGTCCAGACGGGTCTCGGCGCGCGGAATGCCGACGTCGCCGAGCATCTTGACGGCGATCTCGTTCGCCTGATCCTTGGACATCTCCGGATTGTGGACCAGCACCGCCTCGCGAAGCTGGTTGCCGACGGTGTGCAAGAGGCTCAGCGCCGCCATCGGCTCCTGGTGGATGTAGGCGATCTGGTTGCCGCGGATCTGCCGGAGCCGCTCCGCCTTCGGCAGGTGATCGGTGAGGATCTCCGGCTCGCCGCCGTTGTCACCATGCAGGACGACCTGGCCGCCCTCGATCTCGCCCGGCCACGTCTGGATCTGCAGGATCGACTGCGCCAGGACGCTCTTGCCACAGCCGCTCTCTCCGACCAGGCCGACGGTCTTGCCCTTGTCGATGGACAGCGACACCCCGTCCACGGCCCGGACCACACCGGCCTTGGTACGGAAGTAGGTGCGGAGGTCCTTGATCTCGAGGAGAGTCTCAGGCACCGATCGTGCTCCCGCCGGCGCGCGGCACGACGGACGACCCCGTGAACGCTCCCATCAGGGCCACGATCGTAGGAAACCCTGATACCGGAGTCAAACTGCAAGCGGCGGCGTTGACATCAGAATGTATCACGTTGTTCCATAATTGTATGACAATGCTCAGTTTTCGCGTGCCCGACCAGGATGCGGAAGCGGCGGGCGAATGGGCCGTCCGGCTGGGGATGAAGCGCTCGCGGTTTCTCCGTGAAGCGCTCCATAGCTACCTGCTCCGACTGCGGGCGGAAGAGGATGCCAGGCGGTGGCTCGAGCACCCGCCGAGCGAGGAGGAAACGTCGCTCTCCAAGGTCGTCGACTGGGGACCGGCCGAGGAATGGCGCGACTGGGACGATGCGGCGCGGTGACATCTGGTTCGCCGCGACGCCGGGAGGCGACCGTCCGGTGCTGGTCCTGACCCGCGATCCGGTCGCGGCGCGGATCGGCGTGGTGGTGGTCGCCGCGCTGACGCGAACCCGCCGCGGGCTGGTGTCCGAACTTTCCCTGACGCCCGGGCATGACGGCGTGCCGACCGACTGCGTCGTCAATTTCGACAACGTGCACACCTTGCCCCGGCACTCCTTCCGGCGCCGGATCACCACGCTTTCCAAGGCGCGGCTGGCGGACGCGTGTCAGACATTGCGCGATTCGTTCGACTGCTGAGAGCGCCGCCGCAGGAAGCGCCCGAGCAGCAACGCCGCGGCTGCCGCCCCCATCAGAACGGGCACCGTGATCAGGGCCGGCGTCAGACTTCCCTGCTCGACCTCCAGGGCTACCAGCAGGGCGAACACCGCCTGCACCACGCTGCCGCCGCCGAGCGCCACCGCGAACGCCATGGCCGCGCGGGAGTAGACGGTGCCGAACCGGTGCGACCACACGTAGCGGAACGAGACCCACACCGCGTAGGCCCAGCCGCCGGCCAGCACGATCATGGTCAGCGATCCGGCGGCCGACCGGCGCGTCGTCGTCCGGGTCGGCGCTTCGCCTCCGGTGTCGACCGCCGCGAACACCACCGGGCTCACCATGTCGTACAGCAACACGAAGAAGTAGGTGGCGGTCAGCGCGACCGCCGACGACAGGATGCGGCCGGCGATACGCTCGTTGCGCGCTGCGGGTGCGCGCGGGCGCGGAATCTCCACCGCGGCAGTGTATTCCGCGCGCCGGGCCTGCAACCACCGCGCGGGCGGCACGCACACTTGCGAGCCCGTGGGCGCGCCGACGATGCTGTGCGATGAGAGGAAAGCCATGAAGATCACCGGAATCTCCACCGATATCACGGCCCTGGAGGCACGTTCGCGCGCGCTGGTAAAGGTGCGGACCGACCAGGGAATCCACGGCTGGGGCGAGGCGTACTCCACCGGACCCGACCTGAGCGTGGCGCCGATCGCCGACTACCTGTTCGCGCTGGTCGGCGGCGAGGATCCGCGGCGCATCGAGTACCTGATGATGAAGGTCCACCAGCAGTTCCGGTTCCCGCCGGGAGGAGTCGGCCTGGCGGCCATCTCGGCGTTCGACCAGGCGCTCTGGGACATCAGCGGCAAGGAGGCCGGACTGCCGGTGTACCGCCTGCTCGGCGGCGCCGCGCGCGAGCGCGTTCGCGTGTACCACGCGGTCAAGGGGCGGGACGGGGCCGAGGCGGCCGAGCGCGCGCACCGGCTCCACGACGACTGGGGATTCACGGCCTTCAAGACCAGCCCCTACCTGCTCGACCCGGAGGCGGACCGGTGGGGCCGCGTGTGCGCTGCGGCCGCCCGTTACTTCCGGGAACTGCGCGAGCACACGCCCGAGGACTGGGAGTTCGCGTTCGACCCGCACGCGCGGATCCTGGAGCCGATCAGGGCGCTGCAGTTGGCCAACGCGCTGGCGCCGTTCGATCCGTATTTCTACGAAGAGCCTCTGCGTCCGGAGCACATCCCGGCGTGGGGGCGGCTGCGCGCGCAGATGCAGGTGCCGCTGGCCACCGGCGAATGTCTCTACGGCCGTTTCGAGTTCCTGGACCTGCTGGCCGCGCAGGGTGCCGACATCATCCAACCGGACGTGTGCGTCTGCGGCGGCCTCCTGGAGATGCGCAAGATCGCCGCCATAGCCGAGGCGCACTACGTCACCGTCGCCCCGCACAACCCGATGGGACCGCTGGCCACCGCGGTGAACGCGCACTTCGCACTGGCGACGCCCAACTTCAAGATCCTGGAGTACGTGCTGCCGAGCGAGGAGACACGCCGCAGGTTCGACGGGGTGCTGTTGCCGGCGGACGGTTACTTGCAGGTGAGCGACCGCCCCGGCTTCGGCATCGAGGTGAACGAGGAGGCGATACGGAACGACCGTTACCGGCACTGGGAGCGTCACGCCCCGACCCGCCCGGACGGCTCGACCGGTTACAACTGAGTCCGTCGTGCGTGAGTCCGTCGTGCGTGAGTCCGTCGTGCGATGGTGATGATCTCCGGGCTCTCGTCCACCAGCGGGCTCCGGTCCCAGTCGCCATATTGATCCTCGATCGCGAAGCCGGCATCGGTGAGCAGCGGATTCAGCGTCGCCGAGTCGAGGAACCGAAGCGTGCTGGGGCTCGGGTCCGGACGCGCCCAGCCCGGACTGGTGTAGGTATTGGTGAACCGGACGATACCCCTTTCGATCGGTGCCTGGACCGTGGCTTCGTACCGTACGCGCGCGCCATCGGCTGCGACGAACTCGACCCCGTGCTCGGGAGTCCACCGTTCCCACTCCCGGGCCAGTGGGTTGCGGGTTTCGAACGCGAAGACGCCGTTGCAGGCAAGCGCGGAATGGATCGCGGCGATCGACGCACGGATCTCGTCATCCCCGATCAACTGCTGGAACGCATGACCGGTCATGACCGCCAGATCGAACTCCCGGTCCCAGGCGACCGTGGTCAAGTCGCCAAGGATCCAGTCTATGTCGGACCGCGCGCGCGCCACGTCGAGCATCCCGCGGCCCGGATCCAGCCCTACCAGACGTCCGGCATGGCCTCTCTCGCGGGCCCACTTCAGCAGCGCACCCGTGCCGCAGCCGACGTCGAGCACCGCGTCCGCCGACATCACCAGTGGCAGATAGAAGCGAAAATCCGCTCGGCCTTCCCGCCCGCAGAGCGGATCATACAGCGCAGCCAGGCGGGGCTCGGCGAACTGGCGTTCGATCACGACGTCATGGAGACGGCCGTCAGCGCGGCGCCACGCGCAGGCTGCGCAGGCGGTTGAGCGCCGCCGCTATCTCGAAGCGGCGGACGTGCGCCCGGTCACCGAATCCCGGCTCGGCCACCTCCTGGAGCCCGCCCGCCCGCATCCCGGCGTCGAGCGCCGTCATGATCGCGGGAAGATCGTTCCGTCCGTCGCACAGCCCGCGCGTGATCCGCAGCAACGCGTCGCCGATCATCCGGCACTGCGCCGGGTCCACGATCTGGTACAGCAGACTGACGTCGATCTCCTCACGCCCGAACTCGATCGACCGCGTCCTCACGGCGCGCACCCGCTCCGGCCGGCGGCCCCGCCGCGGATCCAGTCCGTCCGGCCGCGGAATCCGCGGCGCAGCGGGCGGCCAGGCGTCGGGCGCACGCGGCTGCGCGTCGCCAAGCGGCTGGGCGGACGCGACCTCGCGCGCCCGTTCCGTGACGTCACGGGGTTGGTAGGCATCCATCTGAATGACACAGTCGGCGACGTCCAGGTAGTCGCCCGCTCCGCCGACCACCAGTACCGACGAGACGCCGCGGCTCTCCCAGAGCTGGCGCACGCGGTCGATAAACGGGGTGATCGGCTCGCGGTCCCCGGGGACCAGCCGGCGCATGCGCGCGTCCCGGATCATGAAATTGGTCGCGGCCGTATCCTCGTCGATCAGGAGGCCGGACGCCCCCATCTCCAGCGCTTCGACGATCGCCGCCGCCTGCGACGTGCTGCCCGAGGCGTCATCGCTGTCGAAGCTGCCCGTCTGCCGTCCCAGCGGCAGGTCGCGGATGAACGGGGTGAGGCACACGCCGCGCACCGAGCGGCCGTCTTCGGCGCGCACGGTCACCAGATCGTGCGCGGAGACGCACCGCTCGCGGCCGTCGCCGGGCACGTGATCGTAGATGCCCAGGGCCAGCGCCTGCAGCAGCGTGGACTTGCCGTGGTAGCCGCCGCCCACGATCACGGTGACACCGGCACGGATCCCGAGGCCCCGAAGCACTCCGGCGTGCGGCGCCTGCAGCTCGACCGCCAGTGCGCCGGGAACCTCCAGCGGCAGCGCGCCCGGCAGCCCACGCGACTCCCCGCCGCTGCGCCGCGGCAGCAGTCTTCCGTCTGCCATGAACGCGATCAGCCCATGATCGCGAAGCCGTGAACGCAAGGCCACCTGGTCTTCCACGGCGTGCACGTGGGAGCGGAGCGCGCCGAGGTCGCGCCCTTCCACCACGGCTCCGATTGCGGCGTGGAGCCGCCGTGCCAGAAGGTCGGCAGCAGCGCGCCCGAGAATACGCCGCCCCGCCGCGGGCAGCCCCGCGCACAGGCGAACCCGGGCACCGCCGGCCTCGTCCACGACGACGCCCGTTCGGTCCAGCACCTCCTGACCCGTGCGGCTGATCTCCAGCAGCCCGCTCTTGCCGCTGCCTGCCCCTCCCGCAGATCGGGACAGTGCAGGATGCAGCGCTCGCTGCAGGTAATCGCCGGTTGCCCGCCGGGCGTCCCGGCCGCCGAGAGCCCAGCCCGGCAGCCCCAGGGCGGCGGCGGGCACCTCGACGCGCAATCGACTCGGCGCGGCGAAGGGATCGCCCTGCACATGCTCGATGTGCAGGCTGCAGCCACCCAGCGAGTAGCGACGCCCGCGCAGATCCCGGTAGTGCCCGTACGGCCGGCCGTCGATCCTGCTCAGATCCCGTTCAAGGGGGTCAGCCATTGCAAGCAGAGCTCCACATACCGCCGGCGCCGGTTCGGCGCCCGGCGACGACCCTGCTACAAGCCACGTCGGCCTGTCCAATCCCACGGCCGAGGTTGCACTCGGCCTGCGCGCATCGCGAGCCGCCCGCAATCGTGAATCACGACATATTTCGTGAATCGATTCTGCGAATCACGCTCCGCGAACGACCTCTCATGCGAATCTCACGAATGATGACTGGCAATCGAGGCTCCGCCGGAGTCGGATCGAGCGGCTCCGTCTCTTGAGTGATCGACACGAATCATCAGTGCATCTCGGTTGATCGGAGCGAGATACAGTCGCGCCTGTTCGCGAACTCTCCCTTGGCCCAGTCCGAATCGGGGCTGTAACTTTCGGCATGGATGTCGACAGCTCGTTCTCTGAGGCGCTCCCGCCACGTAGCAGCGGCGAGGCCAGTCGGCGGGACAAACGCAGCGCCGATCTCGTCACCGCGCATGGAAGTTCCTGCTTGCAACGAGCGCACAGGGAGATGCTGGAAGCGACGGTGATGCTGGTGTCCGTCAGCACGGTTGTCGGCGCGACGCTGATCTACTCCATCACCGGCCCCCTGAGCATCGAGAACACCATTCCGTTGGCCGGCCGCATCCTGTACGTCGGATTGTGTGGCCTGATCTCCTGGCCGCTGTGCCACTCAATGAGTGCGACGCTGCTCTGCCTGATGCGGCAGCGGAGGCCGCATCAGATCGTGCTGGCGGCCATCGCCGGAGCCGCTTTCATGGCACTGCCCTGCACCGCGGTTGCCTATACCGTCTTCGGAGTCGCCGGCAAGAGCTACGCAGGCGGGTTTGCGGATATCTATCTCAGCGTCTCGCTGGCGGTGGCAGCCTGCAGCACCGTCGTCCATTACACGGCCTGCCTGCGCGCCAGGCTCCGGACCGCCGCGGCAACCGAATCCGACCGCACTCACCCGGAAAACCGGAGCGATCGCGCCTCGACCGGCTCATCTGCCGGCGATCAACAGCAATCCGCCGTTCCTGCGGCCGCCGATCCACACCACCCCGGCACCGAGAGCCGGGCCGCGAGCGCGCGGCTGCTCAGGTTCCTGGACCGGCTGCCGGAGAATATCGGACGGGATGTGACCTACCTCAATGTGAGCGGCCACTATGTCAACGCCGTGACCACCGCCGGATCCGGCGTCGTTCTCATGCGCTTCGCCGACGCAATCGCGGAGCTCAACGACATGGGCATCCAGATCCATCGCTCCTACTGGGTGGCGCATCGCCACATCACCGCGATCGTCCGACGCGACGAGCGGACGCTTGTGCGCGTCACCGGGGGCCATGAATTGCCGGTGAGTCGCACGTACCTGACGGCAGTGCGGGCGTTGATCCCGCACGTGGAAGAGCGGAGACGGGACAGCGGCTCAGCGCCCGGGCCGCCGGCCGGCGATTCCATTACCCAAGGCGAACCCGAGCGCAGTGGAGACTGAAGATGCACCGATCTCGGCAGGCTCGCGGTCGCACCTGCGCCGACGATCCCGGCCTGTTTCAGCACACGAATCGGACACGTCGCTGTCATGAAACGCCGGTTCTGGACAGCCCTGCCCCTCGGGCCGGGGCGTTACTACGTGAGTGACGGGATTATTCTTGAATAGCATCCGTGCAAGCCGCGGCGCGGCGCCGGGCCCGCTCTGTGCATCCGCGCATAACGAAGGGCATCCGTGAACGCCTATTCGCTGCCGGGGATTCTTCGGGCTACGCGCGCTTGTCGGAGCCAAGCGGGGTCGACCTTGACACGGCAGTTTCGATCTCACGGACAAGGCTCGTGCCTTCCCCATCGATCCTGCCGCGCGGTACCATCCATTCTTGCATTAGCTTGGAGGCGTCGATCCTGATTGCGAGTCATCACCGGTCGACCCCTTCATGCACGCATCTGTCATGGTCGGGGTCACGCGATGAACGATAGAAGCTCCGGCCGAGCTCATCGGAGCGACAAGGCAACCCGTTTGATCTCGCTGCACGTGGTAGCGTACCTGCACCGCGCGTACCGGGAGATGCTCGACGCTCCGGTGGTCGCGGTCTCCCTTGTGACAGTACTTGGCGCGACCGTCGTTTACTCGGTTACCGGGCCCTTGGGCACGGATGACACGTTCACCACTGCGCAGCGTCTTTTCCTCGTCAGCACGTGCACCCTTCTTTCGTGGCCTTTCTGCCACTCCTTCAGCACTCTGGTGCTGTATTTCTCGCGTCGCAGGCAACCGTACGCGATCGTGCTGACATGCATCGCCACATTTCCTCTCATGGCGGTCCCCTGCACCGCGATCGCCTATACCGTTTTCGAACTGTTCGGCCGGAGCGCCGCGGGCAGGCTCTGGGACATCTACTTCAACGTAGCCGTCTGGTTGGCGGCCTGCTGCGCGGTCATCCACTACGCGGCATGCCTGCGCGCCAGACTCCACCACACAGCCGAGATCCAGAGTGCCGAAGCCCTCCCTGCCCCCGGGTCCTCGCCGTCAGCGGCCGCTCAGGACCAGGCGCAGCCGCCTGACGGCACCGCTCCCCGAGACGATGCCCGGCATCACGCCAGAGGCGGCGACACGGCAGAGAGTCGGGCGGCCGGCTCATCTCGAGGCGCAGCAGAGGGGCCCGTCAGGTTCCTGGACCGGCTTCCTGCGAAGCTGGGACGCGATGTGATCTATCTCAACGTCAGCGGCCATTACGTAAATGCCGTAACCGCCGAAGGGTCGGGCGTGATTCTGATGCGGTTTGCCGATGCCGTGACCGAGCTCGGGGACGCGGGGATGCAGGTACACCGCTCCTACTGGGTGTCCCTTCGCCACATCACGGGGATCTTTCGGCGCGACGAGCGGACCATGGTGCGCGTCACCGGAGGGCACGAGCTGCCGGTAAGCCGAACCTATCTCACAGCCGTGCGCGCTCTGATCCCTCAAATCGAGAGAGGCAGTACCTCTGACCGCCCGGGATCCCAGCCCCGAGCCGCCGATGATGCAGGCCGAAACCAGGCGATGAAGAACCCATGAGCACCGACGACACTCGGCAGAGCGACAGGGCCAGGTCCACAGCCCCCGGTCACGCGCCCTCATGCCTGCAGGAAGCTCACGAGGAGATGCTCCAGTTGCCGGTGATCGGCGTGTCGGTGAGCACGATGGTCGGCGCAACCCTGATCTACTCCGCAACCGGGGCTCTGGGAATCGACGACACCATCCCGCCGGTCCAACGCCTGCTCTTCGGGGGACTGTGCGCGATGATGTCCTGGCCGATCTTTCATTCAATGATGTCCACGGTTTTGCGCTTTGTACGTCACATGAGGACGTACCAGATCCTGATGGTCTGGGCTGCATCGATCCTGTTCATAGCCATGCCATGCGCCGCAGTTGGCTACGCAATAATCGGACTATTTGGTCTGAACGATGTTCTATTTGCGAAAGTCTACCTCCATTTCGGAATAGGTCTGGCAGCGTGTAGCGCGGTACTGATGTACACGGTATGCCTGCGTGCAAGGCTCCGACACACGGCTGGAGCGACACTCTCCAGTGTCGGGGCTGACGTTCCAGCGGCCAAGGCCGCGGCCGCCACCGTGTCCGAAGACGGCTCCGGGTCCGAAGACGGTGGTCCCCGGAGAGACCCGACGGCGGCCGCAGATGCGGACGGCGGCTCGGTCGCATCCGGGGATGGGGACACGGGCGAAGAGCGATCGAAAGCCACGGCGCATACCGCGACGCAGCAGCCTGCCAGGTTCCTCGACCGGCTGCCCGAGAAACTGGGTCGTGACGTGATCTATCTCAACGTCAGCGGCCATTACGTAAACGCCGTCACCACCGAGGGATCAGGCGTCATCCTGATGCGGTTCGCCGACGCCGTCACCGAGCTCGGGAGCGCGGGCATCCAGGTGCATCGCTCCTACTGGGTCGGCTATCGCCACATCACCGGGATCTTCCGGCGCGACGAACGGACCATGGTGCGCGTGACCGGCGGCCACGAGTTGCCGGTGAGCCGCACCTATCTCGCCGCCGTCCGCGCACTCGATTCCTCTGAGCGAAACAGGGGGCGGCAGCCCCGACTGCCGCGGCCTTCTGCGGCGAGCGACTGACCGGCGCCGGAACAACGCCGAGCGTCCTCGATCACCTCACGCGCCCCGCAGCAACGCCTCCACCTCGGCGGTGAGCCCCACCAGCTCGCCCAGGTCCCGCAGTCCGGCGGCGGTCGCGCCGCGCAGCGGCACGCCGTTCTGCAGCGCGTCGCGCTCCCGCCCGTGCTCGATCTCGCCGGGCAGGAAGATGGGCTCCGCGCCGGGCGCGCGCCGCGCGCCGTGGACCTGATCCGCCAGCCGCGCCATGCGCGCCTTGAACTCCGCCAGCGGCAGCAGCGGCTCGATGTCTATGGCGATGAAGCTGTGCGCCTGGTTGCTGCGCCCTCCCGGGTCGCTCACCCAGTCACGCATCTCGGCCATGATCGCGGCCCCGCCCAGCACGCCGGTCAGGCATTCGATCAGCACCGCCAGCCCGGAGCCCTTGTAGCCGCCGACCGGCACCAGCGAGCCCCCTTCCCGCACCGCACTCGGGTCTGTCGCGGGGGCTCCGTCGGCGTCGAGCGCCCAGCCCTCCGGGATCGATCGCCCTTCACGCGCGGCGATCGCCAGCTTGGTCCCGGCCACCGCGCTCATGGCGATATCCAGGTAGACGGCCTGTCCGCCGACTCCCGGAACGGCACATCCCAGGGGATTGTTGCCGACCGTGCGCCCGGCGCCGCCGGCAACCGCCATGTACGGGTCGGCGTTGGTCATGGCCACGCCCACCATGCCGGCGTCGGCCGCCATCTTGGCGTAGTAGCCGGCGGCGGCGAAGTTGTTGCCGTCGCGGGCGACGACGAACGCCACGCCGTGCCGGCGCGCACGCTCGATCGCCAGCTCCATGGCGCGATAGGAGATGAGAGGGCCGAGCCCTCCGTCGCCGTTCAGCACCAGCGTCGCGCCCACGTCGCGCTCGATGGTGATGCGGGGCGCGGCGTTCATGCCGCCGGCCTCGATGTGCCTGATGTACGGAGCGAGCAGGGCGACGCCGTGACTGATGCCGCGCATCTCGTTGGCGACCATCACCCGCGCCACGATCGCAGCATCCTCGTCCGGGACGCCGGCGGCGCGCAGCGCCCTGGCGCCCAGCTCCCGGAGCGCGGCTTCCGGCACGCGTGGGACGCCGTCGTTCTTCGAAGTGGCCATCAGCCTGCGCTCCGCGTGAGATATGCCAGCAGCGACGGCACGTACCGGGTCTGGCTGGCCCAGTCCTTGCCGAAGCCGGAGTGGCCGGAATCCGGGGAAGCCTCGGGCAGATCGCCGAGATCGCGCAGCCCGCGCTCCACGATTTCGCGCAACTCGCCATCGCCGTTCAGCGCGTGCGCGTAGGCGATGCCCTCGACCACCTGGCGGGTGAACACCGCCTGCGGACCGCCGCCCCGGTGGAGGCACGGCGTGTAGCGGAAGTGGCCGCTGTCGGCGTCGTAGGTGCGGCGGATCAGCCAGCGCACCCCGCCCAGGATCGCCTCCGCCACCCGATTGTCGCCGGTGAGCTCGTGATACCGGCGCAGGCCGGCCAGCAGCACGCCCACCATGAAGCCGGCCTCTCCCCGCTCGCGCGGCGGCTCGCAGCCGCAGTGGCCCTCCTTGAGAACGCGCTCCCAGCCGCCTCCCGGTTCCTGCCGCGCAAGCACGCGGTCGACGATCAGCGCGGCGGCGTTGAGATAGCGGGGCGACGCGCTCATGCGCGCCAGCGCGGTGAGGTGTATGAGGTGCCAGCCGCACTCCCGGCAATTGGCGAAGTCGTAGTGCTGGATGCCGCCCGCGAAATCCTTGAGTCCGGCCCCGAGCAGCCAGCCTGCGGTGCGGTCGAGCGACTCGCGCAGGTTCTCGTCGCCGGTCAGCAGGTAGTGCAGCACCGGCCCCTCCACCCAGGTATGAGACGGCACGCTCGACGAACCGCCCATCTTGCTGCGGAAGTAGGGCGGCAGGTAGCCGCCCGCGTGGCCGGGCATGTGGGTGTACTGGGCGCCTGTCTGATCGGCGTCGGTCGAGGCGTTGACGGTGTCGACGTCGGTCAGATGCCGTGCCGCCTCGGCGCCCAGGATGAACCATCGCGGATCTCCGCCGCGCAGGAACTCGCTGTAGTGGGCGAACGGCGGATCGTACTCGTTGTTGCCCCATGACCAGGCGCTCTCGCCGTACCAGTCGCCGAAGTTCACCCAGCCGTACTGGCGCCAGATGTCGCGGTCGGCCGTCCACTGCTCGTAGCCGGAGTCCAGCGCACGTTCGTAGTCGTCCAGCACGCGGGTGCTCTTGGCGGCCAGCGGGCCCAGCACGCCGCAGGAGTTGAGCCAGTCGAGGGAGGGACGTACCGCCGGCGCCTGCTCGAACCAGGCGAGCAGCGCCTCGTCGCGCGGGCCGCAGGCCAGCAGGATCTCGCTGGTGAGCGCCATCCCCGCCTTGAGCAGGTAGCCGTCGTCGCGGAGCCAGAAGTAGATGCGATGCCAGCTTTCCGCGTCCGCGGGCCGCTCCGAGCCGTCCGGCGTCGGCAGCAGTTCCACGGCGATCTCGTCGCCGGTCACCCGCATGGCGCGGGGATAGGTCTGCCAGAACCGCCGCAGCGCCACGGTCAGGGAGTCTCCGGAATCGTCTGCGGCCGCGGCGGCGCCCACCGTGACGTGGCCGGCGACACGGCCCCCGACTTCCCGCCCCTCTCCGCAGGCCTCCACGCGGTGCGCCTGGTCGTGGTCGTGCACCAGGCGCACGGCGCTGTCCGTGGGGACGCGGGCGCCGTCCGCCGGTCCATCAGGCCACCGGACCACGCGGTTGCCGGTGCGGCGGATCGCCAGTGACGCGCCGCGCACCGTCAGCAGCGTCGCCTGCTCGCCGTCGGTGCCGGCGACGGCCTGCCGAACGGTAGCGGCGTCCGCCGGGATGTCGCCGGGGCCGCCGCCGGCGGCGGGCGGAAGGTGCGGGGACGTCACGTGCAGGCGGTGCACGACCCGCACGGCCTGGAGCCCGCGGTAGACATGCACGCGGACCGTGCTGACCAGGTGTGCGATCCCGTCGGCGTCCAGGTGCACGAACCGATAGCGGATCACCGCGCGCTGCCAGCCCTCCTCTTCGAGGCAGAGGTCCTCGATCGGCCCCTGGCGGAGCTCGACCCCACCGCCCAGGGTGAGCTCGGCCGCGCTGCCGGCATGCGCCGCCCGCCACGTTCCGTCGCCGGACCGCGTTTCGATCACCGGCAGCGGTTCGACCGCGCCGGCCATCACGCTCACCCGCAGGGATTCTCCGACCACGGTCACGGCACCGTCGCCGGACGTGCAGCCCAGACCGTCAGCCGGCCGCGGGCCGGCGGTCGCGGGACCGATCGTCACGGTGCCGGCCCGAACTTCGTCCGGAGCGAGCGCCCGCGGCAGGCGCCCGTCGACGAGCATCCAGCTCGCCGAGCCGTCCGGCCAGAAGCCGTGCGGCCGGCACTGCACGGGCTCCGTCGCGCCCGCCGCGTCCCAGCGTCCTTCCGCGGCGCCCAACACCCGGCCTCGCGGCACGGGCACCCCGAAGGTGATCGGCATGCCTTCCAACTCGGCGCCGGCAAGGTTGCACACTTCCACGGGGACGGTGACCGGGTCGGCCGCGGCGGCGGAGTCTCCGGTCACCGCCACTTCCGCGGTCTCCGCGAGCCCGCGGGCCTCGGTCGCACGGACACTCGCACGATACCCGGCCGCAGGTGGCGCCGGCACCCCGGTCACGTCGATCGAGTGCAGGCTCAGCGAGTCCTCCCGGTGAGCCTCCGCGACCGGCCGGCCCGTGTCGGCACGGATCACCTCGACGCTGCAGCGGGACGCCGGCCAGGTCGTGGCGTCGACCGCCACCAGGAGTGAGCCGTCCCCGCTCCGCCGCAGGCGCGCGGTCAAACGCTCGATGCGCGGCCGGTAGCAGGTGGGCTCCGGCCGCTCCCCGAGGAGTAGCACGTGCTCCAGGCGGTACGACGCATCGCCGGTACCGGTGATGCGCAACACCTCCATCTCTCCCATGAAATCCACGGGGCGGTCCAGGACGTAGAGGTGGCGCCGGTTGTCGTGCCGGAACGGCTGGATGCGGCCGATCGGATCAGCGCCCAGGGTCACCTCCAGGGGACACTCGCAGCCGTGCTCGTCGTACATCACCACGCCGATCCAGCGCCGCCCCGTGTGATCGCCGGTGCCGTCCAGGGTATCCCAGAAGCGGTGCGTGAGCGTGGCCGGCAGGCCTGCGCGGGCAAAGCTGCGCGGCCGGTACACGCTGCGAAACGGATACTTGCCGGTCAGCCCGATGTCCGGCACCAGGCCGTCCAGGTTCTCGGCGGCGTCGGCGCGGAAGGCAAAAGTGCCGGGCGCGGTGGTCATCGCGGCGATCCGCTCCGGCTCGGCGACGTCGATCAGCGGCAGTTGCTGCATGGTTGGTTCCTCTGTGCGTACGTCGATCACGGACGAGGCCGCCCGGATCAGGACGCCCACGCCCGCTCCACCAGGACGTCATCCATCGGGTAGTGGCGGGTGTTCAGGGTGTACAGCTTTCCTCCGGTAGCGCGCACCGTGGCGGCCAGCATGGCATCGTTGACGTCCACTCCATGCGAGGGGTTCCAGCGGCGGTACATGGCCGCCGCGGCATCGACGATGCGCTGATCCACCGGAGCTGTCCTGAACTGGGAGAATAGCCCGAGGGTCGCCTCTTCTTCATCCGGTCGCATGAAGAAGAGCACCTCCGCCCTCTGAAGGGCTCCCATCCAGAGCTCGTACAACGGATTCGCACGCAGCCCCGAGATGAACCCACGGGCCGGGAGCAGTCCACGCAGGTGCCAGATCAGCACGTCGGCATCGACGTAGGCCCTCATGTCCGGTGCCGATGCATCGCCTCTTCGAATGCGGCCCGCATGCGCCGGCGCAGCTCATTCGGTGACTCGGATCGGCTCCACGCACCGAACGACGCGTCGATCGGGTCCGCCTGGTGCTCAAGCGTGTCGCTGTAGAGGCGTATCGCGTCCTCGACGATGCGCTTCTTGGGGATGCGGAGCGTGGCTGCAAGATCGTCGAGCGTATGTGCGATCGCCTCATCGATTCTGGTCGACAGGACCTTGTCCATACGTAAGCATGCTGACGCAAGCTGTGACCAAGAGTCAACGAACCGACGCAGGAGATGGACGGACCGGGGAGGTGGACGCACCTCGGAGGTGGACGCACCTCGGAGGTGGACGCGGCCGGAGCGCTGCGCCACCGTGTGCCCATGGGCACGGACAACGGCTTCGAGATACGGCGCGCGGGTGAGCACGACGCGCTGGGCAACATGGTGATGGAGAAGCCCACCGGCCGCCTGCTGGGCGCGGTCGGCCACAACGACCTGCGCTCCTGGTGCTACCCGCTGAACACCCCGCGCGGCTTGGGCGTGACCCAGGAGTACGCTTTCGATCACGCGTTCCACAACGGGGTGTTCGTGGCCCAGGCGAAGGTGGTGTGCGGCGGCGTCCTGTCCAACTTCTGGGTGGTGCATCCCGACTGGCGCTCCCCGGACTCGCACGTCTACAACCACCTGGGGCAGATCCGCTATCGCGAGCGCGCCGGCATCACGCCGCTGGAAACCGGCTTCCGCTTCACGTATCGCAGCACCTGGAACGGCTGCGACGGCGCGCCGGTGCTGGACGAGGTGCGCCACTTCGACCTGTACGCCGCTGCGGACGCCACCGTCTGTGACGTCATCTCGCGCAAGACCGCGGCCTACGGCGAGCTGCGCTTCGAGGCCAACAAGCACGGCTCGATCGGGGTGCGGGTCCAGCCCCAGCTCCTGCCGCCGTTCGGGGGCGAGATGGTCGCCGGCAGGGGCGCGGAGATCCGCCGCGGCGTCGCCGACGAGGTGGCGTTCGGCAAGGATCGCGACTTCGTGGCGTACGAGGCGCAGCCGCCCGGCCTCGGCCGCTTCGGCGTCTGCCTGCTGATCCTGGCCAACACCGCGAGCGACCGCCGCACCGGGCCGTGGTTCGTTCGCGACTACGGGATGGCCATGTTCAACGCGACGATGGACGATGACATCGTGGTCGCCGCGGGAGGCACGTGGGAGACGGCGCTGCGCGTGGCCGCCTACGACGGGGCGGTGACGGCCGAGCGAGCCCGCTCCTGGGCGGCGGTGCGGAGCGGCATCCGGTGACGACCACCGTCGTCGGCAGTTACCCCGTCCCCGACTGGCTGAAGCAGTGCTCGGACGAAGAGGCGCTCGGGGATGCCCTGACCGTGGTCATGGACGCCCAGCGGCGCGCCGGCGTCGAGGTGATCTGCGACGGCGAGCTTGGCCGCTGGGACCTGCAGCGGCGCGCGCCTGGCGGGATGGTGGAACGCTTCGTGCGCCCGCTCTCGGGCGTCAACGCGGAGCTCACCCGCGGCCAGCTCGAAGCGTGGCGGTCACGCGACGAGATGGCCTTCCGCAGCGCACCGCCCGGCGTCGTGGTCGGGCCGCTCGGCGACGGGCGCCTGAACCTGAAGCGGGACTGGGACCGCGCCCGCGCCCGCGCCGACGCCCCGCTCAAATTCACGATGTCCAGCCCCTACCTGATCGCCAGGACGGTGGCGGACGCCCACTACGGAACCCTGGAGTCGCTGGCGATGGCGATCGCGGAGCTGCTCGCCGGTCAGATCGCCGGCATCGGCGCCGCCGTGGTGCAGGTCGACGAGCCCAACCTGCCGGGCT
>JAPOQV010000161.1 GCA_026710565.1 Spirochaetaceae bacterium | reverse complement strand
GCCGCGAATTTCCCCGAGCGCCGGAGGTGGTGCAAGGGGTCCGCGCCGGCCGTGGTGTTCTTGAAAGGGAAGGGTCCCGGAACGGATCGCCCCCCCCCGAGCCATGCCGCCCCGGGGGGCCCCCGCCATACGGGCGTCCCCGGCTCGATTACACCGGTTTCGCCGGCACAACCGGCAGCCGGCTAGACCGGCTGCCGGTAGCTCGGGGCGTGGCGGAAGCGCTGCATGTCCAGCCGCAGGCGCAACGCGCGTCCCGGCGGCAGCACCACCTCCAGGTGGCGGTCGCCGACGGCGGCCGTACTCCCGGAGTCGAGATCGCGCACGGTGGTGAAGCGGTGCTCGCCGAAGGCGCCCGCCTGCAGCAGCGCACGGCGCGTGTGCACGGCGCCGAGGTTGACCAGCTCCAGGGTGGTGCCGTCGGCGTCGAGCGACGGCACCAGCGCGGCTACCTCCGGAGGCAGTCCCGGGCGCCCGGCGTCGGCGTCGAAGTAGCGCAGCCGCACGTGCAGCAGGCCGCCGTGGTAGATCACCTGCGGGCCGCCGCAGGTCTGCTGCAGCAGCGCCTCGGTGTGCACGGGGTTGATGTCCTGCCAGTGGTGCACGTCCCACTCCTCCGGGTCGCCGGCGTCGGCGCGCAGCAGGTCCATGCGCCGCACCACTTCCCGGTACTGCACGTCCAGCAGGCGTCGCGGGTAGTCGGGCAGGCGCCCGTGCAGGTAGCAGAACCAGGGGCCGAAGTGCACGTCGTCCCCCTTGCCGCGGCCGGAGGCCAGCGCCGTCCAGTCGGTCCGGCTCTCCGGCAGCGAGTCGATCAGCTCGCGGTCTGCCTGCGCCTGTGACAGGTACCAGAGCTGGCCGACGGTGTGCGGCGCAAGCGGCCGCCATGAGGTCCAGCCGGCGTCCGTGTGCCGGTGCGGCACCAGCAGCCGGCCGCCCTCGCTGCGCCCCAGCTCGATCAGGCGGGCGAGCTGGCCGCGCGGGATCTCCAGGTAGGCGGCGTCGCCGGTCAGCAGCAGCGCGTTCATCGCCGCGATCAACAGCGGCTCGATGATGGTGCGGCTGCCGTGCGGCCACGCCCAGCCGTAGTAACCGCCCCACCACTTGCCGTCCATGGTCTCGCCGACCGCGCCGCCGGGGCCGACGTTGTCCGGACACAGCCCGCCGTTGGCGGCGATGCGGTCCGCCCATGCCTCCAGGTAGTCCAGCACCCAGCGCCGGTAGCGCTCCTCTCCGGTGAGCAGGAACGCGTGCGTGATCAGGCTGGTGCAGGTCAGGTTGAGCGGCACGTCGCAGCGCATCTGGCGCCGGTTCAGCGCATCCAGGATCACGGCGAACACGGCGTCGTCGTTCCAGTCGGCCTTGGCCACCACCTCGCCGGGCTCCCACTCGGCGTCGCGGGTGGGCACCTCCAGGTCGTCGAACGGCACCGGGTAGTCGGCCAGCACCCAGCGCACCGCCTCCCAGTCCTCGAACGTGTTCTCGAAGCGCGGTCCGCGGCTGCCGGTGATCGGCGAGCGGATCATGCGCCGCTCGGCGTCCCAGTTGGCGGCCTCCGGGTCGGTTCCCAGGTACATGCCGGCGAAGCGCAGCGCCCGCGCGCGGTCCGGCTGGCGCAGCGGGTCGGCGAGTCCGAAGTAGTACAGGTACAGGGACGACTCGCCGTGGTGCATCCAGTCGTAGTAGGCGTCGAACTCGCGATGGATCTGGCCGTAGCCCGTGAACTGGCGGGTCACCGCCTCCCACAGGAAGCGGCTGCGCTCGTGCAGGTCGGCGGCGCCGCCGAGCACGTGGAGCAGCGGCCAGTTGTGATAGCTCTCGTAGCCGTCGTCGGAGCCGTCCATCCCCGGCCAGCGGGGTCTCCAGACGAAGCTGCCGTCGGCCCGGGTGTAGCGCTCCTGGTACACGGGAGCGGCCTGCTCCATCACCTCGATCAGCCGGCGCTGGCGCAGCGCCCAGTCCGGCGGCGCGGCGGTCCGGGTGGCTTCCAGCGTCACGCGAGAGGCGGCGCCGGGCTCAGTAGAGCGTATAGTTCACCTCCGTGATCTCGGGCAGCCCGGGCGCCGACATGGCCCCGTGCTCGTTGCGGTACAGGAAGATGGTGCTGCCGTGGCCGGCCGAGAACAGCACGTCGGGAACGCCGTTGCCGGTCAGGTCGCCGCGCCCGCAGATCAGGCCGCTCGGATTGTCGACGCCCGGGGTGTCGAAGATGGCCACCTTGTCGCCGCGGCCGTCGAACAGGGCGTGCTCGCCGCCCACCACGAACAGGTCGCGGCCGAAGCCGTCCCAGTCGATCGGGAAGTGGAAGCGCGAGTTCCAGGTGAACAGCTTGCCGAGCAGCACGCCGTCCTCGTCGAGCACGTGGATGGGAGCCACCACCTCCTCGTGCTTGGCGACGTCCACGACGATCTGCGGTCCCGGCAGCTCGGGATAGATCGAGCACACGTCGACCGACTCGTAGTGGCGGTTGTCACGGACCCACACCGTGCGGCCGGTGCCGTCGACGGACGCCATCCGCTCGTTGGCGCAGCAGGTCACCACGAAGCGCCAGTCCGCAGCCGTTTCGCCCCGGCGCAGCACCCGCGCGCAGTCCAGGTGACAGCCGATCCCCAGCGGCAGCTCGCGGGCCGCCTCCATCTCCCAGCGCATCGAGCCGTCCGGGTTCAGCATGGCGTAGCCGACGATCAGCTCGTCGCGCCCGTCGCCGTCCAGGTCCACCGGGAACACCTGGTGGGCGGTCAGCCGTCCGGCCGGATGGCGCGTGTTCCACAGCTCGCGCCCCTCGGAGTCCAGGGCCCAGATCTGCTCGTAGCGGGTCTTGATCAGCACCTCGGTCGCGCGCTCGCCGCCGGACAGGTTCACGAAGGTGAGGCAGTCGGCGGCATCCTCCGGGACCGGCAGGCGGCGCTTCTCGGCTCCCGTGGCGCCGTCGAGCTCCACGATCTCGCGAGCGCCGACGACGATCACCTCCAGGCTGCCGTCGCCGTCCCAGTCGTGGACCTGGCAGGCCACGTCGTATCCCAGGCGGGCCACCCCGGCCTGCGGCTCTCCCCACTCCCACAGCACCGTGCCGTCGAGCTTGTGGGTGATGACCGACACCACCTCCTGGGACGGGCGGTGCGGGTTGTTGCGCGCGCTCACCAGCTCCGGCTCGCCGTCGTCGTCCAGGTCGCCGGCGACGATCCACTGCCCGGCCCGCGCCGGATCGACCCGGATGGTGCGCCAGGGCGCGATCCTGGGCACCTCGGAGTAGTCCTTGCCGTAGGTCAGGACGTCGAAGTACTTGGGTCTCATGGCCTGCTCCCGGAACGGCCGGCATGCTGCTCCGCCGGCGCGACCGTCAGGCAAGGCTAACGGTCCGACAACCGGTACACAAACCCCGGAGTACCTCCAGCGCCCCGGTCAGTGCCCACTCACGATCGAGTGTCTTGGTACGATGGTGGCGGATATGCGGAAATTACGGTTCGAGGGGCATGCCGAGATGGGAACGACGCGCCGAGTGCGGGTTGCATGAAGAGCAGGCAGGAGCTCGGCAGAGAGAACCAGGCACTGCGGCACCGCATGTCGAGGCTGAGCGAGGCGATGCTGCGCATGAGCGCGAGCCCCGCTGCCGAAACCGTCCTGCACCGGATCGCGGAGAACGCCCGTGCGTTGACGGGCGCGCGCTACGCCGTGATCACTTCCTTCGACGATGCAGGGCAGGTCGAGGACTGCGTCACCTCCGGCCTCACGCCGGACGAGCAGCGCCCGATCGAGGGGCCCGACGGGATGCGGCTCTTCGAGCATCTGCGGAGCCTTCCCTCCCCGGTGAGGCTGCGCGACCTGCGGAGCTGCGTACGTTCGATCGGCCTTTCCACGGACTTGATCACCGCGGACACCTTCCTGGGATTGGCGATCTGCCATCGAAACGAGCGGACGGGCACTCTCGCGGTCGCCGGGAAGGAAGGCGGGGAGGAGTTCACCAGGGAGGACGAGGAGATCCTGGTGCTGTTCGCCGCGCAGGCGGGGATGGCGATCGCCACCGCACGCACCGACCGTGATCGGCAGCGGGTTCAGGCGTTCCTGGAGACGGTGAGCCACGAGTTGCGGGCGCCGTTGAGCTCCATCAAGGGCCTGGCCGCCACCGCGCTGGGCAACTCGCGGGTCGTGGACCCGCACGAGGTGCGGCAGTTCTTCCGAATCATCGAACAGCAGGCCGATGACATGGACGTCCTCACACGAGACCTGCTCGATGCCGGACGTATCGAAACCGGCACGCTGCCGGTGGCACCCGAGCGCGCGGACGTGTCCACGCTGGTGGACCATGCCAGGCGGACGTTCCTTGGTCGCGGCTTCCGGCACGTCCTTGCGATCGACCTGCCGCCGGACCTGCCGCGGGTGATGGCTGATGAGCAGCGCATCGTGCAGGTCCTGAACAACCTGTTCTCCTACGCGGCCCGCAACTCCCCGCAATCCTCGCCCATTCGGGTCACGGCGCTGCATGAAGGGGCCGAGCTGGCGATCTCGGTATCGGACGAAGCCTTGGGCGTGGCGCCCGACCGGTTGCCGCATCTGTTCCGGAAGCACGCCGCCGGCGGCGAAACGGAAGCGAGCGGCCTCGGCCTCGGCCTGGCCATCTGCAAGGGGCTGGGGGAGGCCCACGGTGGCCGCATCCGCGCCGAGAGCCTGGGGCGGGATCAGGGGACGCGGATAGCCTTCACGCTGCCGGTGGTCGAGGACGCCGCTGGCGGCGCCTCCGCGCGCCGGCCGGACTCGCCTCGTGATGGGGAGCGTACGGGAATACTCGTCGTGGACGACGACCCGCTGACTCTGCGCATTGTCCGGCAAGCGCTCGTCAGTGCCGGCTTCGCTGCGTCGGTGACCGGTGATCCGCGCGAGTTGCCGCACCTCATCAGCACCAGAAAGCCCCGGTTGGTATTGCTCGACCTGGTGTTCCCGAATGTCGACGGCATCGCGTTGATGGAGTCCGTCCCCGCGCTGGCCGATCTTCCGGTAATCTTCATTTCCGGCTACGGACGGGACGAGACGATCGCCAGGGCCTTGGAGGCCGGTGCCGCCGACTACATCGTCAAGCCGTTCTCGGCGACGGAGTTGACGGCGCGAGTCCGCGCGGCCCTGCGCACGCGGACCACGTCCGCCCCCTTCCTGGCAGCCGACCTGGCCATCGACTACGAGCGGCGCCGCGTGACCGTCGGCGGACGCACGGTGCGGCTGACCGTGACCGAGTACGAGCTGTTGCGCGTGCTCTCGGTCAACGCGGGACGGGTACTGACCTACGACTCACTGCTTCTCCAGGTCTGGGGAGAACGGGTGACCGACAGCTCGGAACCGGTGCGCACGTTCGTAAAGAAGCTGCGCGCCAAGCTGGGCGATGACGCGACACGCCCGAGCTACATCTTCAACGAGCGCGGGGTCGGCTACCGAATGATCGCACCGGGCGATCGATAGCGACCGCTCCGATTCCCAGGTGCTACGGCACTACTGTCATCAGCTTGTAGATGGTTCTACCGCTCGTCAGTTTGGTCGCTTGTTCAGCCCCAAGTGGGCACTCGTCGCCGGTCCTAGTCGCCGGGCACATAGTGGTTACGAGGTCTTTTCTCATCATCCACTGTCTCCAAAAATGCGTCGTGTACTTGGTGCCGTCCGCCCCTGTGTGCGTCCCACTTCTGGTGTACCAGCACGGGCAGTTGAAGTCGGCGTCACCCAAGGTGATTACCGTCGGATCAGGATGGAAGGTCGCCACGTTGGGGTTGAGCTTCTCATATGGATCCTTGGCACTCTTGTGAGCGTTTTGCAGGTACCACTGGTCTGGACAGGGTCCTCGTTTCACATCCGCTTCGCTGCGGACGGCGTCACAGTCGATCGGCCCCTGCGGCACGGCCGGCGGCTGTGGCGTAGGCTGCTGCGGGGTCGGCGTGCCCGGGCTGTTCGAGACCGCTTCCCGCGCCACGAATACCAGGCGCGGCTCCCAGCGGGCATCGTCCGCGACGGCGACTTGCAGCAGCACGTCCTGCGCCGTCTCCGGCATCAAGTCAATCGAGTCGGTCTGCCGGAGCGTGGTCCCGCCCGACACAACCTCGACCCGCACCGTCATCCGGAATCCGGTGGTGGTGTTCTCCACCCTGCCCCGGAACGCCCGTGTCGCCCGATCGTATCGCATCGTCAGGCGCGCGCCTTCGTGCAGGTCGTTGTAGGTCTCGTCGATGCCGAAGCCCGTCTCGTCGGCGGGCTCGTCCTGCTTCGGCGGGTCCGGTGGTTCGTCCTGCTTCGGAGGATCCGGCGGATCGGCCTTCATCCCCGGAGCATCCCCGACCGGCGGGTCGTCGGGCATGAGCGGCTCCTCGCAGCCGACAAGGGCCGCTGTCGCGGCCACAATGACGGTGGTGGCGATCATCGCCGCCACCTTGGAACCTCGACTGCAGTGTTTCATGACCGTCATCCCCCCAGTAGATCCGTGTCAGGGACCAGTGAGCGCGAAGGACATTACTACACGTGAGTGACCATATCATGTTGATGGGCTGAGAGCGTGTGTTTATTGAGTGTCTTTCCGCGTCTGAAGGACGGTCTCGGACGTGGCGAGTACGTAGGAGGCACGAAGGTGCTGTCGAGCGGGCCGGCCGATCGTGGTGGAGCGCGAGCGCCCCGACCTGGTAAGCATCTGCACGTCGTCCCGGCCCCGCGCCCGCGTGCTGCTCGACGTCGCGGAGATCGGCGCCGCGCGCGGTCTCAAGGCGATCCGGGCGGAGAAGCCGCTGGCCATCTCGGTGGAAGAGGGTGACCGGATGGTAGCCGCCTGCCGGAGGCTGGCATCGTCTTCGCGGGGGTCTTCCGGGTTTCGTGTGGGCAAGACCACGGGAGGGGTGACCCGGGCGGCTGCAGAGCTTATCCGTCAGGAGTGCGCCGCGAG
>JAPOQV010000160.1 GCA_026710565.1 Spirochaetaceae bacterium | reverse complement strand
TGCAGCGGGCGGCGCGAGCGCAGGTACTCTTCGACCACCCCCCGCGCGCGCTCGGGACGCCCCACCGCGCGCAGCAGCCCGGTGACCAGCGTGCTGGCCTGCCCGTGCAGCGTGCCGTGCACGGCGGCCAGTCCGGCCAGCACCGCGTGGTACGGGCTGGCGCGGCCGGAGGCGGCGACGCGGGCCGCCAGGGTGGAGACGTTGAGCTCGTGGTCGGCGAGCAGGATCAGCGCCGGCTCGATCAGCGCGGCGGCCCGCTCCCGGTCACCGGCATTCCAGGCCGCCGCCAACGCCTGGGCGGCACGTCCGGTGGATGGCGGCGCTGACTCGACCAGATCGCTGCCTCCGGCCACGCATGCCAGCTCCGCGCGCAGGATGCGCGCCCCGGTGCGTCTGACCGCCGCGGGCCGCAGGTCCTCGGCGGCCGGGTCCGTGGCCGCCAGGCGCGGCAGCACCGACTGGAACGCGAACCACGGCTCCAGCAGGCGTCCATCGGAGCGTAGCCACGCGGCGGGCACCGCGGGCGGGGACGCGTCCGGTGCCGCGGCCGGGGCGTCAAGATCGCCGCTCCAGAGCAGCGCGGTCACCTGCTCGAAGGTAGCCGTGCGGGCCAGCGCGGTGGCAGGCAGCCCGCGGTAGTAGAGCTCCTCCTCGGTGATCAGCGTAAGCGACGAGTCCAGGATCGACCCTTCGCTGCGGGTGAACGCATGGTGGGCGGCCGCGGCGGGATTCGAGCGCACTTCCACGCGCCGCCTGAGCCTCAGCACGTCGGCACGCAGGTAGCGGCGGCGGCGTCCGCCACCCGCCTGCTCGGACCTGATCAATCCGCGGCTCACGTAGGCGTAGAGCGTCTGCGGCTTGACTCCGAGCGTGGCCGCGGCCTCGGCGGCCGTCAGAAAGGCCGAGTCGGCGGATACAGGGTTACTCACATATTGATTTATTGATCAATCTTGACAGAGCCTTGCTGGGAGAGCAACCGTGCAGTCATGGCCAGCACGGGAACCGACGGACTGCGCGGCGTCGAGGTAGCCGCCACGACCCTTTCGCACATCGACGGCGAGGCCGGGCGCCTCACGGTGTGCGGATACGCGATCGAGGACATCGCGCCGCACTGCTCGTTCGAGGAGGCGGCCTTCCTGCTGCTCGAGCGCCGCCTGCCGTCGGCCGCGGAGCTCGCCGGCTTCTCGCGCGGGCTCGCCGCCGCGCGGGAAGTGCCCCCGGCGGTCGAGGATCTCGCGCGCCGGGCCGCCGCCGGCGGCATTGCACCGATGGACGCGCTGATGACGCTGGCCGCGGCGCTGCGCCGTGCGGACCGCGATCTGCAGCCCGTGGAGATCGTCGCCGGCCTGCTGACGGCCGCCGGTCTGTACGCCGGGCTGCGCGCCGGGGTCCTGCCGGCGGCGCCGCCGAAGGAATGCTCGCACGTGGAGGCGTATCTCCGGCTGGCGCTCGGCCGCGCCCCCCATCCGGCCGCGACACGGGCGCTCGAGACCTACCTGATCACCGTGATGGAGCACGGCCTCAACGCATCGACGTTCGCGGCGCGCGTGGCGGCCTCCGTGCACAGCGACCTGCTGTCGTGTGCCCTGGCCGCGCTCGCCGCGCTGAAGGGTCCCCGCCACGGCGGCGCACCCGGCCCGGCCCTCGACATGATCGAGGAGATCGAGGACATCGGGCACGCCGCCGACCATCTGCGCTCCGTGCTGGCGCGCGGCGAGCGCCTGATGGGCTTCGGTCACGGCGTCTACCGCACCCGCGATCCGCGCGCCGATGTCCTGGCCGCGGCACTGGAGACGCTGATCGACACCGGGATCGACGGTCATCGGCAGGCGCGGGCGCTCTACCGAAAGGCGCGCGCCGTCGAAGGCGCGGCGCTGCAGGTGCTGGCCGAGCACCGGCCCCAGGCCCACCTGCAGACCAACGTGGAGTTCTACACGGCGCTGCTGCTCTCGGCCGTCGGGCTGGACCGGGAGCTGTTCACGACCACGTTCGCGGTTGCGCGGGTGGCCGGCTGGCTCGCCCACGCCGTCGAGCAACGCGACTCGAACGTCCTGCTGCGGCCGCGCGCCGTCTACCGCGGTGAGCACGGTCGCCGCTGGAGGCCGATCGCCGCCCGCTGAGTGTTGTCGGGGACATGCGTCCCATTCTGCCGGGCTTCATCTCCCATTCACCCCGCGCACGCATAGTCGTTTCCGACGCGGGACGAGGAGGTCTATCCCGGCCTCAAGGCTCTCATCCACGGCGAGCTCTGGCGCGGCCTCAACGCCGGCGTCGGGACGCTCAGCTATGCAGGCGACGACGAGACCGAGGTCGAGGTCGTCTACATGGACATCGCCGGCTACATGTGGCGCCTATACCTCCCGGAGGAGTGACCGTGCGCGCTGCAGACGGAGGGAGCCGCAGGTAGCACTACCTGAAGCCCCCTCCTTACGCACAGCGAGGTTCCGGTCCCGAAAGCGGCAGCCCACGGACCGGGGCCTCGATCCGGCCGTGATCGTACACCGCGGGGGAGCCGCGGCGGCCGTTACAGCGCGTTTTCTCTCCGTTGCCCCTTGGTTTACCTGCGACATGGACACTCCGCGGCATCGAACACCGTCGTCCGATGGTGGTGCAGGGAGGAACGACATGAAGCTTCAGGATGGACGAACGGCAAGGAGGACAGATCCGGTCGGTGCGCGCACCGCCAGGGTCCGCGCTTGGAGGACGATAGCGGCAATCGCGATGCTCGGTGTCGTGGCCGCTGGCTGCCAGGCTCAGGAAGGTCAGCAGACTCCGGACGCCGAATTCGTCCCGCTCGACCTGAACAGCGCATCGGGCGCCGACTTCCGCACGATTCCCGGGGTCGGGATCCGCATGGTGCGCGAGTTCAGGGAGTACCGGCCGTATGTGAGCATCAGGCAGTTCCGCCGCGAGATCGGCAAGTACGTCAGCGACGAGCAGGTCGCGGCTTACGAGCAGTACGTCTACGTGCCGATCGATCCCAACAGCGCCGATGCGGAGACGATCATGCAGCTCACCGGAGTCGACGAGGCGATCGCCGCAGCGCTGATCGAGGCCAGGCCCTACGCGAGCGCCGAGGCGTTTCTGGAACGACTCGCGGTTTCGGTCGAGCTGAGTGACGCGGACATCGAGCGGGCGGGAGCCATGCTCACGGGATTCGACGAGTGATCGAACCGCGGCTGCGGGCGGTCCTGCTCGGCATCGCCGCGGCCGGCTTCGCCGGCATGATCGCCGAGCTGCTGCTGATGGAGCACTGGGGCCTGCCGTGGCAGATCACCCCTTTCACGCTGTCGGCGGTGGCGATCCTCAGCATCGGCCTGTTCGCCCTGAGGCCGGCTGCTCTGACGGCGGTGCTGCTGCGTCTGGTGATGTCGGCGGTGATCGCCGGCGCGGCGCTGGGCATGTACCAGCACGTGGCCGGCAACGCGGCCTTCGAGCGGGAGATCCACCTCGCCGCATCGACCGGGGAGGTGCTGTGGGGTGCCCTGCGCGGCGTGGCTCCGGCCCTGGCGCCCGGCGGCCTCGCCATGGCCGCTTTGGTGGCGATCGCGGCGACCTGGAGGATTCGTTCGCGCCGGCGTGAACCTGCAGAGGCCGGTCGGAGAATGTCGTCGGGGTGATGGCGGTCTTCGCTCAGCTCTCTCGTTCAACACGACCGATCAGTCCGGTGCGTGGGCTCACCGAGAAGCCCGCGTTGCGGAGGGCGACAAGCACGTCGCCCAGATGCAGATCGTCCAAGACCAAACCTCGTTGGATGGCCGTTCTGAGAATGTTGGCGTAGATATAGCTGGGACTCGAGTCTTTCGAGTCGGACAGGTCCTCGATGGCCTCACGGACCAGTGCTGCGGTGTCACCGATTGCAAACACCGCACTCATGGCCGGTTCGCCAAGATCGGGCTTCTGGACCGTCAGGACGAGGTCTATGGTGACGACACCCTCTGAACCGGAGTTGAGTCCCTTGACAGATCGCTGTCCCTTGTCAAGGACCGCTACGTGAACAGGTGACGGCTTGAAGCCGGCATCCCGTAGTGCTCTCTGGACGAGCCCCCAGATTCGCCCGCTGCTGTTCCCAAATACCACGGACATGTACCGTCCCGGTTTCAGAATCCTCCGCGCTTCCTCGAACGAGGCGCGGAGCAGGTTCGCATAGCGTTCCGCGGCACCGTTTTTCTGCCTTCCCGTGGTATGGACTACCGCTTCGGACGATTGGTCCGTCATCCTCCCCAGCCAAGCTTCCTGAAACAGGTTCATGTCGCTGTAGAAGATGTTGCTGCCAAACGGAGGATCGATGAACACGTAGTCGATCGACGCTTCGTCGAGGTGGGAGAGGCGGTCCGCGGACGTGATGTGATAGGTAACGTCTTTCGATGAAAGCCCGGTGAGCATTGGTTGGCGCCCGAACAGCACGCCATCGGCTCGGATCACCGCGTTCAATTTTCTGACGAACAGATCGAAGACGTTCCACTCATAGTAGACCGGCGCAATGTAGTAGGTCTGATTCTGTGCATTCAGTGGGCGCATCGGGCTCCACTGATACCTCTTCGATGCTCGCGGAAGAATAGCCGTAAACGCGAACCTGAGTTTCTGTCGAATCGCGCTATCAGACACGTCTGCGATCGCCTTCCAGAGCTCCAGCAGGACGATCGCGTTGCGAGGCGAAAAGAACATCGCAGTCTCGGTCATGCCTGACTTTCCCAATCCGGATCGGCCATACATCTCTCTATGCGGCTCGATCGGCAGCGACGGGACCTCCTCGAGACGTGGGTCGCTGTGCGCATTCGCGATGTTGCGCCAGTCAAGGGCCGATACGGGCTGTTCGACCTGACGCCCATTCTCGCCCCGAACCACCACTTGGACCGGTACATCGTCGCTGCGACGCCAGGAACGGCGGGAAAAACCAGCTCCGCAGCCCGGGCAGCTCCGGGGCGACTTTCCCTCTTCATTCAGTTCCTCAAAGTACGTTATCTCGACATCACAACGAGGACAGCGGTAGCAGAACGACCACACGGTGCGAATGAGCTCCACCAGGTTGTTGTCGGTATCACGCCTCGTCTCGTAGAGCGGTGCCGTGGCGGCGCGTGCCTGCTGAATGGCTTGGGTGGCTGCGCCCCGAAGCGTCTCTTCAGGGAGATCGGTCAGGTACCCATGTGCGATGTGATGTCCGAGCACCGAGATGTCGCTGAGTCGCGCTCGACGATTGAGTTGCTGTGCCGCAAGCCCGGTCATCCCGGAGCCGGCGAAGAAGTCGGCTACAACCTCACCGGGTTCGGTGAAGGCCTCGATGAACGGTCGGATTGCGCCGATCGGCACCTTCGTGAGGTACGTGTGGCAGTTGTAGACCGGATCGGTTCGTGGCGCCACAATGGTTGCCGAGAGGCTCCCCATGCGTGGGAGCCGGGCGTCTCCCGTGCTTCCTTCGAGCGCAGAGTGTTGACGCATAGTCTGTAGACTCATAGTTTACAGGCTGCGTACGGTCGGTCGCAACCACTCGAGGGGGTGTTGAGCGATTCGCGACCCGAAGCACATACTCGCAGTCAACCTCAGGCGGCTCCGCACCTCTGCCGGGCTATCCCAGGAGGAGCTTGCCGCGCGTTCCAATCTCCATCGCACCTACATCAGCTCCGTGGAACGGGGCAAGCGAAACGTCTCGGTAGAGAACATCTTCTCACTCGCACATGCACTGGGTGTCGAACCGGCGCACCTGCTGCAGGTCGGCCACGCTGAGCGCTGATGCCCTTCAAGGCCGACGCGAGTTTCCTCCGTTTTCTGAGCATGGGTGCCGCAGGTGTTCACCGGACGATGGAGACTCTTCGCCGAGCGGGGTTCGAACCCATCGAGCTTGAGCGCTATTGCGGATCGAACAAGATCTGGTCGACGAAAATAAAGCGGCTGCGCCTTCCGGATCTCCTGTGCGTCAAGACCGGTTTGCGAGTAGAGGTGCGCGCGAAGACGGATCTCAGAATCCGGATGAGTGATACGCCGTCCAATCCGGATCGGGCGTGGGACGCGGGGCTGCGCGATAGCGACCTCATCGCGTTCGTCGCTTGCTCGTTTCGTGATGCACGCCCTGTTACCGTCGACGAGCCGGTGTTTCTGACAGTTGCAGCACTGCGCAGTTCGGTCAGATTCTCCACTCTCGGTCCTCCGAAATCCGCCTCGGAAGGTGCGGAGCGAGATCGTACGTGGCCGGCGACGGTTCCCTCTCGCGACGGGACGGTTCTCGCGGTCAGCACGGACAGAATCGTCGTGCAGATGCGAGGTGATCGAAGGCGACCGGAACGGCGGCAGACGTACCTGCTGAAGGGGAGGAACCCCTACGTTCGTGCGCGCGACACGTTCAAGGCGCGCTCCGCGATAATCGCGGGTGTACCCTCGTCCCTTGCCGACTTGTCTTCTTCCTTGAACAGCGACTACGACCCGATTCCCTCCCTCGGTTCCGCCAGCGATGTGGATCGTTACGCTGCGGTCAGAGCCTTGGCACATCGTCATGACCTGGGAGCGCGACGCACCGCCTTGCTGGAAGACGTAATCGACGATGGGGGCGATGACCGAGTAGTCCTTGAGGCTGCGGGCGTCGCCGCGTCGCTCGGCTCCGGTCAAGGCGAGGAGTGGTTGTCGGAGTTCATCTGGAGTACCGACGATCGACCCGATCTCAGAATGGAAGCCGTATTCATCCTTGCTGAGCTGGGCGACACGCCGTTCGCGCGCGAACATCTCACGCGGATCGCCGGCGCCGAGCGCTTTCGGGGCGATGAGCTGCGGCAGGCTGCGGTCTGGGGGCTCGGCAAGAGCGGCATCCAACGATATGACGACCTCCTCGGCTTCATTGACGACCCGGACGACGATGTCGCTTTACATGCAATCGCTGGCTTCGATGACCATACGCCCCCTGCCACCATCAAGCGCCTGGTGAACACACTTGCTTCTGGCGGAGACCGGGGGCGGGCTGCGGCTTCGGCAGTTCTGGCGGCGATCGGTTCTGACGGGGTGATCACGGCGCTAACAGCCGCGGCACACACGACACACGACGCCCGACGACTGGATTCTGGCCACACTCGGGCGCATGCCGCCCGCGCGTGTACGTTGGCTGCTTGCCGGTGACAGCCTCCTGCCACGGATCTTGCCTCTGCTTCTCACAGCCGAGGGAGCGAACTGGCTTGCCACCCAGGCGAAACGAGGCGACCTGAGCTTTCTGTTGGCCCAGGACCTCGCCTGAGACCCACACCCGCCTCATGGTACGGTCCCGATCCACATGGGACTGAAACGAACCAAGACGTGCGGCGAGTTGCGAGCCGCCGACGCCGGGGCGCAGGTGGTGCTGGGCGGCTGGGTCGCATCCTGGCGCGACCACGGCGGCATCCGCTTCCTCAACCTGCGCGACCGCTACGGGGTCACGCAGGTGGTGGTGGACGAGTCTTCGCCGCAGGAGGCGCACGCGGCGGCGGCAGCGCTGCGCGACGAGTACTGCATCGCGGTAGCGGGCACGGTGCGCCTGCGCCCCGCCGACATGGCCAACGCCGGCCAGGCTACGGGCGAGATCGAGCTGGCCGCGACGGAGATCGAGGTGCTGTCGGCCTGCGACCCGCTGCCGTTCGCGATCGGCGACACGGTCGACGCACGCGAGGAGTTGCGCCAGACCTATCGCTACCTGGACCTCCGCTCCGGCGTCATGCAGCGCAACCTGGCCCTGCGCAGCGCCGCCACGGCCGAGGTGCGCGCGGCGCTTACCGACCAGGGCTTCCTGGAGGTGGAGACCCCCACCATGATGCGCTCCACTCCGGAGGGCGCGCGCGACTTCATCGTCCCGTCCCGAGTGTCCCCCGGGAGTTTCTACGCGCTGCCGCAGTCGCCGCAGATCTTCAAGCAGCTCCTGATGGTCAGCGGGCTGGACCGCTACTTCCAGATCGCCCGCTGCTACCGGGACGAAGACACGCGCGGCGACCGCCAGCCGGAGTTCACGCAGATCGACCTTGAGGCGAGCTTCGTGGATCGCGAAGACATCTTCACCGCCGTCGAGACCATGCTGGCGCGCGTGTTCGCGCGCTGCCTGGACCAGGCGCTCGACATCCCGTTCCCGCGCATCACCCACGACGAGGCGATCGACCGCTACGGCTCGGAGAATCCCGACCTGCGCTTCGAGTTGCCGCTCATCGACTTCGGCGCGGTCGCCGAACGGACCGACTTCAAGGTGTTCCGCTCGGTCCTCGACGGCGGCGGCGTGGTCAAGGCGCTGACCGTGTCCGGGGACGGCCTGTCGCGCGCCCGCATCGACGCGCTGGAGCAGCATGCGAAGGCGCAGGGCGCCAAGGGCCTGGCGTGGACCCGCGTCACCGCAGACGGTCTGGATGGAGGCATCGCCCGCTTCCTGGGCTCGGTGGCCCCGCAGGCGATCGACGCGTTGGGCGCCGCCGCCGGCGACGTTGCCCTGTTCGTCGCCGACGGCCGCCAGACCGCCTGCGAGTCGCTTGGCGCGGTCCGCACCGCGCTCGGAACGGAACGGCAGCTCGACGGCCACCGCTTCTGCTGGATCACGGATTTCCCGCTGTTCGAAAGGAACGAAGACGAGGACCGCTGGGACTTCAGCCACAACCCGTTCTCGCGACCGCAGGAGCAGGACCTGGACCGCCTGGAGTCCGATCCCGGATCGGTGCGGGGCGAGATCTACGACCTCGTCCTCGACGGTACGGAGCTCGGTTCCGGCTCGATCCGGATCCACGACCGCGCCCTGCAGGAACGGGTGTTCGCGCTGATGGGCATCGATCGGGACGAGGCGCGCCGGCGGTTCGGCTTCATGCTCGACGCGTTCCGCTACGGGCCGCCGCCGCACGGCGGCATCGCCTTCGGACTGGACCGGCTGGTGATGCTGATGGCCGGACAGCCCACCATCCGCGAGGTGATCGCCTTTCCCAAGAACACGGCGATGGCGTCGCTGATGGACGGCTCGCCGTCACCGGTCGACGCCGAGCAACTCGCGCAGGTAGGCCTGCAGATCACCGTAACGGAGGACGACGATGGGAAAGTATAGCGACACCCGCCAGGACTTCTGGCGATCGCAGTTCGATGCGGCCAAGCCGATGGGTCCGTACCTCGCCGATGGACCGGACAACCACCGCGCGAAATGGGAGGCGATGGCCGGGCGCATCGCGCTCGGCGACGAGCAGCAGCAGCGCGCCGCCACCTTCGTGCGAAACATGCCGGTGCTCTGCCTGAGCGGCATCTGGTGCGGGGACTGCGTCCGCCAGGGGCCGATCCTCGAAGCGATCGCCGCCGGGTCCCCTGGTCTCGACCTGCGCTTCGTCGAACGGGTCGAGGACGCCCTCGCCGAGGAGCTGCGCATCAACGGCGCGCTCAAGGTGCCGGTGCTGGTGCTGCTGTCGGAGGACTTCTACGAGGTGGCGCGCATCGGCGATCGCATGCTCAGCACCTACCGCAAGAAGGCGCAGCGCGAGCTCGGGCCCGCCTGCGAGGTGGGCCTGGTGCCGCCGGCGGCGGAAGAGCTGGCCGTGGAGATCGACGAGTGGCTGGACGAGTTCGAGCGGGGGCAGAGGATCCTGCGCCCGGCTCCGCGTCTCCGCCAACCGCCCGGGGGACGAACGGGTTGGG
>JAPOQV010000159.1 GCA_026710565.1 Spirochaetaceae bacterium | reverse complement strand
GAGGTCGCGGACGGTGCCGAAGTCCACCTCCAGAGCTTCATGTTCGACTTCGCCGGTCATAGGTGGGGTTCGTACTTCGTCAGCCGGCATGGGGCTGCTCACCTTCGGCGGACCGTTCACGTACGACTACTGGGACGCCACAAACCGATTCGGCAGGATGCCAGATATTCTCAACGATTTCGCCACAATCCCGACCATCAGCCCGTTGTACAAGCCCATGCTCGCCGGGCGGTCCCGGTCCACCAACAGGGCGAGGCAGCACGTAGCGAGCTGGCCCTACCCTGTCGTCGTTACGTGGATCACCACCGAACCGGAATTCTGCCAGCATGCCGTTCCACCGGACGACCGGGTGCGCTTTCAGGCGGTCCTGAGCGCTCATGAAGAGTAGCGTAAATGGCTGATCTGGTTCGCGTGCAGATGCCTTTCCCCAGGAGGACGCTGAGCGATTTAACGGCTATTGCCGCGAAAGACGGCTTCAAGAAGTCCCCCTTGATCGCCCGGCTCGTTCGCGAACACTGAACCGAGAAGCATTCAATGCGCGACCCGGCTCCCCCGACCAGGCGAAGAAAGAGCCGAAACAGCCGTGACTGATCACATCATCCGGGAGAAGGTCTCAAAGCTCTTGACCGGAGCGGCGCCGCGCGTGCTTGACCTTTTTTCCGGGTGCGGCGGACTTTCTCTCGGCTTCGGCGCGGCGGGATTCGAGATCGCGGCCGCGGTGGAGAATAATCCAACGGCGGCCGCCTCCTACGGCGCCAATTTCCATGCGGATGCGCCGCAGCACGCCGTGGCGCGCGACATCACCGCGATTTCCCCGGGCCAGCTCGTCCGCGACCTGAAACTCGGCCGGGTCGCCGAAGCGTTCGATGTCGTCATCGGCGGTCCGCCGTGCCAAGCATTCGCCCGCGTCGGCAGGTCGAAGCTGCGCGAGATCGAGGCACATCCCGAAGCCTTCCGCCAGGACCCGCGCGCGAAGCTCTATACGCCCTATCTCAAATACGTGAAATCGTGCCGGCCGGTCGCGATTCTCATGGAGAACGTTCCGGACGCGATGAATTTCGGCGGACACAACGTCCCCGAAGAAGTGTGCGAGGTGCTGGAAGAGCTTGGCTACGTGTGTGCCTACACCTTGCTGAACGCCGCCTTCTACGGCGTACCGCAAACGCGGGAACGCATGTTTCTGGTCGCATACCATCGCGAGATGGCCGAGACCGTCAGCTTCCCCGAGCCGACACACTGGATCGATCTCCCGCCCGGCTACGAAGGCTCCCGGCAAGTCGCGCTAAAACTGCTATCTGACGGTGGCCTGTTCGAAGACGCGCACGCCTACGTGTCTCCACCGGAGGCGACCGAGGCCTTGCACCCCGTTGTCACGGCGGCCGAAGCGATCGGCGACCTGCCGAAGATCGACGCGCGTGAGCTCGTACGAAAGGGAGAACTGAAACTCGGCGCGCGAAGATTCGATCAACTGGCCAAGTATGACGGAAGACGTACTGTATCCGCTTACGCCAACGCGATGAAAACTTGGCCGGGCTTTACGGCCGGTGACGGCGTCTATGACCATGTCATCAGATATCTGCCGCGCGACTACCAGCTGTTCGCCCGCATGAAGGAAGGCGATCAGTACCCGGAAGCCCACGCGCTCGCCCTGAAAACGTTCAAAGAGAAGCTGTCGGCGCTTGCGAACAAGGGGCTGCGTATTGTTCCGGGGTCGGCGGAATACGAACAGCTGAAGAGCTCGATCGTGCCGCCTTACGATGCGGGGAAGTTCCCGAACAAATGGCGGAAGACCTCACGAGACCAGCCCGTGCGCACAATCATGGCGCATCTGAGCAAGGACGGATACAGCCATATACATTACGACGACACCCAGGCCCGGACGATCTCCGTCCGGGAAGCGGCGCGGCTCCAATCCTTCCCCGACGGTTTCGTATTCGCAGGCGCGATGAACGCGGCATTCCGGCAGATCGGAAACGCGGTCCCGCCGCTGATGGCGAAGGCCATCGCGACCGAGATCATGAACACTATCCGGGCGTCGGCCGGAGCGGAGCCCACGAGCATCCCGGTTGCGGCGGCCGTGGTGTCCAAAGCCACCCCACCGGCCTTCGTGTGCGGTCCATCCGCGATGGAAAAGGCCCTTGAAAGCTGATGCCTGCGATAGGGCCGCTGCGAAGGGCGAAACCACCGACGTATTGACGCCGGAACAGCGCCGACTGGTCATGAGCCGGATCAGGGGCAAGAACACGAAGCCGGAAATGTTCATGCGGCGCGGGCTGCACGGGCGCGGGCTGCGTTACAGGTTGCACGGCAAGGGCATGCCCGGCAAACCCGACATGGTGTTCCCGAAGTATCGCACCGTGGTTCTCGTGCACGGTTGCTTCTGGCATGGTCACGGCTGCTCGCTGTTTAAATGGCCGAAGACGCGTGCGGCGTTTTGGAAGAGCAAGATCGACGGCAATATGGAGCGAGACGTCCACGTGCTGACCGCGCTGAATGCAGACGGATGGCGCATACTGGTCGTCTGGGAATGCGCCCTTAAAGGAAAACAGAGACGAGATTTGGCGGAGGTACTGGACCAGGCCGAGGTGTTCATCCGCGGGAGCCGAAAGCCTTTTGCCGCAATCGCGGAGTACGAGAGTATAGAGAAACGGCCATCGTGAATGCGCAACGCAACCACGTGAGGCCACGGCCGCGCGCGGAAGATTTCGAAAGCATAGTCATGGCGCAAATCGAGGTACGGATATTCAGGCAGGGACGGGAGATGGCGCGGGTGACGCGTCCCCTGCGCCATCTCGATGGAATGCCCGTCGTCAAATACAAAAAAGAATTTCGGCCGCTGGTAAACGGCGGCGAGGTCTGGCTCGACGGCATCGCGCCTGCCGATTACCCGCCGACGACGGAGGCGACCGATATGGATAACAGCGAGGCCGCCCCCGAATTTCACGTCGTTCCACCTGCCCTCATAGAGTGGGACGAATCACAGCGGCAGGTAATCGACGCACCGCCCGCAGACCGGTTGCTGGTCGGGGCCGGTCCGGGCACGGGCAAGACGGCGGTCGCCTGTGCGCGGGTCTCGCAGTTGATCGCCCAGAGCGGTCGGGAGCGGAGCCGCATCTGGCTGATCAGTTTCACGCGCACTGCGGTGCGCGAGATCAGGGACCGGATCGCCGCCTATCTCGAAGACGCATCGGCCGCATATGCCGTCAAGATCGCAACGCTGGATTCGCACGCCTGGACGATCCATTCGGGCTTCGACGAAGAAGCGAAAATGCTAGGCACCTACGAAGAAAACATCGAACGTGTACGCGATCTTGTCCGGCAGGACGAGAACGTCGGCGACTATCTTGAAACGGTGGAACATCTGGTCGTTGACGAGGCGCAGGACATTGTCGGCGTTCGCGCGGACTTGGTCGTGGAGATTGTCGGCAAACTGTCACCAGACTGCGGCGCCACGGTATTCGCAGACGAGGCCCAGGCCATCTACGGCTTCGCGGATGACCGGGAGGTCCGGGAAGGAGAAGCCGGGGAACCGCCACTGCCCGAGACAATCCGCCGCGGCATGGCGGGGGCGTTCAGGGAATTCGAACTGACGCAGGTGCATCGCACCGGCTCGCCGCAACTGCTGACGATATTCTCAGATACCCGTCGCAAGGTGCTGGCCGCTGTAGGTGAGAACGGCGACAAGCTCGCGGAAATCAAGGACGAGGTCATCAGTCTTGCGCATGGCGAAGCGTTGCATGTTGACGATGCGGCGCTGGCCGAGCTTGAGGACGCGTTCATCCTCTATCGCAGGCGCTGCGACGTCTTGCTCACCACCTCGATGCTGACCAGGAACGGCATTCCACATCGCGTCCGGATGTCGGGGCTGCCGGTGTGCCTCGCACCCTGGATCGGCGGGGCGCTTTCCGAATATACGGACGCCGATCTGAGCCGCGACAGGTTCATGGCGCTTTGGGCCGACAGAGTACACGGCACATCGCTGGCGACATTCGACGTCGATGACGCATGGGCGCATCTGGTCCGCATCGCGGGCCGCACGCAGACCGTTGTGGAGATGCGCCTGTTGCGGCAGCGCCTCGGACGCAAACAGCCGCCGGCGGAACTGTGTCATGCCGAGCTGGGACTGCACGGCCCCATCGTCGGTACGATACACGCCTCCAAGGGGCGCGAGGCGGACACCGTGCACCTGATGCTGGCCGACACGCAGGGTCGCAATGTGGACCAGGACGAAGAGGCGCGAGTCGTGTTCGTCGGCGCGACGCGCGGACGCTCGCGGCTTCTGGTCGGCCGTGGCTGGCGACAGTTCGCAAAGCGGGTCGAGGCCTCCGGCAGAACGTATTGCCTTCAGACGAAGGACAACAAGCCGCGCGCGCAGCTCGAGATCGGCCATGACGCCGATATACGCGCCGAAGGCTTGGCGGGGCGCAGTTTCTTTCAGCGTCCCGCCGCCGTGCGCGCTGCGCAAACCCGGATTCGCAGCTTCGCGGACGAGACCGTGTCGCTCGTCGCCGAAGCCGATCGGAATGCTGGATTTGCATATCGGCTCAAGGAAGACGGACAGGGGCAGTGTCTCGCGGTTTTGTCGCAGTCGGTCAACGCCGATCTGTTCACCGTCGCAAACGCCGTGCAGGCGAAGCTCGGCGGCGGCCGGCGACGGCCGCCCGACACGATCCGGCATCTGCATGTGCGCGGCGTCTGCACGGTCGTTTTGCCGCCGGATGCGCCGGAGCGCGAGACGCTCCACGAGCCCTGGCGAAGCAGCGGGATCCTGCTAGCGCCGCTAGTGCTGGGCTACAGCACGGCGTTCTTCCCGTTTGCGCGCGGACCAGGAAGGCGGCGAAATGCGTGACAGTCTTCTCGACCGGCTGAGATGCGATCTGGTGGGGCCGTACACGGCGGACGAGGTCCTGACCTCGCGCCCTTCGGACGTCTATCTGACGGGCATCTTGTGGCCGCGGGAAACCCGCATGGGGGCGGAGGAGGACGAACGCCTCGGCCTGTCCAGCGGGGATGACAGCGAAACCGACGGCGGCGCCGAGGAAGAAGAGGTCTCGCTGGTCGGTCTCGTGCGGCCCTGTTCGGCGGGCATATCCGTCGCCGCGCGCGCGGCGACGGAAGGGAGCCCAGGACTCGACGTGGCGGTTCACTTCGCAACCTACGAGCCCGTCGTTCTCGACGAGTCGGACGCGGAGAAACAGAAAGGGGGCGGCGGCGGTGCCCGGCGGCGCACGGAATGGCGCCGCCGGGCGCATGACATACCCGTGGACGGCGTCACGCTGGAAGACACCTCGCGCTTCGTCGATCTCGAACCGCACGGCGCGCCGGCAGGCGTGAGACTGCACATACGCACAGCACCATGGTCGGGCGGCACGCTCGCCACGGTCACCTTGTTGAACCAGGCCGAACCCGATGAAGACGAGGGCCGCGACGGAATCGAGCGGCTCACGCTGTTCCAGACCCGCGTGGAGATTCGCTCACGGCAGGGCACCGTACTAGTGGCGCGGCCGTCGCGGCGGGCGGTGCTCGATGACGACGATCGCTCCGCGGCACTGCTGTACCGCAACGCCCACGAATTCGCGACCGGTCATACCTGTTCGGTGGAATGGGAGGCGGGAACCGCCTCGGCGACAGCTGAGATGGTCGCCACAAGCTGGATTCCCACGGCCACTGTTCCGGGGACCAGCGCGGCTGGTCACGAGCTGTTCGACGCACTGCGCGCCGACGGGCCGCTGAAACCGCTGTCGGCGCGGTGGCTGGCTATGGCGACGCCGAACAAGCTCGGCGGCGCCCTGCACCAGCTCCCCGCCGCCTATGAGCGTTGGCTCGAAGACAGGGAAGCGGAAGTTGCGTCGCTGCCCGAAGAATTCCGGGACCAGGCCGAAAAGAACATCGCGATTTGCCGCGAAGTCCACGACCGCATGTCCGCCGGCGCGACGCGCATTGCTGAAGACGCCGCGATGGCGCGCGCCTTTCGCTTGGCCAATCTCGCAATGGACATGCAGCACGGTTGGGATCCTGAGAAAAGCGCGCGCGGTCCCCTTGCATGGCGGCCGTTCCAGCTCGGCTTCATCCTGCTTGCCGCGGCATCCGTCGCCGACCGTGAGCATCCGGAACGCCGGATTATGGACCTGTTGTGGTTCCCGACCGGCGGCGGCAAGACGGAAGCCTATCTCGCCCTCATCGCCTTCCTCGCCTTCTACAGAAGGCTGTCCGCCGGGGACGATCCGGACGCGGGGGATGGCGTCGCCGCCATCATGCGGTACACGCTGCGCCTGCTGACTACGCAGCAATTTGCGCGCGCCGCCTCCGTCCTGCTCGCCTGCGAGGCGATACGGCGCGGACGCATCCGCGAAGCCGGCGTACCACGCCGGGAACTGGGGAGCACGCCGTTCTCGATCGGTCTCTGGGTCGGGGGCGATGCCGTACCGAACCGGGTGAGTGACGCCGCCGCGGCACTCGACGGTGCGCCGGACCAGCCGACGCCCAGGCAGCTCGTGCATTGCCCGGCCTGCCGTGAACCGCTCACCTGGGAACACGACGAACAGGCAAACGCGATTCACGTCCGCTGCGAGAACGAAGATTGCCTCCTGTGCGATCCCGATACCCCGCTCCCCGTCTGGACCGTGGACGAGGATGTGTACCGGATGCGGCCGACGCTGCTGATCGGCACGATCGACAAGTTCGCGCAGATCGTTCGGCGCAAGGAAATCAACGGTTTGTTCGGGCTGCGCGCCGGTACGCCGCCCGATCTTATTCTGCAGGACGAGTTGCATCTGATTTCCGGCCCGCTCGGCACAGTCGCCGGACTTTATGAAGTCGCGATCGACCGGATGTTTGCAGCAAAGGGCGCGCGTCCCAAAGTCATCGGCTCGACGGCGACGATTCGGCGGGCCTCCGAACAGGTAGCCGCCCTGTTCGACCGCGAGACGGCGCAGTTTCCCCCGTCGTGTCTGGACGCCTCGGATTCCGCATTCGCCGTGGTGAACCGCGACGCGCCCGGCCGCGTCTATGCGGGCGTAACCACGGCGGGCCGGTCAGCGAAATTCACCCTCCAGGGCGTGGCTGCCTCGCTTCTCCAGTCCGCGTACGGCGCTACGACCGATGACGCCGCGCGCGATCCATACTGGACGCTGGTGTCGTATTTCAACTCGCTGCGCGAGCTGGGCGGCGCCCTCGTCCTGATGCAGGACGACGTGAATGACAGCCTTGCTTCGATCGCGCAGCGGCGCGGCGAGACGGCCCGTCAGCCAGAGTTTATCGAAGAACTGACTTCGAGGCGTACGCAGGCCGAAGTCCGGGACATGCTGGACAGGCTCGCAATTCGTGCCGCCGATCAGGGCGCGCTCGATGTCGTCCTTGCGACGAACATGCTCAGCGTCGGCGTCGATATTCCGCGTCTCGGCCTGATGCTGGTCAACGGTCAGCCCAAGGGCATCGCCGAATACATTCAGGCGACGAGCCGCGTCGGGCGCGGCGATGTGCCGGGGTTCGTCGTCGCCGTGCTCAACAATGCCAAGGCCCGAGACCGGTCGCATTACGAAAGCTTCCCGACCTGGCACGAAACCCTGTATCGGGATGTCGAGCCGACCAGCGTGACGCCGTTTGCATCGCGCGCGCGTGATCGCGCGCTGCACGCGGTGCTGGTGGCTCTGGTGCGGCATATGGCGCCCGGCATGATCGACCGGCCCGCGCTCGACAACGACGCGATCGATGCCGCTAAGGACCTCATAGACGACATCGTCGAGCGCGCGGCGGCAATCGATCCGGAGGAAGCGGCCGTCAGGCTGGAGTTGGAGCGCTGTCTCGACACATGGGAGTTCCGCGCGCCGCGAAGCTACTGGACCCGGCACGTTCGCAGCTCGCTGCTTCAGGATGCGGAACGCGCCGCAACGTTGCGGGCGATGGGCCGCATGCCGGGCGAAGCTTGGCCGACGCTGAACAACATGCGCAGCGTCGAGGCCGCCACGCGGTTCAGGCTCGCCGAATGGCTGCGCGAACGCACATCAAGGGAGGGCGGCGATGGCGAATAACCGGCTGGGAGAATTGCGCAGAAGCGCCGCCGTCATGACTTTCGGGCCGGGTTCCGTCGTGGACTTTCGCGCCGACGGCGCGCCCGTATCGGCCGTGGCGGCCGGGCTCGAGGAATGGGACAGGTCCTTCCCGCCGGCCGGGCTGGCCAATCCGCAGAGGATCACCGAGCCGCGTTTGCAGCGAAAACTCTCCGTCGGCGGATTCCGACTGCCGCCGGTCGTGGATGAGAACTGGCGGGACGGTCTGGGCAATCCCGATGGCCGCACCCTTGTCGCGGCGCGGTTTCCGGAATGGCTGCAATGCCCCCAATGCGACCGCCTCGCCCCGGCGCGCCGCTGGTCTCAGGAGCCCGGCCGGGCTTACCGGTTCTGCGCAGGCTGCACGCGCAAAGCGCCGGGTCAGCGCAGAATATTCGCGGTGCCGATCCGCTTTGTCATGGCCTGCTCCAAGGGACATCTGGACGATTTCCCGTGGCATATCTGGGTCGGGCACAAGGCCGATTGCAGGAAGAAGGAACGCGCCGATCTCTATCTCAGGTCGGAACGGCCCGGACTCGCCGGTCTGGTTCTGAGCTGCCGCGACTGCGCGGCGCGGCGCTCGATGGACGGGGTGTTCAGCGCCCAGACCTGGCGCGGCTTCCGCTGCCGCGGCCGGCGTCCCTGGCTCGCCGTAGCGAACGAGACATGCGATTGCGAGCCGCGTGCACTGCAACGCGGTGCATCGAACCTGTATTTCCCCGTGATCGAGTCGGCGCTTAGCATTCCGCCGTGGTCGGATGCAATACAGGAAGCGCTCGGCGTTTACTGGAACCCGATTGTCACGACGAGGCCCGAGGACCGCGCGACCCTCATCCGCATCCTCGCCCAGGGTGATCTTGAACCGGTCCTGCGTGAACTCGGCCTGAGCCCCGACGCGCTTGCACGTCAGATCGAGGATCGACTGACCCGGTACAACGACGACGCCATCTTGAACATCCGCCAGGAAGAATACAGACAGTTCGTCTCCGGCGCGGACACGCGGGAAAGCGATACGCGGGAATTCGAGGTGCGCAACGTAGCTGTGCCCGACAGCCTGGACCCCTTCCTCAGCAACGTCGTCCGCGTCGTCCGACTGCGCGAGGTGCGCGCCCTGAAGGGCTTCACGCGGATCAATCCGCCGGGCGACGAGGACAGCCCGGACATCGCGGCGATCGCCGTCGGCGACCCCGGCTGGCTCCCGGCGGTGGAGGTCCGCGGCGAAGGCATCTTCCTCGCCTTCAATCAGGACACGCTCCACGCCTGGGAAACTCAGGACGAAGTGACGTCGCGCGCGCGACGCGTCGATGAGCTGTGGCGGATCGAATGGCACCGGCGGTACGGCGAGGGCGAGCCCGCTTGGCCGATAACGCCGCGCTATCTGCTGGCGCACAGGTTCGCGCATGCGCTCATGCGCCAGCTCACGCTGGAATGCGGCTACTCGACCGCTGCGTTGCGCGAACGCCTCTATGTGAGCGACGGGACCGACGGCATGGCGGGGCTTCTGATCTATACCGCCACCTCCGATTCCGACGGCACGCTCGGCGGTTTGCAACGGCAGGGCGAAGCCCACCGTATCCAGCGGGCCGTCGAGGCGGCGATCCGGGCGATGGAATGGTGTTCCTCCGACCCGTTGTGCATCGAAGGTATGGTCGCTGGGGCTGATGGCCTGTCCCTTGCGGCATGTCATGCCTGCGTGCTCGCGCCTGAGACCGCCTGCGAGGAATACAATCGGTTCCTCGACAGGGCTGCGCTCGTCGGTTTGCCGGACGCCCCCCATGTCGGGTACTTCGCACCGCTGATCCAGAGGACGTGACATGGCGGTGATGTGGCCGAGAACATTGCCACCCGATGTTGCGGACAACACGCTGCGAAGCACCGAGTGCGAGGTGTTCACGCGGTTGGAGAAGACGCGGCGGCTGCTCCATGCTCTAACTGAACAGTACGACTTATTATCTGTTCTTTGACGCATATTCTGATGGATAGGCAAATCACGCAGTATGTCGTCCGCGACACCGGCCCCCGCAAGAAAGAGCAGCAGGTCCTTCTTGGTCTTGTTCAGCAGCGGAACCGCATCAACCAGCAGGTTGAAGAGCTCTGGCGGATAGTGGAACGTGACGTCGGTGGAGTCGGTCGGCATTTGTGCGGGAACTCCGGCAGGTGGCACCGCGAATTTCGGGCTATCGGCGCCTCCGGCGGACGTGGCGCCGCGCACGTTCACGCGCGGGAGCGCAGCGGAGGTCGCGGCTGGATCACCAACTTCAGGTCCGAGTCCAGCACCTCCGCCACCCGCACCATCGTCTTCAGCTCGATAATCTG
>JAPOQV010000158.1 GCA_026710565.1 Spirochaetaceae bacterium | reverse complement strand
CGCCCAGCCGGCCCTGCCTCACCCGCCCGGCCAGGAAGCACACGCCGGCGGCCAGCGCGTCCGGCTCCGCGTCATCGGCAAGCGCCCGCAGGCACACGGCCAGCGCCTCGACCTTGATGCTCCGGCTTCGCGTGGCGCCCACCTGATCCGACACCGCGGCCAACTCGGCGAACAGCACCAGCCGATGGTAGCCGATCAGCGTGTACCATAGCCGCATGCCGGTGCGGGGAAGCACGCCGACGAGCGGGCCGGAGTTCCGGGTCTGGGCCGCGTGCTGCTCTCACGTCGGCACCGACCTGCGCGTGGCGGGGCGGCAGAGTCTGGCCGATGCGATCCGCCATTCCGACGACGGGGGCGCGGAGGGCGGCCCGCCATTCGCGTGGGACATCTGCCTGCACCTTGGCGATCTCTCCGGCAGCCAGACTCCTCCCGATGACGAAGAGGGCGCCGAGGTGGTGCGACAGTTCCGGGCCGCGCGCCGCCACCGGCGTGAGGACTTCTACAACATCATCGGCAACCACGACGCCTCCGGCCCGGACGAGGAGTGCCAGTGGTGGTTCCGCACGTGGGTGGACCCCGAGGGGCGCAACACGGCGACCTCCGGCGTCGACGCGCGCAGGCGGCCGTTCGCGATCGACGGCACCTGGGAGCGCTACTCCTTCCGCGCAGGCAACGTGCTGTTCCTGCTCATGAGCGACCGCAACGACGGCGGCCCGCCGGTGGGGCGCGCGGCGCGCGGCGGCTACCCCGCGGGCGCGGTTACCGACGAGACCTTCCGGTGGTGGCGGCAGATGGTCGAAGACAACCAGGACTGCATCATCGTCAGCGCCCACCACCACATGCTGAGGGAGACCACGGTGGCCAGCGGCCCCTGGGAGGGATTCGCGCGCGCGCCGGACGGCAGCGCGCGCAACTATCACGGCTACTTCGCCGACGGCGCGCCGCAGGGCGCGTCATACCTGTACTTCGTCGGCGGCCGCCCGGACGCACAGGAGTTCGAACGCTACCTGGCCGAGCACCCCGGCTGCATCGACCTGTGGCTCGGCGGCCATACCCATACCAACCCGGACGACACCCGCGGCGGGCGTTCGCACGTGGAGCGCAAGTGGGGGGTGACCTTCGTCAACGTCGCGGCCCTGGCACGGCATCACGCCGCCCACACCACGGTGCCGATGAGCCGCCACCTCACGTTCGTGCCCGGCCGCGCCGAGGTACTGATCCGCTGCTACCTGCACACCTCCGACCACGCGCCGCAGGGCTGGTACGAGCGCGCGCAGCGCATCGCCCCGCTGCGGCACCCCTTCCGGCGGTAGCACGGACTGCCGCCAATCGCCGAGGATAGCGATGATGAACGACGCCATGAACCTGGGTCGACACAAGCACCTGATGCTCGACGACTCGATCATAGACTCGTCGCAGGGCGTGGTGCTGCGGTCCAACCCCGCGCGCGCCACCGGCGAGGTGCTGCTGCACCCCGAGGACGGGACGGAGGTGTACGCATACAGCTCGGTGCGCTCCGAAGGCGGCCGGGTTCGCCTCTGGTACGACGCCCGCTCCCGGTTCGCGACCTGCTACGCCGAATCGGACGACGGGATTCACTTCACGACGCCCGAGCTCAACCTCCTTGGCCCCGACCTGCCGGCCAACGCGGTCATGGCCATGCACCGCCTGCAGGGCTGCTGCGTCTGGATCGACCCGCAGGCGCCGCCCGAGCGGCGCTACAAGAGCCAGGCCAAGTGCGGTCCGCACCCCGACCGGCCGCATACGCTGGAGTTCTTCGCCTCGCCCGACGGCCTCCGTTGGGAGCACCTGCACGGCGTCCGCATCGAGGACTGCGACACCCAGAACGTCGTTTTCCGGGACGAGTCCTACGGCCGGTACGTCATGTATACCCGGCTCTGGGTGCGGGACGACGACCCGAACCGCAACCACCGCAAGGTGCGCCGGCTGGAGTCCGACGACCTCGTGCACTGGGACTCCGAAAGCGTGGTCTGGGAAGCGGACGCGGCCGACTTGGCGACCTACCGCACCTCGACCGGCATGCCGCCGGTCGACTACTACGGGGCGGCCGTCTACAAGTATCCGGACGCGGACGACCTGTACCTCTGCCTTGCCGAAGCCTTCTGGCACTTCAAGGACCGCCCGGAGCACGAGCGCTGGGGATTCTCTCCCGATCCGGCGACGCTGAACCGGACCGTCGAGCGCCTGGCGCCGTCGACCATGGACGTGTACCTGGGCTACAGCCGCGACGGGAAGGCATTCCGCCGGCCGGCCGACCGGCGGCCGTTCCTGTCGCTCGGCCCCGACGGCCGGTTCGATTCCAGGCGGGTGTGGGCCCTGCCGGACCCCGTGCGCATGGGCGACGAGCTGTGGATCTACTACGCTGGCGGCAACCGCGACCACGACCACTTCGTGGATCCGGCGGCCGGCCGGCGCCTGACGGGCCTGGGACGCGCGGTGCTGCGCCTGGACGGATTCGTCGCCGCCGAGGCGGGATTCCAGGGAGGCGAGCTGGTCACGCGGCCGCTGACCTTCGACGGCGACCGGCTGCTTGCGAACCTGCAGGCCTCGGGAGGGGGCAGCCTGCAGGTCGAGGTCCTGGACGCGGACGGCCGCGCGCTCGACGGCTATGTCTCCGGCCCCCTGACCGGCGACTCGGTGGCGATGGAGTGGCGGCCGCAGCAGGGGATGCGTCGGCTCGCCCGGCGGCCGGGGCCAGTGCGGCCGCGCCCGCGGGCGGGCGGGGTCTTCCCCGTCCCCGTTCGCCGCCCAGGCGGGAGGGTTTG
>JAPOQV010000157.1 GCA_026710565.1 Spirochaetaceae bacterium | reverse complement strand
TGAGCAGTGGCTTCATAGCAATGAGCGAGAGTTCGAGACGGATGTCGGCCGAGGCGTCGAGACCGCCGAGGCCCCGTCGGCCTAGGCGCGTACGGGGGCTCTCAGCAGGACTTGGAAAGCAGAGGAGGACCGGCTGCGGCTCGGCCACGACCCGTCGCGACACGCCGCCTATGTGGGCTCGTGGATCCAGGCGCTGCGGGGCGACCCGCGAGAGATCTACCGGGCGGCACAGGACGCGCAGGGGATGAGCGACCACGTGCTGGACTGGGCTCGGGAGAAGGCCTTGGACCGCGAGTCCGAGGCGGCAACCGGACGTGAACACCCCGCGCCGGAGCGCAGGTATACGCTGCGGGCCGCCTGCATTGGCAAATCCTTGAAACGGACGGCGAGACCTTCTGTCTCCACCAGATCGTCTGCTTGGCAGACGACGTTCTTGTGCTCAGAGGACCCGATGGAGGACGGCCATAAGGATCGCTGGCAGGGCGATCTTAGTCCGCATTGACATCCCAAGTGTCGGATGTAGACTCTTCAGCTTGATCCGACCGATGACAACAGAAAAATGCTATCGCTAACCCTCGTCTGCTAGCAGGAACCCTCGACCTTCCTTGGCTATTGCTTGTGCTAAACTCCGCTGCTTGGTCGGCCGGATGATCTCTGCTGAGGCCGATTGAAGGGCCCATAATCCCTTGCACGCAACGATTCGGACGGCGGCCTTACTCCATCGGACATAGCCATAGAGCGGACGAGAGAGTCATGACTGAAGCCGCAACGATTCTTAGACTCAAGATCGACCGGTTTCGTGGAATCGAGTCACTCGATTGGGGTCCGGCGGCCGGGATGAATATAGTTTTGGGCGGCGGCGACGTCGGCAAGACAACCATCCTCGAAGCGATTGGCCTCTTGCTCAGCCCTGCCAATACGGTCGTTTTGTCCGAAGCGGACTATTGGCAACGCAACGTGGACGCGGAATTCGTCATCCAGGCTGTTTTCGCGCTGCCACCGTCCTCCGAGATCGGCCAGCAACGAAAGTTCTCTTGGCCTTGGGAATGGGACGGTACTAACGCCGTACTCCCCGCCGTCTCCGGCGATGAGAGCGCGGAACCTTCCGCACCTGGGCAACCTGTTTACCGCCTTCAGGTACGGGGCACGCCTGAGCTGGAGATTAGGTGGGAGATTGTCCAACCCAACGATGAAGTCGATCTCCTTTCCGCCGCTGTGCGGAGGAGTATTGGCGTCGTCCGTCTTGGCAGCGAGGATCGTAATGACCGCGATCTCAGACTGGTCTACGGCTCGGGCCTTGACCGTTTGCTGGCCGACAAGGGCCTGCGCGCGAGGATCGCGCAGTCGGTCTCTGAGACGAACCTAGCCGTTACGCTCGGTGAAGATGCAAGCAAGGCTCTCGGCAAGCTGGATGAGGCCCTCGAAAGAGAGGGACTCCCCAGCAAGCTCGACCTAGGGCTGACGGCAAGCCAAGGGCTTTCCATCGGGGCCTTGATCGGTTTGTTGGCCGAGTGCGCGCCAGGCGTAGCGCTTCCCCTTGCTAGTTGGGGTGCGGGAACCCGGCGCATGGCGGCCCTGCAAGTCGCCGCAGCGACCGAAGCCGCAAGCAGCATGACCGTCATCGATGAAATCGAGCGCGGGCTTGAACCATACCGGCTTCGAAGACTTGTCAAGTCCCTACAGTCTCAGAGCGGCCAGATATTCATCACCACGCACAGCGCCGTGACAATCAGTGCGGCAGACCAGTCGAGTCTCTGGTACCTCGATCGTGCCGGTCACCTCGGCGCTCTGCCACGCGAGAAGATCGCCAGGCAGCAGGAACGCGAACCGGAGACCTTCCTGACCAGATTTGCCATCATCGCCGAGGGGCCGACCGAAGTTGGCTTCGTCTCATATCTCCTGGAACTCGCCATTGGTGGCTCCTTCGCCGACCGCGGCGTGCGTGTTTTTGACGGCCAGGGTAATTCCGCCACGTTGGGTCTTCTTGAGGCCCTGGCCGAGGGTGGACTAGAGTTCGGCGGGTTTGCGGACCATGAAGGCGAGTCCCCGGGGCGCTGGTCCTCCGTCAAGACGAAGATGGGAACCCGCCTCTTTCAGTGGCCGGCGGGCTGTACCGAACAGAACATCATTTCCCGCGTCGAGGATTACCGCCTTGCAGAAATGATCGACCATGACGATGCCGGGACGGTCGCCGAGCGTCGTTTGACACTGGCAGCAAGGCTTCAAATCGAGGACAAGGGTCTGGACGCCATCCTTTCGGCCGCAAGCGATCTTCGCTCCCTATTGATCGCAGCTTCCACGGGTAGCAAAGAAGATGCCCCGAACGAATCGGTCAAGAAGCAATGGGGACGCCATGGACGTCGCTGGTTCAAATCAGTAACCGGCGGGCGAGAACTTGCTTCCAAGATGTTCGCCTTCGGTGTCTGGCCTTCCCTCAGTGCGGACCTCATGCCGTTTCTCAATGCCGTCCGTGACGCCTTGGGTGAAGCGGCGCTTCAAGACATTGTTCATGACGGATGAGGAAGTAGGCACTCTCCTTGATTCAGCAGCG
>JAPOQV010000156.1 GCA_026710565.1 Spirochaetaceae bacterium | reverse complement strand
CTGCAGCGGCTTGAAGAAGGCGTGGCAGGTCTCGAGCGGCCAGCGGTCCACGTCCGGCGATCGCCAGACAACCATGGTGCGCGGGCCGCAGTACGGAAGGGCACGGTGACGCTGCAGGGGCAGGTACAGCAGCGGCGGTCCCTGGTGACCGGCGATGTGGTAGCGATCCCGGTACCGGTACAGGCAGAACACCTCGTGATGCTGGCCGACGACGCCCGGCTCGTCCTGCAGCATGGTCCAGCGGTAGCCGTCCGGGCTGGCGGCAAAGCGGGTGATCGACGGCATCTCCAGCGGCGGCGGCTTCTTCAGGTGCCGCCAGGCGGTGAACTCGGTGACCATCAGGTAGCGCCGTTCCGGCGGGGCGTCGGGCTGGAACAGCACGTCCATCGACCCGGTGCCGGGCTCCAGGTCGCAGATGTTGTTGTGGGTGCTGCCGCGGTACTCCACGATCCCCAGGTCGGGCTTGTGCCAGTGGTACCCGTCGTCGCTTTCCGCACAGCAGATGCGGCCGGTATCGTAGGAGTGGACGATGTCGCCGGTCGTGCCGATCTCGCCGATGCCGCCCCGGCCGCCGCGTGACGCGTTGTAGCGCTCGCGCTCGCCGGGCGCGGTTTCACCGGCGCCGTCGTCGCGGGCGATGTACCACATCCTGAAGCGCTCGCCGTCGTGAATGACCGGGCTGTTCTCCGTGCGCCGCTCGTCGGCCGCGCCACTCGGGCCGCGCGCGATGACCGGGTTGCCGTCGTACTTCTCGGGCTGGTGCATCTCCAGCCGGAGGCGATAGCGCCACGGGATGCTCCGGTCGTCGAAGGCGAACAGCACCGCCCTCCCGCCGGGCTCGATGCGCGTGACCTCGTTCATCCGGCTCCTCCGTCGCGAAACCGAAATGAGTACAGGTCGGCGTCGCGCATGGTGAAGCGAAGACGGACCGGCGTGCCGGCCAGGCGGCCCAGGTCCGGGGCTTCCTGCCAACGCACCTCCTGCTCGATGTCGTCGCCGAACACCTCGAGGCAGTCATCCTCCGCGAACCCCTCGATCGTGCGGCCCTCCCGATCCCGGACCTCCACGCGCAGCCACCCCAGGGCCGAGGTGGAGATGTTCAGCACCAGCCGGTCGCCGTCGAAGATCAACGGCCGGGTCAGCACTTCGCCGCCGGCGGCGCCCGCGCGCAGCGAGGCGAAGCCGTCGACCCGCAGCGCGTACCGGCGCAGCCGTGACGGGTGGTCCCAGCCGCCCTCGTCGACGAACAGCGACAGCTCTGTGGTGCCGCCATCGCCCGGGGTCTCCAGCATCCCCAGCGCGGTGCCGTTGGCGCCGTAGTGCCAGCGGCCCTTGGCCACCGGCCCGGGGCGGATGAACGCCTCGCCCCACAGATCGAAGGCGCTCCCGTCGCGGCTCGTCATCAGGGCGGTGTCGGTGTAGCTGGTGCCGAACCGTTCCTGTGCTCGGGAGATGCGCTCGTTGAGCTCCGTCACGTGGCCGTGGCCGGTGACGTAGCGCATGGGCAGGCCAACGAACAGGTGCGGCGCGCGGTAGTAGGGGTTGACCTGGTTGGTGTAGATCTCCGCGAACCGTTCCGGTTGGTACGACAGCCACTGCGGCTCGCTCCAGGCCAGGAAGTCGGGCGAGGTGCAGGTGCGCACGTCGCGGGCGGCGACCTCGCGGGCGGCCGCGTCGCGGCTGCCGTGGAAGTCGCGCACGTAGGCCCGGTACTCGCCGCGGGTGGCGTCCCAGAAGGCGAGGTTCTGGGAGTCGAAGTAGCCGGTGGTGATCAGCGGCCGGTCGCCGATCTG
>JAPOQV010000155.1 GCA_026710565.1 Spirochaetaceae bacterium | reverse complement strand
GCGGCGCGGCCGGCAGACGCTGCACGTGGTGGTCAACGTGGGTGGCGGAAGTCGAGCAGAGCATGCACGCCGGGACGTTGCCCGAGCGGGCGTACGGTTGCCCTCGATCCGGGAGTACGAGGAGGCAAGTGCGATGCTGGCGAACAAGATCGATCGGTGGGAAGCCGAAATACGGCAGCGGGGCATCGAGCGCGGCATCGAGCAGGGCATCGAGCAGGGCATCGAGCAAGGCATCGAGCAAGGCATCGAGCAGGGCATCGAGCGGGAGAAGGCGTTGCTGCGCCGACAGGCGGAGCGGCGGTTCGGTACCGCGGCGGCGCAGGAGCTTGCGGCCGTGCTTGCGGACGTGACCGACGCCGACCGCCTTGCCGAAGCAGGGGACTGGATCGTCGACAGCGCCACGACCGACGACTTCCTGTCCCGCCTCGGAGCCGCCGGCTCGTAGCTCCCGACTCGACCCGGCCAGCGACTATCGCCGGCTGCCCGCGCGGGAGATGGCGGGTGGCGTGCCGGGTCTGGCCGCTGCGCTTTGCGGCCGGAGCCCGACGGGCGCCTCGGATCCGCTCGGGCCGGGGGGCGGCCAGGCCTCCGGATCGCCGGCGGCGCGCACCGCCAGGACCTCGCTGATCAACTCCACCAGCGCCGTTGCCTGTTTCTCGTCGAAGCCGCCCTCACGCAACCGCGTGTATGCCTTGAGCGTGTCGAACATCACCGCCATGCCACGACTCCCGTCCCTCTCACGGTCTGCCGACCATCGCACGACGGCCTGGCGCCGGGTCGAGCGGCATTCACAGCAGCTTGTCGAAGGCGACCATGATCCCGACCGCCGCCACGGCCACCGCGCCGAGCCGCGTGGTCATGCGCCGCCCCTGCTTGTGCATCTCCGCCATCAGGTCAGCTCTCAACGTCCTGATCTCGCCCCGTAGCCCCAGCTCGCCTTTCTCCAGGTCTCCGCGCACGGCCGCCAGCTCGGCAGCCGTTTCGCTGCGCAAGGTTGCGATGTCGGCCTTCAGCTCGCTGCGCAGGGTCCCCATACCGGCCTTCAGCTCGCTGCGCAGGGTCCCCATATCGACCGTCAGCTCGCTGCGCAGGGCCCCCATTTCCGCCTTCAACTCGCTGCGCAAGGCCCCCATCTCGCTGCGCAGCACCCCCAGGTCCTCCCGGGTGGCGAGGTTGCTCACGAGCAGGTCGGACATCGTCTCCACCAACACCGTCGCCAGGTGCTCTTCGAAGCCCGCCTTCCGGCGCAGCCGCGTCACCGCCTTGTGCGTGTCGAACGTAACCGCCATGCCGCCTTCTCCCACGATACCACTACCGGGACTCATCACGCCTCGACGGCGCTACGCCCTGACAGCGGCCCCATCGGCCGTGGCGCTTCAGACGGAGGAGACCCCCGCGACGCGGCCGTCAGGTAGAATCGCCGCCCGAACACCACGTCGGCACCGCGACGGCGCGGCCATCAGCGGAGACTCATGGACGACTAACGTGGGTGGCGGAGGTCGAGCAGAGCGTGCACGCCGGGACGTTGCCCGAGCGGGTACGGGAGTTGGGCGAGTGGCTCGCTACGGAAGAGGAGCCGAGGCTGACCAGGACGTTCGACCTGTGGCTTGGCGCCGTGGGATGGAAGTTGGGCGTAAGGCTGCCCTCGATCCGGGAGTACGAGGAGGCAAGTGCGGTGCTGGCGAACAAAATCGATCGGTGGGAAGCGGAAATCCAGCAGCGCGGCATCGAGCAAGGCATCGAGCGGGAGAAGGCGTTGCTGCGCCGACAGGCGGAGCGGCGGTTCGGTAGCGCGGCGGCGCAGGAGCTTGCGGCGGCGCTTGCGGACGTGACCGACGCGGACCGCCTCTCCGAAGCAGGGGACTGGATCGTCGACAGCGCCACGACCGACGACTTCCTGTCCCGCCTCGGAGCCGCCGGCTCGTAGCCCCGATTCGACCCGGCCTC
>JAPOQV010000154.1 GCA_026710565.1 Spirochaetaceae bacterium | reverse complement strand
CGGCGACGCAGATGTGCTGGCTGCCTGGCAGGATGACGACACGATCGCGTGGTACGAAAACCTCTCCAACCACGGCGACGACCACGGCGACGCGCCGGAATCGACAACGCTCGCGACGGCGCTGCCTGCATTCCTGCACGGCACTGTGGAGTCGGCGGGCGACCGGGACGTGTTCCGGGTAGCGGCGGCCAGCGGGACGGTCCGCGTGTATTCCAACGGTCCCACGGACACGTTCGGCACGCTGATGGGCGCCGACGGCGCGGAGCTGGCCACGGACGACGACTCCGGGACCGGGCCGAATTTTCGGATCGAAGTCGAGGTCGCGACAGGAACACGCTACGTCGAGGTGCGGGGCTTCAACACTGCAACCACCGGACCGCATACACTGTCCATCGAACTCGTGGTTGACACTTCGCAGACTACAGCAAGCGGGAGCGGTCCCGGCAACCGGACCGACAACGCGGAATGACCGCCCGGCGGCGACCCATGCGCCGGTGTCCACCAGTCGTGGCGATCGTGCTCGCCGCCGTGTGCTTCGAGGCGGCTGCGGCCACCCACCACCTGCCGCTGCTGCCGTCGGGGTCCGATGCGGCGCGCCAGGGCGTGGTGCGCATCCTCAATCATTCCGGCGAAGCCGGCGACGTGGCCGTCACCGCCATCGACGACTCCGGCGCCGCGTTCGGCCCGGTCACGCTGTCCGTCGAGGCCGGGCAGGCGATCGAGTTCAGCTCCATGGACCTGGTGCGGTGCATGAGGTGCAGCGCGGCGATGCGCTGTATTCCATCGCCTGGCGTCACGGACTTGACGTGCGGGACCTGGTCGCCTGGAACGAACTTGGGCGTTCAGGGAGATGTTCCCTGTGCTGCCGTCGATCCGGCCACTCAGAGCCATTTCCGCTGACGCCCGGGCCGCCGCTTCATCGCCGATCGCCGTGGCCTGCATCATGTGCGCACCCATCCGTGCCGCCTCTTCAATGCCGATCGCTTCGGCCACCATCATGTCGGCATGCTACCGCGACGCCGCTTTATCGTCCATCCGTCCGCCAGGCACCGTGTCGGGTTCCATGCAGGCTGCGGTCTGCGCCATGATCGCTGTCGCATTGACCCTACTGCGAATCTCGTTATGGTCGATCCAGCTCATGCCGTTATCTTCGGTTCCCTCGCCCGTCACTGGATCGGCTCCAATTTCTTCTGCAAGGTTGTCCATGCAGGCCCGCTGCACACCGGCGCCAGCGATGACTGCGGCGGCAACGTGACAGCGCACACCACCGGGGAAGGTCCGTCCATCGGCTCGTCCGGGAGCAGCGTCCAAGTCAGCGCGCCAGCTGCCATGCGACCGCCACGATCAGCAGCGCGCTGACGATGTGAGGCTGCCTCCGGTTGGTGCGCGTGACCCAATGCCACGGTACACGATCCTGCCATCTAAACGGCCGTTCGGCCCGTGCGCCACGAAACCGTCGCCAGCGTGAAGCCAAGCGCATCGCCCGGGTCGCTCCTGGCGCGCAAAACACACTCACCGCCTCAATTTACGAACGGGACCTCAAAGCGCGCG
>JAPOQV010000153.1 GCA_026710565.1 Spirochaetaceae bacterium | reverse complement strand
TGACCGAAATGACGCCGCGACGGACTGTCGCCACCGCTCGACCGAACGCCTGCGTCCGAATGTCCGTCTGCGAATTATCCATGCCCCTTGGAAACACAAGTCGATTCCAAAGGGAATCCCCTCATCGGGAAAACCACCAAACGTCCCGGAATACCCTGTCAGGCTAGAACCAATTCCCGGAAAGTTGCCCCTATTACGTTCGGCGCGGTCTAGGTCGGGCGAATCTACTGCCGCCGCCCGGACTGCTGCTGCGGCCACTTCACTTTCGACCGCGAAATTGGGATCGAGGAGAGAGCGCAAGGTTTCTGTCGGCGGAAGAGATCGTCCGGCTTCGCAAAGCGCTCGACCTGCGTGTCGTGGAGCGACCGCATGGGAACGGCAGGCCGACATCATCCGCCTGCTCCTGTTCACGGGAGCTCGGAAGAGCGAGATCTAGAACCTGCGATGGTTCGAGGTCGACGGAGACACGCTCCGGCTCGCCGATAGCAAGACGGGACCGCGGACGGTGCATCTGAGCGAGGAGGCCCGCGCCGTCATCGACCGGCAGAGGAGCGGGAATTGCCCGTTCGTGTTTCCGTCGCCCTCCAATCCGGAAAGTCCCTATGGACATGATCTGTCCCTTTGGCCCAGAGTCCGTGTAAGGGCCGCTTGCTCCGGTGTCCGGCTGCACGATATTCGTCACACGTACGCCTCCCAAGCTGTTATGAAGGGAATTCCCCTGCCGATCATGGCACGGCTGCTTGGTCACCGACAAGTGCGAATGACCATGAGATACGCCCGCGTCGGGGACCGTGAGGCCATCGGCGCGGCCGAGAGGATCGGCGCGGCGATGTCACTGGCGCTGGACGGTTCCGATTGAACCGGCGCGCCGGATGAATCGTCCGCCGATGGACTCCAGCCCAGCCCAGTCCGGATCAGCCGTGCCACGGCGCCGCCAACCAGCGAATCTCGTCGGATTCTTGGCGCATCGGCAAATCCCCAGTATTGGCGGCGCAAGCGCGGCAACAGGCACGAGAGGGCGTCGCACCTCGAGATGCCTCCATTGAGCTTAATGAAGCGCCGAAGGAACGTCTCCTTCAAGCGCACGAAACGCTCCATGTCGGTGCATGTCTGGCCGACGCGGGTCACGCAAGGAAGCGCGATCATCAGCGCTTCATGGAGATTGAGACGAATCGCGTTGCTGGCGCAGGGATCCTCCACCCCGTCGAAGATTCTTCAGATGTCCTGGATTGCCCTGCCTCATGCCTGCCTCCAGATCAACGTATTCCAACAGGGAATCACGCAGCCACGCAGAAGCCAACGGATATCTTTTCAAATGCGATAGTCCTGTGTACACAGGGTGCTGTGCGCGGGCGAGGCGCACCCTGCGCCGAACTTCGGGCAAGTCGGGACATCGCAAATTAGGAGAAAGCCGTGACCATCCAGCGCTACTCGGTCAACCAGCATCCGGTCCAAACCCTGCTGACCTGGATCGAGTCCGATGAGATTGCGATCCCTGAGATTCAGCGTCCATTCGTCTGGAACGCAGCGAAGGTGCGTGATTTCATCGACTCTCTCTATTTCGGCTACCCGGTCGGGTATCTCATCGCATGGCGCAACCCCTCGATAAGGTTGAAAGACGGAAGCAAGTCAGCGGGCAAGCGCATCCTGATCGACGGTCAGCAACGCGTTACTGCGCTCCTGGCGGCCATGCTAGGGCGGCAGATCGTCGACAAGAATTACAGGAAAGTGCGGATCACGATCGCATTTCATCCTGGTGAGGAACGGTTCGAGGTAACCAATCCTGCCATTCGACGCGACCGGGCATGGCTTTCCAACATCGCCGACCTGTTCGCGGCCGACACCAAACTGCTTCAAGTGGTCGATGCCTATTGCGAAAGCAATCCGGAATCGAGCCGGGACGAAATTTACGAAAGGATCGAACGGCTGCGGGGCATCCGGAACAATTCGCTCGGCCTCATCGAACTCAACGCCGATCTGGATGTGGAAACCGTTTCGGAGATATTCGTCCGCATCAACTCGCAGGGCGTTCCGCTGAATGCGGCGGACTTCGCCATGTCGAAGATGGCTGCCAACGAAAAATACAACGGCCACCAACTTCGTAAGTGCATTGACTACTTTTGCCATCTCGCCGCGGCGCCGGAGGCGCATGCCGATCTCGCAAGCGACAGCGCGTTTGCAGCCACCAAGTACTTTCGGGCGATGGAATGGCTGAAGCACGAGAAGGAGGACCTCTACGATCCCTCCTATACGGACATGCTTCGCGTGGCTTTCACGTCGGAGTTCAAACGTGGACGGCTCGACGACCTGGTTGCCCTGCTTTCCGGCCGGAATTTCGAGACCCGAGAGTTCGAGGAAGCCATCGCCGAGGATACGTTCGGCAGGCTCAAAGCGGCGGTCCTGCGCTTCATGAACGAGACGGAATTCAAGCGCTTCATAATGATCCTGCGCTCGGCAGGGTTCGTAGACGCGTCGATGATCCGGTCCCAGAACACCGTCAACTTCGCCTATATCGTTTATTTGACGCTGCGCGCGCAGCACGCCGCTCTGGCACTCATCGAGAAACTGGTGCGTCGCTGGTTTGTCATGTCCGTTTTGACCGGCCGGTACTCGAGCACTCCCGAGACTGCATTTGGGGTGGATATCCGCAATATCACGGAACAGAATGCACAGGACTACCTGAACGCGGTGGAGCGGGCCGAACTGTCGGAGGCGTTCTGGAACGCCGGCCTGCCGCAGCAGTTGGACACCTCGGCGGCGAGCAGCCCCTACTTCAACGTGTTCCTGGCGAGCCAGGTAAAGGCAAACGACAAGGGGTTCCTGTCAAACGGCCATACCGTTCAGACGCTATTGGAAGGCGCCTCGCATGTTCACCACGTCTTTCCGCGCAATTTCTTGAAAAAGCACGGTCTGACGCGCGGTCGCTACAACCAGATCGCGAACTATGTAGTGATGCAGGGCGAGATCAACATCGCCATCGGGGATGCGCCGCCAGATTTGTATTTCAGCGCGCTGCGAGAACAATGCGAGTGCGGAGAAGCCAGATATGGAGGTATCACCGACGCTGAGGAGTTACGCGGGAACCTTCAGGCTCACTGCATTCCCGAGGGCATGGAAAAGGCGGATGTCGATGACTATGACGGCTTCTTGAAGGAGCGCAGGCTTCTAATGGCGGGTAAAATCCGTGACTACTATGGATCGCTTTAAAGCGGATCTTGTAATCGCCAATCAGTGCATTGTATGCCAACTATGCCGAATTCGGCAATGACACCGGGCCGACAATCCTCCGAAACGGACTGACGCCCGCTTGATTCGCCGCCCCCTTTACTAGTGTGTGAGGGTTCAAAGACCGAACCGAACTACTTCTCCGACATAGCTCGTCATTATGAACTCAGTACTGCCAATATAGAAATCGTTGGAGCCGGAGCTGATCCTCTGACAATTGTCAAGAAAGGGAAGGAGAGGCAACAAAAGGAACGAAGATCCGGGGAGAAGTACGATAGAGTGTATTGCGTGTTTGATCGTGACCAACATGCTCACTTTCAGCAAGCAAGCGTCTTGGCGCAAACAAGTAAACTGCAACTGGGCAGGTCATGGCCCT
>JAPOQV010000152.1 GCA_026710565.1 Spirochaetaceae bacterium | reverse complement strand
GCCGGGCCGCAGTGCGGCCAGCGCCCGGTCATAAGCGACCGCGTCGCCGGCAAGCGCCGCGCGCAAGGCGGTCTCGGTACGGTCCTTCTTGCCGTCGCACGCGCGCCGCCAGCGCCGGAAGATCTCCTGCGCCGGTGGCTGCAGGTGCGCGGCGAACGGATCGTCCTCCCGCAACGCGAACGGCGAGAAGCCGCCGTGCACGGTGCGACGCAGCCTGGCGCTGTAGTTGCTGCCCCAGTGCAGGATGGGCGTGATGTAGACCACGCCGTCGCCGGCACGCAGATGGGTCTGCACGGCCCCCGGAAGCGGGCGGCGGTCATCCTCCAGCAACAGCCGGTTCTCCTGGTCGGTGTTCACGCGGATGTGCGTGCCCGGCATGACCCACAGCACGTCGTCGTCGTAGAGCGGGATGTTCCATTGGATGTAGGCGGGGCCGTTCTCGACGATGTCGTCGATGTAGCCGCGCAGGGGTGCGGTGTCGATCGGGTGAATGTCGCGGTGCCAGTTGGCCGGGCCGCGGTCGCGCACCGGGCTGCACATCATCATCAGCTCGGTGGCGCCGGCGTCCTCGATGCCGAGCAGCCGGTTGGCCACCGCGCGCAGCCGGTCGCCGGTCCACACCTCGACCGCCGCCGCGCAGCTACCGTCGATCTGCGTGCCCAGCTCCCGCGAGAGCTGCAGGCGCGGCTGCGCGACGGTCTCCCACCTGCCGCCGGGCGGATCGTCGGGCCCACGTTCGTCGGCCCACACCGCCCGCTGGCGCTCCACCAGGATCTCGTAGGCGCGGCGCACCTCCGGAAGCCGTGCCGGCTCGATTACCTCCGGCACGACCAGGTATCCCTCGCGGAGAAACCGCTCGCGATCGATGTCCGCGGCGAGACGGTTACCCGCGGTTCCGTTTCCTGCAGCCATGGCTCGGCTCCTCCTCGGCGCGTGTCGGGTCGTCATGTTCGGGTCGGCTTCCACCAGCCGGAAGCGGCGATCGTGCTGGTCACGAACCACCGCTGCAACTGCTCCCGGAGTTGGTCCCGTACCAGCCGGTGGGCGGCGTCGGACCACAGGTCGTCTACCTCGTCGGGGTCGGCCTCCAGGTCGAAGAGCTGCCCCTCCCCCGTGCCCAGGTACTCGACCAGCTTGTAACGCTCGTCGCGCACCATCATCAGGTGCCCGACCGCCCGCAGAATGAAGTCGGTGGCGTGCTCGGAGTACACGTGGCGCCGCCGCTCGGCGTCCGGGCAGTCCTGCAGGTGCGGCAGCAGCGACACGGCCTCCATTTTCGGGTGCGGCGCGACGCCGGCCAGCTCCAGCACCGTGGGGCCGATGTCGAACCACTGCGTCAGTGCGTCGCAGGTGCGCGCCCCGCCGAAGCGGCCGGGGCTCCACACCACCAGCGGCACCCGCACGGACGAGTCGTACATGTTCCATTTCTCCACCAAGCCGTGGTCGCCCAGGCAGTCGCCGTGATCGGACGTGAAGATCACCACCGCTTCGTCCAGGAACCCGCGCGCTTCCAGGCGCTCCAGGATGGCGCCTACCTGCTCGTCGATCATGGTCACGTTGGCCAGGTAGTACGCGCGCTGGCGGTGGCGCTGCTCGGCCGGCGCCAGCGGATCGAAGACGATGGAGTCGGCCATGCGCTCGGCCAGGCGGGCGCGCAGCGCGTGCAGGGTCGACGGCTGCCGGTCGATCTCCGCCTGCGTGGCCGGCAGGATGGGAAGCTCGCGCTGCAGGTACGGCCGGGCGTAGCGCTCGATCGGGTCGTACGGCGGATGCGGACCGGGAAAGCCGATCTGCAGGAACAGCGGCTCGTCGTCCATGTCCGGCGCGCGGTCGATCCAGCGCCGCGCCAGCCCGCCCACGAACACGTCGGGATGGAGCTCTTCCGACAGCCGCCACTCGTAGGCGCCCTGCCGCTCGTCCACGTCCGGCCACGCCTGATAGAACGGCCTCTCCGGCCGCTCCAATCCGTGCACGGCCAGCGCCTTGTCCCACTCGTCGTCGAACACGTGGCGGTCGCCGCTCCACAGCCGCTCGGCGCGGCGGCGCTGCTTGTTCTCCACCACGAACCGCTCGTCGAACCCGTGCATCTCCTGGTAGGGCGTGGCGTGCATCTTGCCCACGTTGACGCAGTGATAGCCGGCCGCTCGCAGGTCGCCGACCCAGGTCCGTGGCCACGGATCGTTGTTGCGCAGGGCGCCGGCGTTGTGCGGGTAGAAGCCCGTGAACAGGCTGGCGCGCGACGGACCGCACGACGGCGCGGTCACGTGGCACCGCGAGAAGCTCACCCCCTCGCGTACCAGCCGGTCGACGTGCGGCGTGTCGACGTGGGGATACCCCAGCGCGCCGACCGTCTCGTAGCGTTGCTGATCGGTGATGATGAGGATGATGTTGGGGCGCCGGGCTCCGTCGTTGGCGGGCATCGGCGACAGCATCGCCGGTCCAGCCTTTTTCTTCCACCAGCGACCCGATAGGCTGCCGCAACGAATATGGCAAAAGGAAAATCGGCTCGCACGGCGATCTCGCCGACTCGCGACGAGAATTACGCGGAGTGGTATCAGCAGGTGGTGCGCGCCGCCGACCTGGCGGAGCTGTCGCCGGTGCGCGGCTGCATGGTGATCAAGCCGTGGGGCTACGCGCTGTGGGAGAACATGCAGCGCGTCCTCGACGGCATGTTCAAGGCCACCGGCCACACCAACGCCTACTTCCCGCTGTTCATCCCGCTGCGCTACCTGGAGCGCGAGGCCGAGCACATCGAGGGCTTCGCCAAGGAGTGCGCGGTGGTGACCCACCACCGGCTGGAGCCGGGACCGGACGGCGGGCTGGTGCCGGCGGGGGGGCTGGGCGGGGCGGAAGTGGTGGGGGCCCCCCGCGGGGAGGGCGACGCGCGGGAG
>JAPOQV010000151.1 GCA_026710565.1 Spirochaetaceae bacterium | reverse complement strand
CTCGAACCACGCCGAGAAGTCCATCGGCGCCGGGTCCTTCGGGACGCCGATATCGCCGAGGTAGCCGGTGGCGTAGCGCGCCGGGATGTTCATGCACCGGCACAGGGTGATCGCCAGATGCGCGAAGTCCCGGCACACGCCCTCGCGCTGCATGAAGGCATCGTGCGCGCTCCGGGTGGCGTCGGCGCGCTGATAGTCGAAGCGGATCCGCTCGTGCGTGTAGTCGACGATCGCCTGGACCCGTGCCCAGCCCTCCGGGGTGCCTCCGAACAGGGACCACGCGGTCTGCGAGAGCTTGTCGGTGTCGCAGTAGCGCGAGCCCAGGAGGAAGATCAGGACGTCGTCAGGAAGGTCTTGGACGGGGATCTGCCGGGCCTCAGGCACGACCGGGTCCGGCTGACCCGAATCCTGAACCGTGAAATCGGCCGCGATCGTCAGCTGGCCCGGCGGCGCGACGATGCGGTGGCAGATGTTGTCGAAGACGTCCCGGTACTCGCGCGCCTCGACCGGCGGGTCGAACCGGATCGCCTGCGGGGTCAGCACGTCCCCGGTCCGCGCGGGATGGACGCTCAGCATCAGGATCATCGGCGTCGGCTGCGACAGCGTGAAGGCAATATCGAAACCGGTCCTGATCTTCATCGCGGCCACCTTGCTCTGTCGCCTTCCGCGCGGGGTCGCCACGCACGCTCGTTCCGGGTCCCGGTGCTCGAGGGGACTCAACGCGCCAGGGACGTGTGCGGCCCCTGCACGGTTCGGGCCGCCGGCCCGTCGGCGGGCAGCTCCACCACGTCGACGTCGACGCGCATGCCGAGATCGTCGCTGGCGAGGCCGAAGAAGGAGCCGTGCAGCGGCACCGCCTGCGCGGGGTCGCGGGTCACGGCCACGCGGATCAGGTCGCGATTGCCCACGATGCCGTTGGTCGGGTCGAACTCGACCCAGCCGGCGCCCGGCAGGTAGACCTGCAGCCACGCGTGGGTGGAGCCGCCCCCGACGTGGCGCGCACGGTCGTTGCGCGGGTTGTAGAGGTATCCGGAGACGAAGCGGGCGGCCATGCCGAGTGCCCGGACGCCCTCCATCATCAGCACCGCGAAGTCCCGGCACGAGCCGAGCTTGGTGCGCAGGGTCGTCAGCGGGTCCTGCACGCCTTTCTCGGAGCGGGCGAGGTAGGTGAAGTTCGCCCGCACGCTGCGCGTCATCGCGGCGAGCAGCTCCTGCGTCGGGATCCGGCCCTCGGGCGGCAGGAAGCTCCGCGCCCAGGCATCGACCTCGTGCCGCGGGTCCGGCCACTGCCGCTCGATGGACCGGGCGAGGTCCGGCATGTCCTCGGCCCCGTAGCCGAACGGGTAGTGGGTCGCGTGCGGCGCCAGCGGGAAGACCGGCGCGTGCTCCGGTGCGTGGTCGAGGGTGATGCCGCAGTCGAACGTCAGGGTCTCGGCCCGGGTGTCGAAGGTCGCGACCGCCACGCAGTTGCCGAACACGTCGAACAGCCAGCGCAGCGAGGCCGGCTCCGGGGTGATGTCGAGGGTCGCCGCGATCAGCCGCTGGTCGTAGCTGTCGCGCGGCCGGAACATGATCCGGTGCTCGCCGAAGGCGACCGGACGCCGGTACCGGTAGACCGTGCGATGGCGGACGGAGAGGATCGGCAAGGTCGCAGGCTCCGGGCTCTCGCCGACACGCTCACCGGCGATGCACGGGCCGGGCCCGTCCCCGCGG
>JAPOQV010000150.1 GCA_026710565.1 Spirochaetaceae bacterium | reverse complement strand
CGGTCCGCCAGGGCCCGTGTTCCTTGCGTCTTGCTCTGCTTTCTGTGTGCATAAACAATCAGCTTCTCGCCCCGATGCCTCTCAAGTAGTTCTTCTAGCCTGCATTATTCATGAAGGTCCAGATTCGACCGCCAAAGGGCGTGGTCGGCGCAGGAATGAGTCTCGGACATCGTCGCCTGCAAGCGGAGCCGGGGTTGAGCAGCCGACCGGGGGAGCATGACGGACGCGAGGGTTGGGCAGCGACAGCCCCGCCGGCGGAGCGGCCCATGCCGCCCAGGAAGCAGGTGGGCGCGGCGCAACGGGTGGGCTATCCGGCGCGCGCGCCCAGCGCGAGTGCGATGTGCCGCCACGCCTCGAGGTGCGGCGTCGAGCGCGGCAGATGCAGAACCACCCGGCGGACCGAGCGGACGACGTGGACCCCCAGCTTCAGCAGCCGGTCGCGCAGCCACGTCACCTGGCTGCGGGCGCACGCAGTACGCGCCGCCCGCAATCGCAGTTCCTGCATGAGCACGTAGGCGGCGGCGGTCAGGAAGACGCGCAACTGGTTCGCCGAGAACAGACAGCAGCTCGTGCGGTCGATCTGCAGCCCATCGAGCAGTTCCTTGATCCGATTCTCGATGTCCCCGCGAGCACAGTAGACCTTCTCATAGATGAAGCGCCGCGTCTGCCGCAGATTCGTTACCACAAACCGCGGGTTGTCCCGCGGCTCGCGGTCTGCGAGGCGAACGACTTCGGCCTTGATCACGACCCGGCGCTCGTGGTCCCACGTGCGGGCAGCGTAGCGGGTGTCGGTATAGACGTGCGCGGTCTCGCCACCGACCTCGCTCTGCGCGCGGGCCACCTGCATGGCGGACTCCGCATGCCGCTGCAACACCGCGTTCTTTGCTATCGCCACGACGTAGTCGAGCCGGGGCTCCGCATCCAGAAAATCGAAGATCTCCGGGGTCGCAAAGCCCCCGTCGAGCCGAACGAGAAACCGCGCCCGCGGAAACGCCGCCCGTAACAGCGGAAGCAGCCGACACAGCAGCCCGAGGGTCCCGTCGGCGGCCACTGCCTTCCCGGGCCGCAGCACCGCCGCGCACAGATACTGCTCCGCCTCGCGGTCGAAGCTCAGAAACCCGAGCAGCGGCAGATAACACCAGCCGCCATAGTGCCCGTTGAAGAACGTGAGCTGCTGGGCCCCGTGCGTCAGGTCGTCGGTCGGGTCCAGATCGATGGTGATGCGCCGCGCCCGCCCCTGCAGGCGACGCCGATGACGCTCGATGACGCACGCCGCCAACTCGCGCCCCATCCGGTAGAGCACGGTGCGGCGCGCGCCGTTCTCGAATCGCGAGATCGTGGGTTGCGACGCCAAGGGCGCGCCGGACACCGGGTCCCGCCCGAGCAGCAGCTTGTGGATGGGGTCGTCGGCCAAGTGGTCGGCATCGTTGCCATCGGGATGACCGCACGCGATGCCGAAACCCCGCTGGCCGATCAGGTCCGCGAGCGTGTGCCGAATCTTCCCCGGTGCGCGTTTGTCGGCCAGACACCGGGCGAACGCCTTGACCAAGCCATACACGCGCTCGGCCGCCTTGAGCAGGACGCCGCCGCCGTCGGAACTGGCGTGTTCCTGGTTGAACCTGGCGACGAGGGGCTTGTCGAACAGATCCGGGAACAGAACAGTCTGTGGTATCGTCTGAGGCGTCACGCAGGGGTCTCCGTTGTGGCTAAAACGTTGTGAGCACTACGTTTGTACCACACGGAGGCTCCTGTGTCTCCCCCTCAACCGCACCTTCACGCATAATCCGGGTTAAGCGGAAGTTTCGGCGCTGATCGCGTGTAAGTCGCCGTATTTACGGTAGTTGTCTGGTTTCATGAAGTGTCTGTTCTGGCTACATTCGGGGCGTCACTCCCAGGAGTTCGAAGAAGCGCCGCTGGAGCGGCGTGGGCTGTGTCAGCAGCGTGAAGGTGGCGTCGCCGCCAGCGACCTGCATCGTGTTCGCCGCCAGCGTGCCGAGGTCGGTGAGCAGGGTGCGGAAGCTGTGGACCGGCAGGTCGTCTTCGGTTCGTTTGCGGCCGGCCTTGGCCATCGCCGCGGGCGAGCGGCGGGCGGGGGCGACGACGGACGTGCGTTGCTGCTCGGCCGCGGCCGGGTCGTGGTCGTCGAAGAGCAGCGGGGCGAGGGCCCGGCGCATGTGCCACTCGACGTAGTAGGCCAGCATGCACAGCAGGACGTGGGCCCGCACCCTGTCGGCTCGGCGATGGTGGAGGGGCCGCACCTTCAGGTCGACCGACTTGAAGCAGCGAAACGCGCGCTCGACTTTCGCCAGGTCCTTGTAGGCGCGGACCGTCTGCGCCGCGTCGAAGCGCTCCGGCTCGACGTTGGAGCGGACGATGTAGATGCCGTCGAGCTGCTGCTCGGCCGCGATCTTCTCCTCGTTGCGGCGATAGGTGAAGCGCTCGTCGGTGATCTCGGTCACGAAGTGCTTGGCCATCTTGTAGCGATTGATTACCTTCCCGACGCGCAGGCCGATGTCGGCCGCGCCGCGCAGGGGGTCGTTCTCGCGCCGGGTCGCGGCCACGATGGGCTCGAGGTCCTCCTCGGTGGCTGCCAGCAGCTCTTCTCGCTTGCGCTGTCGTTGGGCGGCCAGCAGCGGATTGCGGCACACGATGAGCCGCTCGCCGGGGAACTCGTCGCTGGTGACTTCGGCCAGCTCCCGCTCGTCGAACAGGGACGGCGTGACCGTGCCGGCGTTGACGAGCTTGCGGATGGTCGGTGCGCGTAGCGTGGTGATCCAGCGCAGTCCCTCGACGCCCGCCAGGTTCTCGCGGATGCGCGCCGCCGTCAGCATCCCCCGGTCGCCCACCAGCACGACCTGCTGCAAGCCGAACCGGTCGCGGATCTTCGCCACCTGGCTGGCCACCGTCAGCGGGTCGGCCGTCGAGCCCTCGAAGACCTCGACGGCCACCGGGCAGCCCTCGGCCGTGCACAGCAGCCCGAAGACGACCTGCAACGTGCCCTTCTTGCCGTCGCGGCTGTGCCCGCGCTGGGCCAGCGGGCAGTGGGTGCCCTCCACGTAGCTGGAGGTCAGGTCGTAGAGCCCCAGCGTGTGCTCTCGAAGGTGCCGCTTGGCGAGTCGCCGCT
>JAPOQV010000149.1 GCA_026710565.1 Spirochaetaceae bacterium | reverse complement strand
CTGCCGGCCGACGCTCCGGTCCAGGGAGAGAACGATCTGGCGATCACGCTGGACCAGGCCGACCCGCAACGGTCGAGCCCGGTGATCGTGGACGAAGTGGAGGTCTGGATAAAGCCATGTTGAGCGGAGCCGACATACGCTCGTTCGAGGAACGGGGATTCGTGACCGGAGGGCGCGTGCTCGAAGTGGACGCCGTCGACGAGCTGCGCACGGAGCTGGCCCGCGTGTCCGCCGAGCGCGATGCGGGGGACGGCACGAAGCCGGTGCTGGACCGCGACATCGGCCAGGAGCGGGCCCCGGTGCAGCAGGTGGTCAACATCTGGCAGGCCAGCCCGGCGTTCCGCCGCCTGCTGGACCATCCGACGATTGTCGCGGAGGTGGTCCAGCTCACCGGCGCGCGCGAGCTGCGCGTGTGGCACGACCAGATCCAGCACAAGCCGCCGCGCACCGGCGGCACCACGCACTGGCACCAGGACGGACCGGCGTGGCCGGTCATCGCGCCGGACGTGCAGGTCACGGCGTGGGTAGCCCTGGACGACGTCGGCCTCGACAACGGCTGCATGTGGATGGTCCCGGGCTCCCATCACTGGGGTGAGGCTTCACTGCCCGATCCGGGCCAGGATCTGCCTGCCACCTACGGCGGCCACTCCGTGAGCGCCGAGCCGCGACCGGTGTGTGCCGGGCACGTCCACTACCACCACTGCCTGACGTGGCACGCCTCGTTCCCGAACCGCAGCGACGGGCCGCGCCGCGCCATCGCCATCCACTACATGCCGGAGCAGACCCGCTACGTGCAGGCGGGCGAGCACCCGATGAAGCCGTTCGTGCGCGTGACCGACGGCGCGCAACTCACCGGCGACGCGTTCCCGCAGGTGTACCCGCTGTCGTCCTGACGGTCCGGCTCAGGCTCGGCCGGCGTCGACCGGGATCAGAAAAAGCCGCCCGCCCCGCTCTCCTGAGCTTCCTGGGAGCGTTCGGCCAGCCACTGGTCGAACTCGGCCTGATCCATCAGGGTGATGAAGCCGCGCATCTGCGCGTGGCCGATGCCGCAGAGCTGCGCGCACGCAATCTCGTACTTGCCGGTGGCGGTCGCGGTGAAGGTCAGTGGAATCACCAGTCCCGGGACCGCGTCCTGCTTCACCCGCAGCACCGGCACGAAGAAACTGTGCACGACATCCAGGCTGGACAGCTCGATCACGACCGGCTGGTCGATCGGGACGTTGAGCTGATTGTTGGTCATCACGTCGTCCTTGCCGAACAGGTCGTCGCGGTCGAGGCCGATGTGGTTGTTCTCCTGCGGGCGTACCAGCGCCGGGTCGGTACGGCCGAACACGCCGTCGGGGCCGGCGTAGTGGATGTTCCACTGGAACTGCTGCGCGACGACGCGTATCCGCATCGCCTCCGAGGGCTCCGGCACCTTGGCCACGAAGCCGGCCCAGAACGGGATCGACAGCGCGAACAGCAGCACCAGCTCGATCACGACGATCACGGCTTCCAGGTAGCTGGTCGCGTGCGTGCGGACGCCCTGCGGGTCGGCGACGGGGTTGTTCCGCCGCCGGAAGCGGATCATGGCGTAGATGAAGAACGCCCCCCAGCCGACGAACAGCACGAACATGACCAGGTGCACCCAGCCGATGATCGCGTCGATCCGGTAGCCGTGAGCGGAGATGTCGAGCGGCAGGCCGAGTGCCTGCGCGAATTCAACCATCGGTTCCCCCAGTCAGGCTTCCTCCGGGCAGCGCAGCGCTCTGCGCGCCGTGCTCATGCTGCCGCTCGTTGCGCCGCAGGGTGGAACCCGCGAACAGCGCGACGCCCGCCAGCACCACGACGATGACCCCCACCAGGAACATCACGGCGGCGGTCAGCCCCTTGGAGGCAGGCGAGTCGGGGTCCCCGAAACAGACCGCGCAGGCGCCGGCCAGGCGCGGCACCAGGAGCAGCGCCGCGGCCACCAGCGCAGGATGCAGCCGCGCGGCGTGGCGGCCGATCACCGCGACCTCCGCGGCAGGCTGGCAAGCACGAGCCGCTCGGTGACGATCAGGGCCGCCAGTCCGACCGCCGCCGAGATGCCCAGCGCGACCGCCGGCCCGCGGTCCAGACCGGGAGCGAACAGGAACGCCCAGAGCGAGAACAGCGCCAGGAACAGCCCGGCGATGCTGACGAAGACGACGTGGAACACCTTGAGCGACATGTCGTCTACCCGGACTCCGGCGGGCCGAGATCCAGCGTGTCCCCATAGCTCAGGCCGGTGAGCAGAAACAGCACCAGCAGGAAGATCCCGGTATAGATCAGCACCACGTAGACGATCTTGCGCTTGTCGCTGAACAGGTGCATGAACACGCCGGCCACCAGGGTGCCCTTCACGCTTGCGATGATCAGGGCGAGGATGATGCCGCCGGCCGCGCCGATGTCGATGCGGCTGGCCAGCACCGTGACGATCGTCAGCACCAGCAGCGCTGCGAACACGATCAGGTACTGGCGGACGTGCTTCTCGACGTGTTGGTCGGCCATCATCGACTCCTGAGTGCATCCATCGTCAGATCAGGTACAGGACCGGGAACAGGAAGATCCAGACCAGGTCGACGAAGGGCCAGTACAGCCCGGCGATCTCGATGCGGTTGGCCAGCCGTTCCTTGTCGTCCCGGTACCACCTGCGCGCGGTCGCCAGGTGATAGAGGTTGACCACCACCCCGGCCAGGATGTGCACGCCGTGCAGGCCCGTCATCGTGAAGTAGATCGCCAGGAAGGTGTTGGTCTTGGGATAGCGGTGATGGGAGAACTCGGCCCCGTACTCGAATCCCTTGATCACCAGGAAGGCCAGCGCCAGCGCGATGGTGGCGCCGAAGTAGAGCTGGAAGCGGCCGAACCGCTCCATCTTCAGCGACGCCCACGCCATCACCATGGTCACGCTGGACGTGATCAGGATGACGGTGTTGACCGTGGCCAGCGGGATGTTGAGCAACTCCGCCTGCACCGGCCAGTTCCCGCCGGCGCCGACCCGCAGCAGGATGTAGGTCGAGAAGAACGCCCCGAACAGCAGCACCTCGGAGGCCAGGAAGAGCCAGATGCCAAGCTTGCCGTTGTAGAGGCGTGTCTCCGGATGTTCGGCCGAAGTGTAGGGAATATCCATGAGGATGCTGGCTCAGTGTCCGGCGCCCGACGGCGCCGCGCCGGCCGGCTCGGGACCGGCCCCGGCGGGACTGTTCTGCGGCAGGAAACCGGCCTTGGTGCCTGCCGGGCTGTAGTCGTAGGGCGGCCGGGTAACGGCCACCGGCTCGCGGAAGTTCACATGCGGCAGCGGCGGTGAGGGCGCTGCCCACTCCAGGGTGGTCGCCTCCCACGGGTTGTCTTCCGCTTCCTTCGGCTTCCGCAGGCTGATGATGAAGTTGACGATGAAGAAGATCTGCGCCAGCCCCAGCCCCCACGCGGAGAACGACATCACCTCGTTGAGCCAGAGCACGTCCTGAGCGTGCGCGTACGTGGCGCCGCCGTCGTAGAGCCGCCGGGACACGCCGGCCATGCCCTGGATGAACATCGGGAAGAACACGCCGTTCATGAAGATCAGCGAAGGCCAGAAGTGCCAGCTCGCCAGCCGCTCGCTCATGCGCCGGCCGGTCACCTTGGGATACCAGTAGTAGATCCCGGCGAACAGCCCGAACAGCGAACCGGGCGCCACGACGTAGTGGAAGTGGCCGATCACGTAGTAGGTGTCGTGCAGGTAGATGTCGGCGCTCGCCAGGCCGAGCGGCAGGCCGGTCAGGCCGCCGATGCCGAACATGGGGATGAAGGCCAGCGCGAACTTCATCGGCGCCGTGAAGCGGATGGAGCCGCCCCACAGCGACAGGATGAGCGCCGTCAGGATGATGATCGACGGCACCGAGATGATCATGGTCGTCAACTGGAAGAAGGAGCTGACCACCGTGCCCATGCCGGTCAGGAACATGTGGTGGGCCCAGACGATGAACGACATGAAACCCATGAACAGCGCCGCGTAGACCAGCGACTTGTAGCCCCACAGCGGCTTGCGCGTGTTGTTGGCGATGACCTCGGCGATGACCCCGAACGCCGGCAGGATCAGGACGTACACCTCCGGGTGGGCCAGGAACCAGAACAGGTGCTGCCACAGCAGCGCGCTGCCGCCGCCGGACACCTCCAGCGGCTCGCCGGAGATGACCAGTCCGCTCGGAAGGAAGAAACTGGTGCCCGCGACCCGGTCCAGGAGCTGCAGCACTCCGGCCGCCTCCAGCGGCGGGAACGCCCGCAGCAGCAGGAACGAGGTGATGAGCTGCGCCCAGACGAAGAAGGGCATGCGCATGTAGGCCAGCCCTGGCGCGCGGAGCTGGACGATCGTGGTGATGATGTTGATCGAGCCGAGCAGCGACGAAGTGATCAGGAAGATCATGCCGATCAGCCACCACGTCTGCCCCACCGTCTCGATCACGGACAGCGGCGCGTAGGAGGTCCAGCCGGACTTGGCGGCGCCGCCCGGCACGAAGAAGCTGATCAGCATGACCACGCCGCCGATGAAGTACATCCAGTAGCTGGTCATGTTGAGCTTCGGGAACGCCATGTCCGGGGCGCCCACCTGCAGCGGCACGAAGTAGTTGCCGAAGGCGCCCACCGCCAGCGGCACGACGCCCAGGAAGACCATGATCGTGCCGTGCATGGCGCCGAGCTGGTTGTAGAACTCCGGCGGAATGGCGCCCGGCTCGGGCAGGTTGAGCAGACCGCCCAGCAGCGGCAGCGGACTGCCCGGGTAGGCGATGCTGTAGCGCATGATCATCACCAGGCAGAACCCGAAGAACAGGAACACCAAGGCGGTGAGGCCGTACTGGATGCCGATCGTCTTGTGATCGGTGGAGAAGAGGTACTTCCGCCAGAACGGCTCCGGCGGGTGGTCGCCGTGCGAGTGCGCGGCGTGGTCTGCGGTGCCGGCGTGCGCCACTACGTCAGCCCGTCGGCTCAGCTCGGCGGCTGCAGGGCCAGATCGAGCGTCGCGGTACCGCCGTCCTCGACGGTCACCTCATGGGTCGACGCGCCCAGCAGCTCGTGCCAGACCTCCACCTGGTAGGTGCCGGCCGGCAGGTTCGGAATGCTGAAGCTGCCGTCCGCCGCGGTCACGGCCGCATACGGATGGTCGAGCACCACGCCGAAGGCGTTCATCCAGGGGTGCACGTCGCACTTGATGGCGAACGGTTCGGCCTCCACCTTGTCGAACACCTGATCCAGCTCGGTCTGGAACTTCGGCATCGCCTGGTTGAACTCCTGGTTGACCTTGCCGAACACGTGCACGTTGTGGAGCGTGCCGTCGGGATTGAGGATCTTGACCGTCTGGCCGACCCGCGCGATCAGGATGTGCGGATCGTAGAGACAGCCCGACTGGGTGAACTCCACCTCCGACTCGGGGGCGTCGAACTCCATGTCGGGGAGCCCGGACTTGACCTGGATCAGGACGTTGGCGATCCCCTTCGAATCGTCGAGCAGGAACGCCTGCTCGGTCTTGGGGTCTTCCGCGTTCTTTTCGGCGCAGACGGGGTCGGCCTCCATGTTCAGCACCTGCGGCTCGCGCCTGGCTTCGGCGCCGAAGGTGATGGTGCCGCTGATGGTCGCGTTGAGCGCGGCCGGCGTGGTCGCCGCCTCGGCGCTGGACGTGGTCGCGGGCTCCTTCGGCTGCTCGGCTTCGGTCGTGGTCCCGCCTTCGTCGTCACCGCCGCCACAGGCGGCCAGCGTCAACGCCAGCAGGGCCGCCAGCAGGGCGGTGGGGATCAGCGACCGGCGGCGTGCGCCTGCCGGTGCCGGGGTCAGAGTAGAGTGTTCACGTAGCTGCACGTAGGATCCTCCGGAGGAAGTGGGAGCCGTGACTTGGCTCGCTGTTAACGGTCGCAGGTTGCGACCGATCTGTCAACATTGTCGCCCTCCCATGGGGCGCCGCTGAGCGAGTCCACGGCGGCGCAGGGATCATCGCCCGAAGTCCCCGGTAATTGTGCTACGATTCGTGTACACAGCAGGGGATCAGGGCTGATGGAAGTTGACGTGTTCAGTGTGCGTGATCTCAGACAGCGCTCCGGTGAGCTCATCAAGGAAGCCGAGGATGGACATCTGGCGCTCATCACGAAACACGGACGACCCGCGATACTGGCAGTGCCCTTCGACGATCGCCTGCTTGAGCTCGGTGTCCACCGCACGCTGGCGCTTCGCCTCTTCGAGGAGCGCCACCTGACGCTGGTACAAGCCGCGCGGCTTGCGGGCATGACCGCAGGGGAGTTCATGAGCCTGCTCGGCGAGGCCGGGGTGACCGCCGTCGACTATCCGCCGGAGGAACTGAAAGACGAGATCAGCGCGGCACTGTGACGATGATCGTCGCCGACACGGGCCCGCTCATCGCGCTTGCGCGCGTCGAGCGACTCGATCTTCTGACACGTCTCTACACACGCGTGGCGGTCCCGCCCGCAGTTCAGGCTGAGCTCGCCATCGAGTCCGGACAGCCGGGCGCGGTCGCGCTCGCTGCCGAGCTGAAAGCGAAGCGAATCGTGGTGCAATCGCCAACCGATCCGAACGTGGTCGTGGAGCTGGCGCGGGTTCTGGATCCAGGCGAGGCAGAAGCGATCGCCCTCGCCGAGCAGCGGGCGCCCCGGTTTCTTCTCATCGACGACGCGAAAGGTCGACGTATCGCGCGTCGGCGCGGCATCCCGGTCGTCGGAGTGGCGGGCGTCCTCATCGCAGCCAAGTCCGAGGGAGCGCTTGCGGCCGTGGGCCCCGTCCTCAAGGAGCTCTCGACATGCGGATACCGCCTTGCCCCCCGACTCGTCGCCAGCGTGCTGACCGAATCCCGCGAGTGATGCCTTCACGGACCGGATCCCGGCAGTTCGCACAGAACCCCGACGTCCCGGTCGCGGAGGTTTGCGTGACGCCGTCGACTGTCAGTGCCTCATGCGGTCAGTTCGTCTACGAACCATCGCAGCGTCATTGGCCAATCACATCATCGTTCGCTTCCATCTGGGCGATGAGCTCCGTCGCGAGAGCCTCTGCCTTTGCTACCATCCCGCGTGGAGGATTGCCAAACAGCTTCTGCTTCAGGTCGTGCCGGTTTCTGTGTTCCCAGTTCCGACCTGACTCGTCCTCGCGGCCCCAGGAAAGCCAAGCGTCTGTCGCCTGACTCGGCGTCATCAGTGCCATCTTCAATTCTGAGGTTCGATGTGCTTCGGGAAGGCTGGCCAGCGTAGTCGTCATCTGTGGTCTGATTTCGTTCCAACGACTGCTCTGGGCTGCGTCGGTAAAGTCGGCCGGCAACGTATCGTCCATGTCGAAGTGTACGACCAGAACGTCGAAGTGTCCGAAATACGCCGCTCGCGTGCAATCGGAAGCCACTCTTCGTATGACATCCACGCCACGACCCGGTATGCCCTTGCGCTGAATAGTCACGTTATTACCGAGGTAGCGTTCGATCAAGCGGTGTGCAACGACTTCGTCGCTACCGCCCTCCGTGGCCAGGAGAATGCGCACGGCTATGCGATGAGATCTTCCAGTAGCCCGGACTCCCAGAGTTCACCAGCCGAGGAGTCGGGTGCATCGGTCCCCATCAATTCTCGGGTGACGTCGAGCAGGGGCTTGACGATCGTGCCGCCTTGCGCCACACGGGTAACCAAGCGGATTTCGCCGAGTCGATCATCGAGGCGGTTCAAGAACGATGGGCTGTGTGTAGTGACGACGATTTGTATCCGTTCGCGACCATCGAGACCGTCGTAGGCTGCTTCGGAAAGCACTGCGATGACTTCCGTGTAGCGCGCAGGGTCGAATCCTCGATCTATCTCCTCGATGGCGATCGTCGCTCCAGGCGCGGTCAGGTACAATACGCACAGCAAGCCCATGAGCTGCCGATCCCCCCAGGAGAGGTGCACCGCCGGAAACGGGTAGTCCTGCCCCTTGTCGCGGAGACCCCACACGACCTTGCCGGCCGACGACCAGATCTCGATACTGTCCGTCTCCGGGCGGAACCGTCGAAGGCGTGCCTCCAGGTGGAAGAAGGACTCTCGATCGGAGTCCTTCATGTGTGCCAGGACCCCGGCGATGCCGAATCCTTCTCTGGAGATGTAGTCGTGCTCGGGATCGTTGGGCTGTTCGATCAGAGCCGGGTTCAGTTCGTAGCTGACGACCGACTTGAGCGCGTCGGAAACGTGCTCAATCGCCGGATCGCCTGCGTGCTTCTCCGGATTCAGGATGGTCCCCGATAGTGGCTGGTTGTTGGGTCCAAGGCTGGCAACCATGCGATTGTCATCGGGACGCATCAGCCGTTCTTCCGTGACCAGCGGCGTGCCGGCCTTTTCACTCAGGCTGAGAACGTAGCTGTAGCGATCCTCCGTCTTGACTTGAACTTCGAACCTGACCGCCGGGACATAGCCTATCCCTTTCGTGCGTTGCCAACTGAGCGACCAGGGCGGCGGCCCGAACGCACGGTCGATACCGCCGCGGGAGAAGTTGCCGAGCAGTTGCAGGCTATCCAGAATGGTCGTCTTCCCGACGCCATTCTTGCCGATCATGATCGTCAGCGGATCGAACCGGATCTCGGTGTTGACCAGAGTTCGGAACCCGTGGACCTTGAGTAGCTCCAACATTGTTCGCCTCGGCTCATGACACGACATCGCCGCAAGGTCGTCGCCTGCGGCGCCCCGTCCTCGCGATCGTTCGCCCCAGACGACTGTCGCACAGCCGTTCGGAATAGCAGACCATGTCCTGCTGATAGTCGTCAATGTCGGGGTCGGGCCACGGTGTTCTGAAAACCTGTGTGACTTGGGGCAGCGCTCCGATTTCGCAACGCTTTACAGACTGAAAGGGACGGCTCCGCGCTCATCCACGGTGAATCCATACCGTTCGACGTAGTGGGCGGCGGGCAGGAACCGGTCGCCGCGCACGGCGAGGAGCTGCTGCATGGCGTCCTCCAGGTGCCGCTGCAGGGCGGCGCAGGCGGGGCTGCCATAGCGGTTGTCGAGCTGGTCGGGATCGGCGGCCGTGTCATACAGGATGCCCCCGCCGTCCAGCCAGCGCGCATAGCTGTAGCGCGCGGAGCGGACGCCGCGCCAGGGCGGCCCGACGTATTCCGCGAACGGGGCGATGCACATGGTGAGGGCGAGCTGCGGCTCCACGAACGGCTCGCCGCGGATGGCCTGCGATGCGTCGTGCCCCTCGACGGAGTCCGGAATCGGCACTCCGGCCAGGCCGAGCAGCGTCGGCAGGATGTCCACCGCGCCGAACGGAAACGAGAGGTGGCGGTCGCGCCCGGCCTGGTCCGGGCAGCGCAGGAGAAACGGCACGCGGATCGACTCGTCCCAGGGATGCTGTTTGCGGTCCACTCCCTGCGAGCCCAGCATGTCGCCGTGGTCGGACGTGTAGATGAGGACGGTGTTCTCGCGCATGCCGGCCGCGTCGATCGCGGCGACAATGCGGGCAAGCTGCTCGTCCAGCGCGCTGACGTGGGCGCAGTACCCTGCGAGGTCCTCACGGACCGGATCCGGGCAGTTCGCCGGAACCTCGACGTCCGCTGCGGGATAGCGGTCCAGGTACTCCCGCGGCACGTCGCGGTACGGGTTGTGCGGCGGCCCCCAGGAGAGGACCAGCGCGAACGGGACATCAGCCGGCCGCGAGGCGATGTAGTCGACGGCCATGTCGGTCTGCGCAACGGCGTCGTAGCCGTCCCACCACAGCCGTTCCGGCGTGTCCCGATAGTAGAAGGACCGCAGGTAGTCGTGGGTGCAGTTGGCGGCAGCCCAAAAGCCGAACCCCTGCCGGCGCGGACCGGGCGGCGTGAATGCCCCCCGGCGGTTGCCGTCCAGGTGCCACTTGCCGATGTACGCGGTGTCGTAGCCGGCGTCGCGGAAGATGGTGCCGAACGTGGGCCGGTCGGTCGGGAGCCGCACGTCGTTGAGAAACACCCCGTTGGTGAGCGGGTACTGGCCGGTGAGCATCGCGGCGCGCCACGGGGTACAGACGGGAATGCTGGAGACCGCCGTGTCGAACACCACCCCCTCCGCCGCCAGGCGGTCCATCGCCGGGGTCTCGACGGCGGCTCCCTCGTAGCCTGTCGTACGCGCGCGGTGCTGGTCGGAGAAGACGAAGACGATGTTGGGGTGAGCAGGCACCGGCCTCTACCCCTGCTCGGAGCGGCCGGCCTGCTCCAGCCACCGCTCGCGCCGCTTCTCGTAGCCGGCGGCCAGGTGGTGGCGGAACGGCAGGATGCGCTTCGGCACCACGATGCCCCGGTACTCGGCGCGGCAGAGGTAGCAGACGGCCATCTCCGCCACGCGCCGGTACAGGATCAGGTCGATCAGGAACACCACCGGCAGGCTGATCCCGTAGGTGAACGGCACCAGCACCGCGCCCACCACCACCACGGCGATTCCCAGGAAGCGGTTGAAGTCGCGCTGGCGGTAGAGTCGCGTCGAGCCGCACACCGCGCACTGGCGAAGCTCGCGGTGCGGCGCGGCCAGCGGCACCTCGGTACCGCACGCGTCGCAGGCGACGCCGTCGCCGGCCGGCCGCGACGCGTTCGCCTCGCCGCAGGCTGCGCAGCTCCACGACAGCGCCAGCTCGCCTGCGCGCTCCTCGCCGCTCACAGCGCCAGGCCGTAGGACAGCAGGTCGAAGCGATAGCTCGCCTCGCCGATGATGGCGGCGCTCACCGCCACGTACAGCAGCCCCGTGGCCGCCTGCGTGGACTTGGCGCGTACCGCCGCCCCTGCAAGGAAGCAGATCACCAGCGGCAGCACCGTCCCGAAGAACAGCGCGATCCAGACGAACAAGCCGTCCAGGCTCAGCGCGAAGTCAAGCACCGGGCGCTCGAAACCGCCGATCGTCACCCCACCGGCGGCGATCACCACCGCGTCCCAGACCAGGCGGACCGAAAGGACGGCCGCGTAGGCGGCGATCGCCTTGCCCAGGAAGCGGGTCGGCATCTTCTCGGCGTTCAGGTAGTGGTGGCCGAGCACCATCGTGTACATCGACCCCGCCAGCGCCAGCCCGCCGATCAGCGTGGTCGCGGCCGCGGCCGCCAGTCCCCCGGACGCCGCGGCGGGGGTGCCGGCAAGGCCGTCGATCAGCACGAAGACGCCGACGGCGGGCGGCACCGCGCACGCGGCGATCGCCAACGGGCGCCGTTGCCAGGCGTACGCGGTGGCGGCCATGGCGGCGGCCAGCCAGACCACGGCCAGCCACGGCCGGCTCACGCCGCCCCCCGGCACGAGGGTGACCAGCACAACGCCCAGACCGAGCACCACCGCGCCCAAGCCCAGGTTGAAGCGGGTGAAGCCGTGGTCGATCCCGTCGCGCCGGTTGACCCACAACCACAGCGGGTACAGGCCGCCGAACGACAGGAAGACGGACGCGGACAGGCGAAGCAGCATCGCGCCGCCTGTCCCCTTAGTTGTCTGCGGCAGCCAGGCCGATGGTCAGGATGTAGTCGCGCAGCACCCGGATCTGATGATCGGCGTCGCCGCCCAGGATGTCGCGAGGCGTGGCCTGCGGATAGAAGGTCGGCATCCTGGTGCCGGGCAGCAGCGTCTGCGGATCGGCGATCCAGTCGATGATCCATTGCGGCTTGAGCCGTTCCGCGGCCAGCGCGAAGTCCGGCGCCCAGCGGTCCGGGGTGCCCGCCGGCGTGCGGCCCGCCTCGATGTGGCAGGTGGTGCAGTTGAAGTAGTCGGTGGACCACAGCTTCTCCGCCGCCGCCAACTCCTCCGCGGTGAGCGCCGGCTCCACCCGCTCCACGAACGGGAACTCCTCCCCGTCGAGGGCGCTGAAGTAGCGCGCCAGGTCGTTGATCTCGCTCGCGCTGAAGCCGAAGGTGGGCATGCGCGCCGCCAGCCACGGGCGGATCTCCGACGGCTGGTGCAGGAACTCGAACAGCCAGTCGGTCTGCACCTTGGCGCCCTCGCCGACCAGGTTGGGCGGCACGAAGCCGACGGTGGCCGCCTCCGCCGCCGCGGCTCCCTGGTTGCGGAACCGCACCAGCCAGTCGGTGACGGTGGGCGCGATCGAGCCCCCTTCGCCCTCGATGATGTGGCACGCCTGGCAATTGTTGGTGCGCACGAGCTGCTGCCCGCGCTCGACCGCCAGGTTCTCCGGCGTGCGCGGCACGATCTTGGTCAGGTCCTCATCCGGTTCGACGAAGCCGGCGAGCACGGTCACCACCGCCTCCACCTGCTGGTCGGTGAAGCCGTAGTTCGGCATGCGCAGCAGCAGGTCCGGCTCCAGCTCCTTGTGCTCGTCGAAGGAGCGGGGGTCCTTCATCTTCTGCGTCCACCACCCGTAGCGGGTGTGCTCGATGTGCAGGAAGCCGAAGTCGAACTGGTGCAGGGGCTTGTGGCCGATCGCCGTCAGCTCGGTGCCGATCGGCTTGGCCGTCTCGAACCCGGGGATCTCATGGCAGCCGAAGCAGCCGTACTGGCGGATCAGCCGCTCGCCGGCGTAGTTGAGCTTTTCGCCGATGTCCATGGCGGCCGCCTGATCGCGGGCCACGCTGGGCGGCGCGGTCTTGCCCAGGAGACCGACCACGATCTCGCCGACCAGTTCCTCGTTCATCGCGGGCGGCGGCCCGTACGCGTCGTTGCGGAAGGTGACCAGGTAGGCGGTGATGTCGGCCGCTTCCTGCTCGGTCAGGCGCATGTCGGGCATGCGCGTCTCCGCGTGGTAGCTCTCGGGATCGCGCAGCCAGTTGTAGATCCACCGCGGCGTGGTCTTGGAGCCGATGCCGGCGAAGTTGGGTCCGAACTGACGCCGCAGCGCATCGGGATCGGCGGCCGGCTCCTGGCTGTCCGGGAGCTGGTGGCAGGCCATGCAGCCGACCGATGCGACCAGCTCCTCGCCGCGCACCGCGTCGCCGCCGGCCGGCAGCGGCTCCATCTCGTAGCCGTCTGCACGGTCCCACAGGTAGGTGACCATGGCGTGGATTTCCTGCTCGGTGCGCGCGGTCAGCTCCGGCGTGCTGTTGTTGGGCTGGCCGAAGAAAGCCGGCATCCACGCGTTGGCGCGGAACGCCTTGGGATCCTGGATCCAGCGGAACGCCCAGTCCGGGGTCAGCTTGTCCTTGACGCGCGCCAGCGACGGGCCGCGCGCGCTCAGTCCCTCGTAGGAGTCGATCTCATGACAGCCGTAGCAGCCGGCGCGCTCGACCAGCGACAGCCCGAAGCTGAGCTTCTCCGCGCCCTTCACCGTGGTCTGGCCGGCGTGGCACTGGAAGCAGCCCGCCTCCGCGTAGCGCGCGGGATGCATGGGCTCCTCCCACAGGTGGAACTCCCGCCAGCCAAGGTCGGAGACCCACATCGCGCGCTGATCGGTGCCGTCCGGGGTGTGCACGCTGCCGTAGAAGTCGGTGGCGCGGCCGCGCCCGCCGTGACAGCTCGTGCAGCCGAACTCCTCCAGCGGATGCGGGGAGTCGCTGGCCAGGAACAGGTCGAGGCTCGGGTGGGTTCGGTGGGGATTGGGGGCCTCCGCCAGGTCCTCGCGCGATACGCCCTGGTGACAGGTTATGCAGCGGTCCACGCGCGGCACCATCTCGAAGTTGAGGTCCTCCCGGATGTCGCTCAGCACCACCTGCTGGATCTTCAGCGACGGCTGCGCCAAGTCGATGATCGGCAGGTCGCGGACGCCGGCGCCAAGCCGGTTCCAGAAGTCCATCGCCTGCGGGTCGATGCGCGCGAGCTTGCCGAGCAGGAGGTCGGCGTCGCGCTGCAGGCCGGTGACGGCGCGCTCGGCCTGACGCAGGTCCTCCCGGTAGGACGCGAGCTGCATCTGCACGTCCTCCAGCTTCAGCGTCGCCTGCTCGTGCTCGACGCTCGATTGCTGGTACTGCGCGAGCAACCGCTCCTTGCGAGCGCGCTCGCGGTCCACGTTGCCGCCCACCCCCGCCTGCGCCTGCTCGAACTTGTACAGCGCCTCTTCGTAGCGGGCCTTGTCCGTGAGGTAGCGCTGGTCGATCCCCTGGAACTCGGTATCGGCCCGTCGCACATCGCGCTCGGCGGTGCGGATGTCTCCCTGCAGCTCGTCCTGCCGCGCCCGTGCGGCGTCCACCGAGGCGACCGCCTGCTGGTACTGCGACTCGCCCTCCAGCCGCGCGAGCTCCGTGTCGTAGGCGCCGCGCGTGATCTGCCGGTCGATGCCCCGGAACTCGCGCTGGTAACGCTTCCATTCGCGGCTGTAGTCCTCCAGGAAGACGCCGACGACCGCGGCCAGCAACAGGATGGAGCTGATCGCGAACCAGCGATTCAGCCCGGCCGGCTTGTAGTGTCTCTCCTGGTCTCTATCGGCCATCCGCAAACGCCTTCGCTACCACCGTTAATCCACGCACCCTATATCCACGCACCTATATGTTGAAGAAGACCTCGGGGATCGAGATCACGTACTTGAGGTTGAACAGCCACCGCGAATACATCTTCAGCGGCAGCGACACCATGGAGAGGAACAGGATGATCAGCACCCCGTACTTGGCGCGTCCGAGCCGCTCGTGCAGGTCCTTGAAGACCGTCTTCGCCAGCAACCCCGGCAGGATCAGGAAGTAGCCGAGGACGATCGCGAACCCGAACGCCTCGCGGACGATCGCCGCGCGCGGCAGGCCGGTGCCCAGCAGCCGAACCCAGATGATCTCGGACAGGTTGATGTTGTTGAGCACCACCCGCTTGTTGACGTCCCAGGTCTCGAACGGGCCGAAGAAGTTCCAGTTCGGACCGCGCAGGAAGGTTCCGGTGTAGATCAGGAACACCCACAGCGCCAGCCAGCCGAACATGAACAAGCTCATGACGCGGCCGCGCTCGGCGAAGCTGTAGTAGCCCTGCCCGCCTTGCCGCTCGTCCAGGTAGGGGATGGCCATCAGGCCGACGATGATCAGCGTCGGGAACACCACGCCGGCGATCCAGGGGTCGAAGTAGACGAGCATCTCCTGCAGACCCAGGAAGTACCACGGCGCCTTGGACGGATTGGGCGACACGGTGGGGTTGGCGGGCTCCTCCAGCGGCGCCTTCAACCCGATCGACCAGACGATCAGCAGCACGCTGATCAGGATCAGCGAGATGAACTCGATGTAGACCAGGTCCGGCCACACCAGCACCTTGCCGCCTTCCGCCTCCGCCGGCTTCTTGCCGGCGGCGATGCGCTCGTCGTTGGCGCGCGCCTGCTTCATGGCGAACCAGAGGAAGAACACCACCACGAACATCAGCGCCGTGATCGGGATGTTGTCCGGCTTGGTGGCGATCAGGCGAAAGTCGCGATCGAAGAGCCCCAGTCCGAAGAACGCCAGCAGGATGAGCAGCATCACCACGCCGCCGGCGTTGGTCCAGAGGCGGTCGACGCGGAGCGCGTCGTGCACCTTCCGCAGCCCCTTGGTGGGCGGAAACACCACCATGGTCAGCACGAGGGTGATCGTGAACAGGATTGCCGGATCGGAGATCCGGTCGATGATGGCGCGCACGTTCTGCCTTACCTACCGTGTTCCCTGCAGATCCTACGTGGGACCCGAGATGCCGCCGTCCTTACGGACGCGCCAGAAGTGCACGATCATGAAGATCATCGCGATGAACGGCACGCCGATGCAGTGCAGGACGTAGAAGCGCAGCAGCGTCGCCTCACCCACGAAGCGACCGCCGGCCAGCGCGAACTTGGCGTCCGCCCCGGCGTGCACGAAGTTGATGTCGCCCAGGTGCAGCAGGGCCGCGCCGGGTCCCTCGTGCCCGAGAAACGGCGCCGCGCGCGCCATGTTCAGGCCGACCGTGACCGCCCAGATGGCGAGCTGGTCCCACGGCAGCAGGTAGCCGGTGTAGCTCAGGAACATGGTGATGGTCAGCAGCAGCACGCCGATCGCCCAGTTGAACTCGCGCGGCGGCTTGTAGGAGCCGGTCATGAAAACCCGAAACATGTGCAGCCACACCGTGATCACCATCAGGTGGGCGCCCCACCGGTGGATCTCCCGCATGATGCCGAGCGGCACCTGCGAGCCCAGGTCGATGATGTCGCCGTAGGCGTGCTGGGAGGTCGGCCGGTAGTAGAACATCAACAGGATGCCGGTGACGGTGAGCACCAGGAAGACGAAGAACGTCAGCCCGCCCATGCACCACGTGTACTTGACCTTGACCGCGTGCTTGGGCAGACGCACCGGGTGAAGGTGCAGGAAGACGTTGTTGAGCACCGACATCATGCGCTGGCGCCGCGAGACCGGGACGCCGGTGCGGAAGATGGACTTCCATACCTGCGTCTCGCCGATCGCCTTCACGGCGTCTGCCGGGCTCTTGCGGCCCCCTCCGTTCGAACCCCTGCCGTTGCTACTCTTGGCCATTCTTCAGGTGACTCCGTGCCTCATCAGACGGCGAGGAATGACGAGGGGTCGCTCCACTCGCCCTTCTCCCACTGATACTTCTTCGTCTTGTCGACCACGATCTGGCCGTCGTCGCCCAGCGAGATGCTGTACCGCTCCAGCGGGCGCGGGGCCGGCCCCTCGAAGTTGATGCCGGTGATGCGAAAGCCGCTCCCGTGGCACGGGCACTTGAACTTGCGGTCCGCCTCCAGCCAGTTGGGCGTGCAGCCCAGGTGCGTGCACACGGTCGACAGCGCGTACACCTGCTGCTCTTCGCGGATGATCCAGACGCCGAACTGATCCTTCCAGCGGGTGGAAACCTCGCCGACCGTGTACTCGTCCACGAAGCCGGCGCGGAACGACTGCGGCGGCTCGAACAGCACGTTCGGGAACAGGAAGCGCACCAGACCCAGCACCGAGCCCAGCACGATCGCGGTGAAGGAGATCCACGCCACGCCGAGCGTGGACAGGAACGAGCGCCGCGTCATCTCGCCCCCGGACTGCGTGCTCCCGGATTGGGCCCGGGATCCGGGCGAGGCTGCGGCGGCTTCTCCGGCCTTTGCCATCAGCCTGCTCGCATCCGTGCTCGGATCTGTATTCGCATCCCTGTATCGTCGTTCACGGCCGGATTCTTCACGTCTGTCCGTTGGCTGTCCACTAGCGGAGCGCCTCCGTGGCTGCCCGGCGGACCCGGGGGTCGATATCGCCGGTCGACAGGACGCGTACCCTTTCGGTCAGCTCCGGCCGGCCGAGCCCGACTGCGACGTTCACCGCGACCTCCATTATGTCGCTTTGCTCGTCGGCGTCAACATTGGGGAAGCCGGCCCAGTACTCCCGGTCCAGGACCTGCATGAGCACCTCCACGCCCGCGTCGCTGCCGAGCGCCGCCAGCGCGATGGCCGCGAACCAGCTCACGTTGGGCTGCTCGTCGAACAGCAGCGGCTCCAGCGCCGGAACCGTGGAGGGGTCGCCGATGGCGCCGATCGTGCGCACCGCCGACGTCCGGATGCGGTCCGAGTCGTGCTGCAGGTACGGCAGCAGCACCGGCAACTCCTCCGCCCCTGCCAGGAAGCCGAGCGCCTGCAGGTAGAAGGAGACCGAGTTCTCGCTGTCCTCGGTCTTCAGCGCGTCGAGCAGCGTCGCGACGAACCGGCGGTCGCCGGTCAGCGCCATCGCCTGCGACAGGTACTGCCGCACGCGCCGGTCGTCGCCCTCGGCCTCGTCGAAGGCGAGATTCATCCCGTTCACGAAGCGCTCGTCCCGCGGCACCTGGTCCTTGCGGGCCAGGTCGAACAGCAGCGTGCTCAGGTCGAACGCCGCCTGCCAGCGGCGCGTCTGGCCACCCGTGCGCACGTCATGCAGGTAGTCCAGCGCGTCGGCCGGCTCCGACGACAGGACCGAGACGCCGGCGATCACGAGCACCGCCAGCACCGCGATCAGCAGCGGGACGACGAAGAAGGAGTGGACGATGACGCCCAGACCGGAGCGCTTGGGCTCGCCGGAGGCGCCGTTCTGCCCGGAGGCGCCCTGCCCGGCCGAGCCATTGCTGCCGGGCGGGGTGCTCGTTGCGTCGGTCTCCGACGCGCCTTCCGGGCCGGCCACGGCGGCAGTGTACGGACCCCGTCCGCGCGCGGTCAACGTCAGCCGGGGTTCAGTCGAGGACGGCGAGCATCTCCTCGATGCGGGTGAACTTCTCCCGCGGCTTGCCGGCGGCGGCGCCGCGCGCGACCTCGGCGGCGTCGATGGAGCGCCAGTCCTCGTAGCTGATCGGCCGCACGCCGCGGTCGCGGAGCTGTGCGAGCAACACGCCGGTGTCGGGCACCGCGCACGCGGCAAGCCCGTCGAGGTCGGCCAGCAGGTTCTTCGCGGTCTCGGTGCTGTCCGGCTTGTTGGTGCCGATCACGCCGGAGGGGCCGCGCTTGATCCAGCCGGCGGCGTACAGGCCCGGCGCCGCCGCGCCGTCGGCGGTGATGCGCCCGCCCTGGTTGGGGAACACGCCGCGGCGGTCGTCGAACGGCAGCCCCTCGATCGGAACGCCGCGGTAGCCGACGCTGCGGAAGAACAGCCCGCAGTCCATCTCCACGGCCTCGCCGGTGCCTTCCGCCCACTGGTCGCCGGCATCGCCGGCCAGGCGGTTCTTCTCCAGGGTCAGGCGCTGCACCCGGCCGTTGCCGGCGAGCTCCTTGGGGCTGCGGAAGAAGTGGACGACGATCCGCTTCGAGCAGCCGCTCGCCGGCCCCGCCTCGCGCAGCTCGCCCAGCGCCTTCCAGTTGCGCTGCGCGTCGGTGTTGCCGGCCTCGTCGAGCTCCGCCCGGCAGCAGGGGCCGAGGTCGAAGTCGTCCTGGTCGTTGAAATGCAGCGCGCAGTCGCCAAGCTCGCCGAGCTCGCGGATCTCCTTGCTGGTGAACGCCGCCTGCACCGGGCCTCGCCGGCCGACCATGTGCACCTCCCGCACCTTGCTCTCCGCCAGCGCCTCCAGGGCGTGGGCGGCGATGTCGGTGGCGGCCAGCTCGTCGACCGTCTTGGCCAGGATGCGGGTCACGTCGACGGCGACGTTTCCCTGGCCGATGACGACGGCCGTCTCCTGGGACAGGTCGAAGCTCAGGTCGCGGTAGTCGGGGTGGGCGTTGTACCAGCCCACGAACGCGGTGGCGGTATGGCTTCCGGGCAGGTCGATTCCGGGGATGTTGAGCGTGCGGTCGGTCTCCGCACCGCAGGTGAACACCACCGCGTCGTAGAAGCGCTGCAGGTCGGCGACGCTCACGTCACGGCCGACCATCACGTTGCCGATGAAGCTGCAGCGGTCGTTGCCAGCGGTTCGCTCGTAGACGCGGATCACGTTCTTGATCTTCTGGTGGTCGGGAGCCACGCCGCCGCGCACCAGCCCGAAGGGGGTGGGCAGGCGGTCCATGATGTCCACCTGCAGGTTCCGCTCGTCCTTCAGCAGCGCCTCCGCTGCATAGAAGCCGCTCGGGCCCGAGCCCACGATCGCTACGCGCCGTCCTGTGTCACTCATCCGTTCCTCCGTATGATAATGGGCCGATGCTCATCGTCGCCAAGGTCGTGCAGGGGCTCGGCCTGAGCTTTCTTGCCATCAGCTTCGTGCTGACGCTGCCGGAGCCGCTGCGCGGCCGCGACGTGGCGATCGGCGCGGCCATCTTCATGGCCGGCTGGCTCATGCAGCGGCTGAAGCGGTGACCGGGGTCCAAGCATGACCGACCGCCGCACCGTGCTCAAGTTCGACGCCGGGGCGAGCGGCTTTCGCCGCATCGTGCTGGTCACCGCGGTATTCGCGCTACTGCTGCTCGGCGCCGGCGCGGTCGTCGTCATCTCCGTCCTCACCCTCTGAAGAACGCACCAGGCCGGCCATCTGCACCACGATGCCGGTCTGCGTGCGGAACGCGCGGTGCTGCATCACCACCAGCATCAGGAAGTGCGCGTAGGTGACCGCCGCCACCGCCAGGTGCAGCCAGCGCGGTATCGCCGCGGCGGCCGCCGCACCGCCGGAGACGGCCGTGGCCATCACCAGCAGCAGGCTCAGCGTCGCCTGCCCCGACACCGGCCCGTGGGCTCGGCGCGAGCGCTGGACCAGGTCCGGGCCAAGCCCCTGCTCGCGGACGAAGTCGCGCACGCTCACGCCGGTGGACACGAAGAAGAAGATCACCGCGGTCTGCGTCAGCAGAAAGACGATCGTCGTGAAGAACCCGAACGCGGGATGGGCAGCGCCGAGCACCTGGATGCCGGTGAACCCCTGCACCACGGCGGCCGTGAGCAACGCTCCGGTGACGGTGATCAGGGCGTAGCACGTATAGAGAAAGAGCCACATCGGCGATTGCGATGCGGCGGATCAGCCGGCGGTCTGGCCGATCTCGATCTGGTAGGTCTCTTCGAACTCCGCCGTCGGCAGCATGTCGATCGCGTCCCAGGTGAGCTGCGTGCACACGCGGGCGCAGATCTGGCAGCCGATGCACTCCTGGAAGCGGATCTGCACCGGCGGGATCGGGACATCGTACTTCTCGTCCGGGACCGCCTCGATACAGTCCACGGGGCAGAACGGCACGCACACCTGGCAGCCGGTGCAGTTGTCCTCATCGACTACCGCCATGAGCTTGGGCTTGCGCTTCTTGGTCTGCATGGCCTTGGGAAGCTCCGGGATCGACCTGTAGAACTCCGCCCGGCGTCGTTTGGCCATGACCGCTTACCCCGTCCTTCAGGCTACTTGAAGTAGTCCGCGTTGATCTCGATGTACTTCTGCCACTCGTCGGGGACTTCGCTCTCTTCGAAGATGGCGTCGACCGGGCACTCCGGCACGCAGGCGGCGCAGTCGATGCACTCGTCGGGGTCGATGTACAGCATCTTGCCTTCCGGATCGTCGTATCCCTCGGAGGGATGGATGCAGTCGACCGGGCAGACTTCGACGCAGGAGGTATCGCAGGTGCCGATGCAGGGTTCGGTGATGATGTAGGCCATGAACTTTCCTCGCGCTTGCTTGGCGGCAAGATAGGCAGCCCCCCGCGGGCACGTCAAGATGAGGACCGTGGCTCCGCTCCTCGTGCTCACCGACCCGCGCTGCGCCCTGCACGACGCGGGCCCCGGCCACCCCGAGCGCCCCGAGCGCCTGCGGTTCGCCCTGGACGCCGTCGCCGCCGCGTCGGCCGCGGAGGCGCCGGAGCTGCGGGTCGTCGATCGGCTCGATCCCGTCGACGAGTCGCGGCTCGCCCTGGCGCACACGCCGCACCACGTGGAGCGCCTGTTGGGGATG
>JAPOQV010000148.1 GCA_026710565.1 Spirochaetaceae bacterium | reverse complement strand
TCAGGTTGAGCGAGCGGGCAGGGTGGATGAGCGCCGCCAGCCGGCCCCCCTTCACCTGCGACAGGTGCTTGCGCACGCAGTTCATCTCCTGGATCGTCGCGCCGCAGGCCAGGAGCAACTCGGTCACCCGCCTCTTGTCGCCCAGGTCCAGGCCGAGCTGACCGCCGCCGGTCTCCAGGGGCGCGGCCAGCAGCGCCGACCCGCCGCCGGAGATCAGGCCGATCACCAGCGTGCCGGCGTCGGCGTCGCGGCAGTGGCGGGCGATCGCGCGGGCGGCGCGCCGGCTTTCCTCGTCCGGCACCGGATGGCCGGACTCGATGACCTCGATGCGCTTCAGCGGCTCGCCGTGACCGGCCTTGGTGGCGATCGTGCCGCCGGCGATCCGGTCGCCCAGCAGCTCCTCGAGCGCGAGCGCCATGCTGGCCGACGCCTTGCCGGCGCCGACGACCACGATGCGCCGGACGGTGTTCAGGTCGACCTGGCCGTCCCAGCCGGCGACCCGCAGCGTACGGCCGGTGATTGTCACGCCGGAGCGGATCAGCCGGTCCGGGCGCACCGGGTCCAGGCCGGCGCGGTAGATGCGCTCCAGAACGTCTCTCACCGGCCTTCCCGCTCGATCCACGCGCGCAACGCGTCGACGGTGCTGGGAAAGGCGAGCTCCTCCCAAGGGATGGCGGCCGGCTCGGCCCAGACCGCCTCGTCGCACTCGTCGCCGGCCGTGAGGGTGCCGCCGGTGACCGCGGCGGTGTAGACGATCAGCACCACGGTCACCTCGGGGTAGGAGAACACGCCGTGCAGCCCTTGCAGGCGCACGCGCAGGCCGGTCTCCTCCCAGGTCTCGCGCACCGCAGCGCTGTCGACCGGCTCGCCCCGGTCCACGTAGCCGCCCGGGAACGTCCATTTGCCGCGCGCCGGGCTGATCGCCCGCTTGATCAGCGCGATGCGGCCCTCGTGCACGACGATGGCGCCGGCGGCAACCTTGGGGTCGAAGTACACCACCGCGCCGCAGCTCTCGCACACCGGCCGCTGCCGGCCGTCGATCTGGCGCGTTGCCAGCGGAGCGGCGCACGCCGCACAGAAGCGCGTCTCCGTTCCGTGGACGTGATCAGGCGTGTCACCCATGGCGTGCGTACACTGGAAGTCTCCCCCACCCGGTCTACCGCACCAAGGGCTTGATGTCGACCCCGGATTTGCAGACGCCGAGACTCGTGACTTGGAGCGCCGCCCGATCAAGGACGAATCGTCGTGTCTGACGAACGCCCGGTCAGACCCATCATCCTGGCGCTAAGTCACGCACCCGAACGGAGTAGTGCAGAGTCGACGCCAGCGTCATCGCGGGCGACACCGACAATCCCAGGCTGTCGCGGCCGTGTTGGAAGAATTGATCTCCGACTCACGGGATCCGCCCGGATGAGATGGTGATCGCTCGTTCAGCATGTTGCTGCTTCGACCTTGTCGAGACCCTTCGTGCCGCCCTAATGTACATGTCAGTAGCCGGCAGACTCTTCCGATGCAGATGATCCAAACGAGGTGAGAAGATGACCGCCGAGATCGCGATCTTGAACAAGTCCGCGGTCGCACTAGCGGCCGATAGTGCGGTGACCTTCATGGTCAACGGAGAGCCGAAGGTCTTTCAGACAGTAAACAAGCTCTTCGCCCTCTCGAAGTACCAGCCGGTGGGGTTGATGGTCTACGGGAGCGCCGAGTTCATGGATGTTGACTGGGAAACGATCGTCAAAATCTATCGAAGTGAGCTAGGTGAGCAGGCCTTCGATACCCTGCGCGAGCATGCGTACCATTTCCTCAAGTTCCTCCATGAACGGGTCGACGTATTCGACGAGTCTAGCCAGACTACATTCGTCGAGCGAACGATAGGTGGAGCGTTTTCATCGATACGAGAAAGGTTGCTTGAGTATGTCAACCAGAAGATCGCCGAGTCTGGAACGCTGGACGCCTCCGAGCTTCGGGAGAGGCTTCGCGAGATTGTCACAGAGAGGCGTGATGTTCTGCGCGAGCATGAGGATCTCAAGCTGGTCGACGGGACAACCCTTGATTCCAACAGGATTCAAGAGATCCGCGATGAGCACACGAGCACTATTGGGCGTGCGAAAAAGCTGGTTTTCGAGAATCTACCGATGGACGGGGGCATTTCCCGAAAGCTGAATGAGATCGCACTCTACGTGCTGACAAAGGAGGGTGTGTTCAGTCGCGGGTCCGGCGTCGTTGTCGCGGGCTATGGCCGACGTCAGATCTTTCCGTCTCTGGAGGAGTTCCATGTTGATGGCGTCTTCAGCAACATGCTGAGGTTTCGTCAGCAGCGTTCTTCGGCTGTTGGGAGAGAGAGGACGGCATCGGTTATACCGTTCGCGCAGTCGGAGATGGTTGTGGCATTCATGGAAGGCGTCGATCCTGATTACCAGAGTCACATTAATGAAGCGGTACGCGCGACGCTGGACAGGTACAGTTCTACCGTGCTTGATCTCCTGGTGCCAAGGTCCTCCAAGAACAGGGAACGCTACATGCGCGAGATGTCGAAGGCTAATGAAGAACTGGCGCAAAGTTTCGAGAGCGACATGAACGGCTACCGGCGCCACCGTTTTGTGCAACCGGTAGTACGTATCGTGGAGGAACTCCCTAAGAGCGAGCTCGCGGCGATGGCTGAATCGCTGGTCAACTTGACATCCTTTCGACGACATGTTACACCTGACGCAGAAACAGTGGGCGGTCCGATAGACGTGGCGGTGATTTCGCGGGGAGATGGGTTTGTTTGGATCAAGAGAAAACACTACTTCCAACCAGAGCTCAACCAACACTTCTTTGCAAATTACTATAGAGAGGTGCGAAATGGCGAAAGGAAAGCCGAGGAAAGCCGAGCGGTTTCGGTCAGTGCTGGAGGTAAAGAGAGCGTACCTCCCGGAGCTGCTGAAGTCTCAGAGCGGTGAGGATGTTCAGGAGTTGATCGAAAGGACTGCTAACGTGACCGAACAGGCTCTGAGGCGACGCGTAAAGAAGTAGGGCGGCTGAGGGCTTGAGGCGGGAGCTGCGGTGTCTGAATCCGGATCGCGCTCGCTCCGCCTGACGAAGCTCGACGCGCACGACTGGGCGTCGGAGGCGCTCCTGTGCGTCTCGTGCGGTGAGGAGGTGACCGGCGACGGGGCGCGGATCAACGTCGCGGGGGCGCACCGGCACGACTTCTTCAACCCGCAGCGCGTCCACTACGCGATCGCCTGCTTTGCCCCGGCTGACGGGTGCCGCACGGTGGGCGAGCAGACCGACCGATTCACGTGGTTCGCCGGGTACGCGTGGACGATCGCCCTGTGCCGGCGGTGCGGGACCCACCTGGGCTGGCGCTTCGTCTCCGCCGGGGGCGGCCACTGCTTCTTCGGGCTGATCGAATCGCGTCTGGTGCGGTTGGGACAGGGCCGCGCCAACTGAGTACGCGCGTATGAGCGGCCGCGTCGACGGCCCGCGCGCCTGTCGGCCCGAGGAGCTGCCGCAGGTGGTCGAGCTGATCGACGCGATCTTTCGCGCCGGCTCCGACCAGCACATCG
>JAPOQV010000147.1 GCA_026710565.1 Spirochaetaceae bacterium | reverse complement strand
GCGGTGCGCGCGGCCAGCGGCCCACGCGCAGTCTGGGCCGTGAAGCGTCACCGGGCATGGCCCGCGCCACTCGGCCCGCACTTGACGCCAACCGAGCGGCCCCAAGCCGCCGGCGAGGCGGGTCTCCAGCGTTGCCCAAGTCATCGGCCGTGCGCCCACTCATCCGGGTCCGGCTTCAGCGACTAGCCGCGTACTCGCGGCCCGCCGCCTCCCGCTTCCACAACCACAGACGCTCTATCCACGTGTCGCCGTCATCGTCATTCAGCAAGCGAGGCGTCGACGAGGCGATCGTCGCGGCCCTGGGCTCTTGTCCGCTCATCCGGCGGACGGTCACCGCACGTCACACCTTGTCTGGAGTGGCGCTGAGTGCGGCAGTCATGGCCGCGTCGAGCCGTTCCCAGCGTGCCGTCTCCTCCTTGAGCCGCCGCCGGCCGGCGTGGGTGAGCCGGTAGTACTTGGCTCGGCGCCCGGCTTCGCTCTCACCCCACTCCGCCTCGATGAGCCCCTGGTGCTCGAGTCTGTTGAGCGCCGGGTAGAGTGAGCCCTGCCGCAAGCTGAACGCGTCTCCCGAGATCTGCTGGATTCGGAGCATGACGCCGTAGCCGTGCAGGCGGCCCAGCGAGATGGCTTTGAGGATCAGCAGGTCGAGCATGCCGGGTAGGACGCCGGACTTGATGCTCATGCTCGTCGGCGATTCCACAGGTTCGCACGCCCCGGCAGCAGTCCTTCAATGGCTTCGATGTTGCCGAGCCTACCCGCGCGCGGCTTCACACAAGCGGATCCCGCGTGGTGCGTTCCTCCTTTTCCGTCACGGCGCTGGGCCATTCACTGACTTCGGGCCCACCACGCTCCTGACGGCCGGGGCGTGGGCATGCGCCGCAGCAGCTCGTCGGCGATCCACAGGCCGCGCACCCGCAAGCACTCGTTCTTCATGGCCTCGATGCTGCCGAACTGCACGCGCGCGCAGCGCGCTGCTTCCGTCGCCGGCATGCCGGTGCGCACGAGATCCTCGGTCTGGGCGTCGAGGTGAAATCGCATCTCCTCATCGAGCGAGTCCTCGAATCGCTGACGTTGGGCCAAGGTCGTCAGGAACGAGCGCAGGCGTGGAAACATGACACACCTCTCATTGCGGGACGACGAAATGCCTGCCTGATTTGCTCCCGAGCGCTTTCGTCTCTGCGAGCATCAGAAGCCGACGACCGCCCGCACCTTGCCGCCGCCGGGCTGCGGCTCGAAGCTGACGGAGGGCGCTGCCGGGGTGGTCGCCAGCACGGTCATCAGCAGCGCGCCGACTGCGAGTCCTGCGGCTCCCGCCCCGGCGGCCCAGGTGCAACGCGTCCCCTCGGGCTCGCGACAGTCCTTGTCCTCGAAGCGATACCAGACCAGCCGCCCACCCACAATGGCCAGTGCCAGCCCGGTCATCATGCGCTCCAGGGATCGCTGCCGTGGGGGCGTCGCCGACTCCATCCCAAGCTCGAACGCCGCCGTCCTGGCCTGCTCCAGCACGTCCGCGCCCGCATCGGACGCTACCAGGACCAACCCGAGCGCCGCCGCACACAATGTCGTCCCGGCAATCACATCCACCCTCCACGTCCTTCACCACACCGCCGGCTGCGTCGAGCCCGACGGGAGCTTGACCCGATGGTCCCTTGGTCAGAGACTCATCGGACAGGCACCGCCCACGCGCTCTCGACTCGAAACCCCTGGGCACGGCGTCGAAGGCGTTGGGGGCGAACGTCAGCTCGGCGACGCCGGCGATCCTCGTCTCCCGTAGCTCGGGCGTACCGCGGGCGCAGCACTCCGCCACGTCGCCGCGAGCGTGATCCCGCTACTGCCCGCGACGACCGGGTTCGGGAATCGATAGTCCCAGAGATCCGCGACCATGCCGTTCAGCTCCACCCGCGAGTGGTGCAGGGTCAGCGGACCGTGGGTCTCTGCGCCGAGATACCGCATCGGCGCGCCCGCGCTTCGAAGCGTCGAGGCTTGATCCCAATCCCGAAGTTCAGCGGAGCCTGCGCACCACCCTGAGGTTGTGGTCGATCACGAACAGGACGCCATCCGCAGCGGCGATGACCGGGATGGTGATCTCCGTGATCCGCCTGCCGTCGACCTCGCGGTCCACCCGGCGGTGGCCTGTCAGGGCGAACGTGTGCGTTCCCCTCCTCGCGCTCCTGCACCGTCGCCCCGCGTGTTCGTGTCCGGACGTAGTCCACGCGGTACATGACGTCCTCGGCCTTGCTCGAGGTGGCCGTCAGCGCCAGCGCCGCGCCGATGACGAGACCGACAGCCTGCAACCTGAGAGTCATCGACTCGTTAACGCGGCCTCGCCGCAGGCAGTGCGAAGAACAGGTCACGCCGTCGACTCTGCGTGCGTTTGGCCCGCCCCACGAACTCGCGTGTCGAGCAAAGACCTAGGAGCATACACCATCGGCATGATTTCTATGTGACTGTCCGAATGCTGTAACGTGACTAGCATGCGATAATTGCCGTTTTCTCTCGCTGGGACTCCTTCGACTTCGCCTTCAACAAGAAGATCAACCGCGCCCTCGTCTTCGAGCTCGCCACCGCCGCCCGACGTGGTGCCGGTGTACCCGGACGGGGAGGGATTACGAGAGTGCTCCTCAGAGGGTGAAGTAGGCACCGATCTGCAGCAGCACGACGGCCTCGCCGCTGGGTATGGTCCAGCGGTCGACGATGAACCGGGCTCCGTACCGCTGGCCGAACGTCAGGCTGGCGCCGACTGTAGAGGAGACGTCGCCGGCGTCGCTGTACTCCAGCCCGGAGCGCAGCGCGGGGCGTACCGATCACTCGTCGCGTGCGAGCATCAGCGACAGGCCGACTCGGCTGGACGTCTCGGGGACCTCGGTGCAGCGGTAGCTCTCGACCATGCCGTACGCAGATACCCGGTAACCCGAGGAGCCCTTCGAGGCCGACGTAGTGCCCCGGGCAGGCGATGCTGTTGCCGCCGACGATGCCCCCTTCGAGCAGCATCCGACCCGGTTCCTGCGCTTGCG
>JAPOQV010000146.1 GCA_026710565.1 Spirochaetaceae bacterium | reverse complement strand
GTTCCACATTCTAATGGAAGGCGGAGAGGATCAGGACACCGGCGAGCAGCCCGAAAAGAAGCAGCATGCGGGAACCCCAGCCCGCGCCGCGCGGACGAAGTGCGGAGATCATGATGCTTCCCGCCGCTACCGTGCGGCGGATGGGTAACTGCTGCCGTGTCTCATCGAGCCGAAAACTCACTAGTCCCCCAAAGTTGCGTCACCGATGACGCCGTATTTCCATACAAAGAGTTAAGCTTGATGTAGATCCTGCCATCAGATACCTCATACTCGCCCCACAGCTTGTAGGGCTCGTCCAGCTCGTAGGACTCGTTGTCTATATAGCCTGAGCCCAGTACGACCCGGATTCCGCCGCGTAACGACACACTGTAGTCGGCCTCGATAATCACCTCCAACTCACGATTGAGTTGTGGGTGGTAGCATTTTGGCACGCACCTCGCCGTGGCTTTTCCGCCGTCCAAGGTCAACAAGACATCGGAATCTGCGAGCAGTTCCAATTCATCCATGGTGTAATCGCGGATTACTTCATCTGTGTGGATGACGTAATCAGCATGCTCAAAAGCGGTGATCAACCACGTCCTCTCCGGCCCTGGACCGCATGCGCTGCATTGAAGATCATCACCAGCAGTCTGGGGTTGCTTCTCAGGGGTTGCTTCGTTACAGGCCCCCAGCAATGCCATGATCCCCAGCAACAGGGCGGCCAGCTTCGTGCGTAGCATGGTGTGGCTCCTCGAAAGCCGGAGCCGAAAGGCGCCGAGCCGTTTTCGAAGCAAGCACATGCGCTCGCGCACAGTTGGCCTTGGTTTGCGAGCCACGTACTTGCTCAACTTGGATGGAATGTGATGCCTTGGCCGGGAGGCCGTCAAATACTACAGGCAGTTCGGCCCTTGCGGCCGGCCGACTGCGCCGCTCGTGCGGTGATGGTGTATGGTGGGACTGTTCGACAACACGGCCCCGGCGCCTTTGCGCGTCGGCGCACGCGACGAAGGGGTCACCATGGACCAAGGGTTGACCACGGGCATCCCGCTACTCGGTGGGATCATTGCATCGTTGGTGCTCGGGGGGATGCTTTGTCGCTTCACCCGCGGCGGTCGCGGCGCGGAGCCCGGAAGGTTGAAGAGGAGGCTGCTCCTGATTGCTGGCTCGGCTGGCGGCGTGATGTTGGTCATCGCGTGCGCCGTACCCAGCGGCGATCTTCCGAAGGTGGAGCAACGCTGGGTCGTCACGGCGCTGAATACCACCATCGGCATGGACGAGCTGATTAGCCAAACGGAGGCGCTTGCAACGCAACGGGCGCTCGATACGCAAGTGTACGCACCCGCGGTGTCCAGTGCGCCGGTGCACCAGGACCAGCCCGGCGCGGCGTCGGCATGCTTGTCGTCTGCCATCGACGCCATTATCGCGTTCGAAAACGATCAGGTGGTCGTGAGCGAGGGTACCGCCACGCTGGAATGCTCGCTCAGTGACCTGTGCCCGAGCTGCAGCGCGGGACGCCATAACAAACCGGCATTCTCCCTTCAACGGACGGAGAGCGTACTCCTACCGAATCGAGACGATCTGGCGGTGAAGTCGGTGAGCGTGACCGGCGGGAGCGTCGAGGTTTCGTTCCGACATGATCTCGACTTTGTTCTTCTCAGGCGGGGGGAGGTCGAGGTCGAGATCTGGAGCCGCGGCGACAGTGCGACCGCCCCGCAGAAACTGCGCGAGTTCTCACTGGATCGCGATCTCGTCGGCGGAACTCCCTTTTCCTTGAAGCATGACTTCAGTCGAGACCCGGCCACGATTGTCGGAGGCGTCATGCTGGTGGTCAACGTCGACGCACCGGCTGATCCTGCCACCACCGTGGACATCGACTTGAGCGAGATCCTGCAGGTGACGATCAACATCAACAAGCTGACGGTAAGCGCCGCGGGCGTAATCATCGACAAGGAGCTGAAGCCGGATCCCATCCCCATCACCGTTGACGACGGCACGGTCTCCGAGATTGTCGACCGCGTCAGGGGCGGGATAGCGATCACCATTACGCTCACCAACCCATTTCCGATCGAGGTGCGAGGGACCTTCGACCTGGGCGCGGCCGTGCAACTCTCCGACGAGCAGAAATCGATTACCGTCCGACCGGCGACCGGTGAGCAACCCGTAATCACCAGGAAGGAGGTGACGCTCACACGGGAACAACTACGGGCGTTCCTGGAACGGGGTGTTTTCTCGTTCGAAGGAAGGGTCTCTACCGATGACGTAGTGAGGCTCGAAACCGACAAGGAGATACGAGTTGTGATTTCGGTCGACGTGAGCCTGGTGACGGAGCCCGAGGAGGCATGAGCATGCTACCAGTACTCAACTTGACTGCGTTCCGCTTCGCCGCAGTGAGAGCAGCGCTCGTTGCCTTTACGGCACTCGCCGCCGCCCCCGCGATGGCGCAGATCCTGCCGGCCAGCGCCCGCTCGCTGGCGTTGGCCGGCAACGACACCGCAGTCGCCCGTGCGTTCGGCGCAATCAGCGTCAACCCGGCGGGGCTCGCCATGCCGGGGTCCGAGTTCAGTCTGACGGTCGCGCCTGTGCGCGCGTCCGTGGGGACCGGACCCGTCTCGCTCGCGGACTGGAAGAATCACGAGGGGAAGGTGGTGAGCCACGCCACCAAGACCAAGTGGATGGACGGCATCGATTCCGCGGATGGACAGCACATATCCGCCGGCGCCGGCACGGCCGGAGTCGCGCTGACGTTCTGGAACGTGGGCCTTCAGCATTCTACCATCCTCAGTATCAGCGGGAGTCTGCCTCCGGACGTGATGGAGGCGCTGCTGTTCGGCAATGCGGGTCGTACCTGCCCGCGCGAAAGGACCGGCTGCGAACCGCGGCCACAGAGTCTGTCGTTCGCACAGGGGTCGGTCGACGCGTCCGTCACCTCCACCGTAGCGCTGAGCGCCGCGTTTCCGCTCGCCGAGTGGATGGAGGACGTTGAAATGATCCAGGCGTTCGATCAATTATCGCTCGGAGTTACGGTGACCTATACGCAAGGCCATGCCGTGGCGGTCGCCGAATCCTCCGGCAGCATTCCGTTTGACAGGCCGAGAGCCGAGTTCGGTGGATCGATAATTCACACGCCGGTGATCACGGAAGGCGACGCCTTCTCCCACTACCTGAACAACGGAAGCGGTCTCGGATTGGACCTCGGAGTCATGTTCGCACTGGATTCGCTTCCCGAGTTGACGTTGGGGGCCGCGGTGCAGAACGTGTTCAACACGTTCTCGTGGGACACGTCGAAGCTCGTTTCTCAGAATGCCGCGGGCTCCATCGACAACGGCAAGGTCAATCTGGATCTGGATCTTGGCGGTGGGGGTGATCCGTATGACGCCGCCGCCCCCGCCGTCAAGGAACGGATCGAGGATCTCACCTTCAAGCCGACCGTACGGATAGGCGCAGCCTACGACATCCTG
>JAPOQV010000145.1 GCA_026710565.1 Spirochaetaceae bacterium | reverse complement strand
GCGGCGGTGAGGGAGGCCGTGGGCGGTCCGCCCTTGCTGGCCGACCCCCGGGCCCGGGGTGGCAACGACACGCCGGAGCGCGCCCTGGCTTTCCTGGACCCCCGCCGCTACCGGCCGACCCCGGCCGCCGACCTGCCGGACATGGAGCGCGCGGCCGACCGGATCGAGCGGGCGCTCCGCGACGGCGAGCGCATCGGCGTCTGGGGGGACTTCGACGTCGACGGCCAGACCTCGACCACCGTGCTGGTGGAGACGCTGCGGCGCCTGGGAGCCGATCCGCTGTTCCACATCCCCGTTCGCGCACGGGAGTCGCACGGCGTGGGCGTGGAGGCGCTGCGCGGGTTCCTGGACTCGGGCGTCACGCTGATGCTCACCTGCGACACCGGCGTGGATGCGAACGAAGCGGTCGAGTACGCCGCCGGCCGGGGGGTGGACGTGATCATCACCGACCATCACGACCTGCCCGAGGAGCTGCCGCCGGCGCTGGCGGTGATCAACCCGAAGCGGATCGACGGGCCCCACCCGCTGCGGGCCCTGCCGGGCGTCGGGGTGGCGTTCCAGGTGGCGCGCGAGCTGTTCGGCCGCGCCGGCCGCATCGAGGAGTCGCGCGAACTGCTCGACCTGGTGGCGCTCGGGGTGGTGGCCGACCTGGCCGAGCAGGTGGACGACACGCGGTTCTGGCTGCAGGTCGGGCTGATGGTGCTGCGGCGTACCGAGCGGATCGGCCTGCAGGCCATGATGGAGCTGGCCGAGCTGAACCGGGAGACGCTGGGCGAGGAGCAGATCAGCTTCACGCTGGGGCCGCGCCTGAACGCCATCGGCCGGCTCGGCGACGCCAACCCGATCGTCGAGCTGATGACGACCGACTCGCGCGAGGCGGCGCGCCGGCAGGTGCTGGAGCTGGAGCGGCTGAACGCACGGCGGCGCCTGCTCACCGACCAGGTGTTCGACGCCGCCTGTGAGCAGATCGAGGCGGACCCGGGCATCCTCGACAATCCCGGCCTGGTCCTGTCCCACTCCGACTGGCCGGCCGGCGTGATCGGCATCGTCGCCAGCCGGCTGGTCGAGCGCTTCCACCGGCCCACGCTGCTGTTGGCCTCGCCGCCGGACGAGCCGGTGCGCGGATCGGCCCGCTCGATCGCGGGCTGCAACGTCACGGCGGCGATCGCCGCCTGCGCGGAGCTGCTGGACGGCTTCGGCGGACACCCCATGGCGGCCGGCGTGTCGCTGCAGCCGGAGCGGCTAGAGCCGTTCCGCAGGGAGCTGCAGGGCGCCCTGCGCGAGCAGATCGGCGACGGCCCGCCGGCGCCCCCCCTGCCGATCGACGGCGTGCTCGACCTGGGACAGACCGGCCTGGACCTGGTGGAGGCGCTGACCGGCCTCGGTCCGTTCGGTCCGGGCAACCGGGCGCTCACGTTCGCCAGCCACGGCGTCACGATCAAGGGGATCACGGACCTCGGGCGGGGCGGCGAGCACCGCAAGCTGCTGGTCGCCGACCACACCGGGGCGACCCGCTCGGTGATGTGGTGGCAGTCGGGCGGCGACCTGCCGCCGGAGGGCCGCATCGACCTGGCGTACCGCATCTCCGCCAACGACTACCGCGGCAACCGGTCGCTGCAGGTGGAGTGGATCGACGCCAGGCCGGCCGCCGCTCCCACGGCGATCGCCGCCGGGACGGAGCCGCCGGCTGTCGTCGATCATCGTTCCGGTGACGCTGCCGCGGGGCTGACCGAGCTGGTGGACGGGATGGCGGAGCCGCCGGTGATCTGGGGCGAGGACGGCGCTGCCGAACCGGCGAGCGGCCGCGACCGGATCGGGCCGGCGCAGACGCTGGTAATCTGGACCACGCCGCCCGGGCGCCACGAGATGCAGCAGGTGCTGCGGCGGGCGCGGCCGCGCACGGTGCACCTGTTCGCGGTCGATCCCGAAACCGCGCCGGCGGATCGGTTTCTGGCGTGCCTCGCCGGGCTGTGCAAGCACGCGGTCGCCCACCGCGAAGGCCGCGTCGCGGTCGCCCGGCTGGCCGCGGCCAGCGCCCACCGGGAAGCGACGGTGCGCGCCGGCCTGACCTGGCGGGCCGCCCGCGGCGACCTCACCGTCGTGCGCCAGGACGGCGAATCGGTGACGCTCGCCGACGGCGGTCAGGCCGACCCGGCGGCCGCCGCGCGCACGGAAGCGGATGTCCGCGAGCTGCTCACCGAGACGGCAGCCTACCGCCGGTTCTTCGCGACCGTTCCCCTCGACGAGCTGGTGCGGACGCTGTAGCGTGAAGCAGCAGTCAAACGATGAAGTACCGAGAAGGACATGACGACATGGCGACATGTCTTCAAGACCGAGCGCAGCGAGCGGCGACTCAATTCGCCGAAAAGGCTCGCAAACCATTGGTGGTCGAATTCGCCGGCGTCCCGAAGGCTGGCAAGACCACGACGTTGACGAACGTCTCCACCTTTCTCAAGCGCTGTGGCTTCCGCACGGCGGTCGTCGTAGAACGCGCATCCATCTGCCCGATTCAGGACAAGAAGCACGCGACGTTCAATGTCTGGACCGCATGTACGACTCTTGCTCAGATTCTGGAGAAGACGCAGACGCCTCCGCGTGCCGATGACCCACAGATTCTGTTTCTTGATAGAGGGCTGTTCGACTCCATCTGCTGGATCACGATGATGGAGCGGATTTCGCGAATCCGACCTGACGAGAGAGAGCTCATACAGAAGTTCCTGATGATCGACAACTGGCGCAAGAGAGTCTCGGCGGTGTTCGCGATGCTCGCTTCTCCGCGGGACGCGATGGAACGCGAGCAAGGGGTTCTCCCGGTCAAAGGAACGGGAGGATCGATCATGAATCCCGAGGTTCTCAGCCAGATCAGGGATGTCAACAAGCAGTGCATCGCTCAACTCGGAGAAGAATTCAGGATCTTTCCCGTCGACACGTCTCTCGGTGACACGAGAGGCGATCCCAAGCGCACCGCCGAGGTTGTCGTCGAAGCCGTCCTCGGCTTGATCGAGGAACAGGTAGCCGAAGACATCATGTCGTGCCCGAAGGAGTCAGTAGTGCGATCCTTTGCGGGCAAGCGCTTTCTGCAGGGGCCGCAGGCGTCCGATTTGACCCGACAATTCTCCGAGGTTGACGAGACCGGCTTCCGGCCGAGGGAGGAGGTGGAAGCGGACGATGGACGTGTCCAGGCGATTCCGATCGTCATCATTCGGAACGCAAGCGGCGACGTGCTTCGTCTTCGCCGCCGAGAAAAAAGGGCTGACAATCCGCTCCATGAGAAGATCGTCATCTGGGCCGGTGGACATGTCCGGCGTGAGGACTCCGTCAATGGCGATCCGCTGGTCCATTGCGCCGTCCGGGAACTCGAAGAAGAGCTACGACTTCAGGTGGATGTCGCGTCTCTGCATATGGTAGGTGCGGTATACCTGGATAGCGGCGGGAGTACGTCCAAGCATGTGGGGATTGCTTACGAGTGGCGCGCGTCCACCGACGATGTCGCCGTGGTGCTCAGCCGATCCGAATTCTTCGAGCGGCGCGGAACGTCTCTCAGCGGGAGTTTCGCTACGGTGCAGGCGCTTGCCGAAGATATGGAGACGAAGAAGCTGGTAGAGCCTTGGTCGGTGGAACTGATTAGCGAATATCTCGCAGCAGGGTCATTCGACTTCACTCCGAGACTGCTGTGAGCGGCCGCGCCGACGCCACGGTCACGTGGCTTCCGGCAGTCGCTTGAGGCTCTCTATAGCGCCGGGGAGTGCAAGAAGCCGAAGATAGCGGTCGTTGGCGAGATTCTGGACTACAGCGCCGTTCTCCCAGCGATTGAGCGTTGCCTCATCGAGGCCGGTAACCTCGGCGAACTCGGCCCTTGTCATCGTGAAACGCTCCCAAATGTCGGAGATCTCGGCTGGAGACAGCACACCCAGATGCCGGCATACGGCTTCGTGTCTCAGTCGCTCCCCTTCATGATCGAGGAACTCGTAGTCGCAGGGTTCGCAGCGACGAACGGGTAGATCGACGTGAAGCGTGGGTGCCGAGTCGCCCGAGCCGTACTTGAAAGTGTCGTGATGCCAGTATGTCGTGACGGAGTATTCGCCGCACTGCGGGCACTTGCGGTGCATGTCCGCGTTGTCATCGGGCAGGTACGGGTCGTTGGAGGGTTCCAACGGGGCGTGTGGTCGTGTGTGTTGCGCGCGCATTTGTCGTCGGTCGCGGTAGGTCTTCAGCGCCCGTGGCGACGCGCTCGTAGTCGTGTGATGACAGTGCTCGCGGGCTCCACCTGACCGGTTTCGATCTGGCGCGTAGCGAGCGCGAGGATCTGTAGGAGTGCAGCCGCGTCCTTTGGCGGCTCATGGCTCGGAGCGTCGTTCGTCATGGAATTCAATCGCCCCGGCGCCGATCGATGACTCTTCGTGACGACCCTACTCGACGAGCTGATGAGGACGCTGTAGCGGCGCCAGCCTCGATCTTCTGCCAGTCAAGGCCCAACCGGGCCATCTGCTCCTGCAGCGCGGTGCGCCGGTAGGACGAGCGGACAGCGTGCAGCGCGAACGCCACACCGAAGACGGCGGACGGGATCATGAACCACGGACCGCTGCTGCCCGCGACCACGTTGATCATGAAGAGCACGCCGCTCACCGCGGCGGCGGCCGTTCCGTGCGAGCGCAGGCGGGCGCGCGCCTTCTGGATGGCGCGCACCAACTCCAGCCGCTGTTCGCCGAGGTAACCGGCCGCGTCCAGCTCGTCGGCGGCACGGCGGCGGTTGGCGGCGTGCACGGCGTGCTGGACGATGGCCGTCGCCCCGCACGCGAACGGAATCAGGAACCACGGGACCCCGCCCGTCGCCGCGTTGATGCCCAGCAGCAGGGCGTTGATGCCGGCGAAGGTCACCCCGTGCATGACCAGCGACCGCTGCGCGCGGGTCGCCTTGCCGCGGATCGTGTCGCGCATGCGATGGAAGCGGTCGCGGAGTCCCGTCACGGTAGCGAAGGCGAGTGTATACCAGCACGCACGAACCGCGGACGCCGTTGACCGTGCTCGCGCCCGGCGGGGATGATCCGGGCCGTGGCTGCAGAGGAGGGTTCACTCTTCGTCGTCGCCACGCCGATCGGGAACCTGGAGGACATCACCCTGCGTGCGATGCGCGTGCTCGGCGAGCTGGACGCGCTTGCCTGCGAGGATACGCGGCGTACGCGCGCCATCTACGAGCACTACGACCTGCCGCGGCCGCGCAGCATCTTCTCCTACCACCGCCACAATGAGGCCGCAGCCGGCGGGCGGATCCTGGCGCTGCTCGCGCGCGGCGAGTCCGTGGGGCTGGTGTCCAACGCCGGCTACCCGTGCATCAGCGATCCCGGCCACCTGGTCGTGCGGCAGGCGATCGAGGCCGGCCACCGGGTGGAGGTGATTCCGGGAGCCAGCGCCGTGCCCCATGCCCTGATCGTCTCCGGGCTGCCGACGGGTGCCTACCTGTTCCTGGGCTTCCCGCCGCGCAAGGCGGGACGGCTGCAGACGGCGCTGACCGCGGCGGCGGACGGGCAGCACACGCTCGTGCTGTTCGAGGCGCCGGGACGGCTGACGGCGCTGCTGCAGGCCGCGGTCTCAGCGCTCGGCGACCGGCTCGCGGCGGGTTGCATCGAGCTGACCAAGCGGTTCGAGCAGGTGCACCGCGGTTACCTGACCGATCTGATCGACCGCGTCGACGGGATGGACCTGCGCGGGGAGGTGTGCGTTGTCATCGCCGGCAACGACCGGCGGCTCGTCCGCTGACGCGCGCCCGCGGCGGCTGGACACCGCCCACGGCGCCCTGCGGCTGCCGGCGTTCCTGCCGGACGCGACCCGCGGCGTGGTGCGCACGGTGGCGCCGGACGACCTGGCCGCCGCGGGGGTCGAGGCGCTCATGGTCAACTGCCTGCACCTGGCGCGCGCGCCGGGGACGCAGACCATCGCCCGTGTCGGCGGGCTGCATGCCTTTATGGGCTGGCGCGGCCCGCTGGCGGCCGACTCCGGCGGGTTCCAGGCGCTGTCCATGCCGGGCGTGCGGGTCACAGACCGGGGCCTGAGCGTCACCGGTGGAGGATCGGGCCGGCTGCACCTGACGCCGGAACGGACCGTGCGCCGGCAGTTGCAGCTCGGCGTCGACATCGCCTTCTGTCTCGACCACTGCCCGCGGCCGGCCGCCGACTACGCCGGGCACCGGGAGAGCGTGAGGCGCACGGTGCTCTGGTCCGCCGCGTGCCGGCAGGAGCTGGCGCGCGCCGCGGAGGCGGGGGCCGCCGTGCCGCTGCTGTTCGCGGTCGTGCAGGGCGGCCCGCACCGCGACCTGCGGGCCGGCTGCGTGGAGGAGCTGATGGCGCTCGGCTTCGACGGGCTGGGCTTCGGCGGCTGGCCGATCAGCGGCGGCCGGCTGGACGACATGGTGCATGCGCTGGCGGAGCTGGCGCCGGCGGAGGTACCGCTGCACGGCCTGGGAATCGGCAGCCTGGGCGTGCTGCGCGAAGCGGCGGATGCCGGCTACCGGCTGTTCGACTGTGTGCTGCCAACGCGCGATGCCCGCCACGGCCGCCTGTATGACGACGGCGGCGGGTCGGTGTCGATCCGGGACGAGCGGTTCGCGCGGCGGCAGGAAGCGGCGGTGGAAGGCTGCGACTGCACGGCATGCCGGGACTTCCCGGCCGCCTATCTCCATCACCTGTTCGGGGTCGGCGACGCGCTCGGCCCCCGCCTCGCTTCCATCCACAACCTGCGGGTCTACAGCCGCGTGGTCGGCGCCGTGGCGGTATGAGCGGCGCGCATCCTTCCGCGGCGGAGCAGGAACTGCTCCGGGCGCTGCGGGCGACGCGCAAGTACGGCCGGGTGCACCCGGGCGTGCTGGGGCGCGTGGCGCGCCGTTCGCTTGCCACACGTGGGCGCCGCGACGCCCTGAAGGCGGCCAAGCGCTCGCTGCACGAGCTTGCCGGCGCCTTCCTGGATGCCGACTCCAGCCGCCGCGCGGAGCGGCTGGTGCGGTCGATGGCGGACGCTGGCGCCGAGGAACGTCGGACGGTGTGCAGGGCGGTGCTGGGGTTGCACGCATCCAGCGCCGAGCGGATGCCGGTGATGGAGGAGCTGTACGAGCGCATCTGGCAGGCCGCCGCTGACGCCCGCGGAGTGCCGCGCTCCGCGCCGGTGCGGTTGCTCGACCTCGCCTGCGGGTTGGGCCCGTTCGCACTGCCGTGGATGGGGCTTGCGCCCGGCAGCAGCTATCGCGGCGTGGACGCGGACGGCCGTGTAGTCGATCTGGCGCGGACGGCCCTGCCGTATCTGGAGGCGCCCGAGTTGCGCGAGCCGCCGGAGGTCGAGGCGGGCGACGTGCTGGAGCCGGCGGCAGCGCTGGGCGGGATCGATGTCGTGGTGATGCTGAAGACCCTGCCGACCCTGGAGCGGCTGGCGCCGGGGGCTGGCGTCGACTTGGTGCGCCGCCTCACGGCGCCGGTGGTGGTGATCACCACCGCGACCGGCAGCCTGGGTGGCCGGCGGCACCTGCGCCACGACGAGCTGATCGAGCGTACGCTTGCCGACAGCGGCCGTCAGGCCGCTCGTTTCGAAGTCGCGGGCGAGTCGGTGGCCGTGGCGTGGCCGGCAGGCCACGATCTCGTCACTTCCGCCAGAAAGCCGGCGTGAGCAGCACCACCACGCTGTAGAGCTCCAGCCGGCCGGTGAGCATGGCCAGGCAGAGGAACAGCTTCACGGCCATCGGGTAGTGGCCGTAGTTCTCCGCCGGGCCGATCGCGCCGAAGCCGGGGCCGATGTTGCCGACCGTGGAGAGCGCTGTCGAGAACGACGACAGCAGGTCGGTGCCGGCCGCCGCGACCACCAGCATGGTGATGATCAGGATCGCGATGTACAGGTAGAAGAAAGTGGCGATCGGATGGATGATGTCCTTCTTGAGCGGCCGCGCGGTCACCCGCGTCGGGAACACGCCGCGCGGGTGGATGAGGTAGCGCAGCTCGTTGGCCGCCAGCTTGAAGAGGGTGATGATGCGCACCACCTTGATGCCGCCGGCGGTGGATCCGGCGCAGCCGCCCACGAACATCAGCGCGAACAGCACCGCTTTCGCGAACTCCGGCCAGCGGCTGTAGTCGGCGGTGGTGAAGCCGGTGGTGGTCAGGATGGAGACCACCTGGAAGGCGCCGTACCGCAGGCTGTCGGCGATCGAGTCGTAGACGCTCCCGTACAGGGTCAGTGTCACGACCAGGATGGCGGCGACGGCGATCGCCACGTAGACGCGGAACTCCACGTTGGACACCAGCACGCGCAGCCCGCCGCGCCCGAGCCGGAAGTACAGGGAGAAGTTCACGCCGGCGGCAAGCATGAAGACGATCACCACCAGGTCGACCCACCCGGACTGAAAGCTGCCGATGCTGTCGTTGCGGGGAGAGAACCCGCCGATCGCCACCGTGCTGAAGGTGTGCATCACGGCGTCCAGCGGCTGCATGCCGGCCAGCAGCAGCAGGGCCACCTCCAGCGCGGACATGCCCACGTACATCAGCCACAGGATCTTGGCCGTCTGGGCGATGCGAGGGGTGAGTTTGTCGACGGTCGGTCCCGGCGCCTCGCTGCGGAGCACCTTCAGCCCGCCGATCCCCATGCGCGGCAGGATCGCGACCGTGAGCACGACGATCCCCATGCCGCCCAGCCACTGAATGAGCGAGCGCCAGAACAGGATCGAGCGAGGCAGCGCCTCGATGTCGGTCAGGATCGTCGCGCCGGTGGTGGTGAAGCCGGACATCGCCTCGAAGAAGGCGTCGGCATAGTCCGGGATCGCGCCGGAGAGCAGGAACGGCAGCGACCCCGACAGCGAGACGCTGATCCAGCTCAGCGTCACGAACAGGAACCCTTCGCGAGTCAGCAGCACCTCCCGCGCCACGTGCCGGAGGCCTGCCAGCACGGTCGCCGACAGCAGCCCGACGAACGCGGCCGGCACCAGGAAGGCGGCGACCTGCTCGGGCTCGCCGAGCACCAGCGCAAGCAGCGCGCAGACGGCCATGCAGCCGACGATCACGAGCTGCAGCGCCGCGACCGTCTTGAGGATGGAGCGGACGTTCAAGAATCGAAGAGCTCTTCCACCCGGCCGATCGCGTCGGTGCGGGCGATGAAGATCAGCCGGTCGGCGTCATGGACGACCAGGTCGCCGCGCGGCAGCAGGGTCTCGCCGTCGCGGCGCACGGAGACGATCAGCGACTGTTCCGGAAGCTTCAGTTCCTGGATCCGCCGGCCGGCCATGCGGGACGCATCCTCGACGGTGCTCTCGATCACCTCGGCCTGCCCGCCGAACAGGCTGGCGACGCTGCGCACCCTCCCCCGGCGGACGATCTTGAGCACGGCGCTGACCACGCTGTTCTTGGGGCTGATGATCACGTCCACGCCCAGGCGGTTGGCCAGCGTCAGGTAGTTGTACTTGTTGACCAGCGCGATGGAGCGCTTGATGCCGTAGGTCTTGGCGTAGATCGCCGCCAGGATGTTCAGCTCCTGGTTGGCGGTGGTGGTGATGATCAGGTCATGGTCCTTGAGGGACTCCTCCTCGAAGAACCCCTCATCGGAGATGTCGCTGTTGATGACGATCGCGCCCGGAAAGCGGTCTGCCAGAGCCTTGCTCCTGGCCCTATCGCTCTCGACGATCTTCAGCCGCCGCCTGCGCGCGAAGGCGCGCAGCAGTCGCAGCCGGCGCGGGCGTTCGCGGCTGTCGAGCAGGGACTCTGCGACGAAGCTGCCGACGCGTCCGCCGCCGACCAGGATGACTTGGCGCATCCGCAGCTTCGGCCGGCCGGCGCGGTCGAAGAGCTGGTCCAGGACGTCCTCGGACGCGCTGAGGTACAGCTCGTCCCCCTCGCGGACCCGCGTGTCTCCGCGCGGCAGGTAGAACCGTTCGCCGCGCAGCAGCCCGCACACCAGGAACTCCAGCGGCAACTCGGCGCGGGCCTGGGCGATGGTGCGGTCGCAGAAGGCGGAGTCGGCCATGATGGGCAGCACGCGCATCTCGATGTCGGTGTCCGCGAGCGTCACGACCTCGCTGGTCGCGCCGTGCTCGACGGTCTGCACGATGGTGCGCCCCGCTTCGATCTCGGGATTGACGATGTAGTCGATGTCCAGCATCGATCCGTCGAACAGCGCGGAACGGGTGTTGTACTGCTGATTGCGGACGCGCGCGATCTTGAAGGGGACGGAGAACTCGCGCGACGCCAGACCGCATGCCACCATGTTGAATTCGTCCGAGTCGGTCAGGGCGATGAAGAACTCCGCGTCCTCGATCCCGGCTTGGCGAAGCAGGCGCAGGTCGTTGCCGGTGCCGGTGATGACCATGCAGTCCAGGTGGTTGAGCGCGTACTTGGCGGTGTCGGCTTCGCGCTCGATCAGGGTGACGTCCTGGTTGTCGGCGATGAGCTGCCTGGCGAGCTGGAAGCCGGTGCTGCCGGCTCCGACCACGACGATCTTCCGTGGCATCGGGGCGATGCTACCACCGACGGCGGGTTGCGCGTGAGAAGCTGTTTACCGCCGTTTTGACCGCGATCTGCCCGGTCGGCCGTGTCCCGCTCGACCGCTGGCCGCGCTTCGTGCACCCGCGCCGGCCGCCTGACGCTGCGGGCTGCCCTGCTTCTTGCCGGTGCCTCCGGCTCGCCGCTTGTGCTTCCCCTTGCCGCGACGGCCTGCCTTGCGCACGATCAGCAGAGCCCCTGCGGCCACCAACGCCCCGAGCAGGACGATGCCGCCCCCGGTCCGGATCGCCGCGCGCCGGCGCACCTCGGGCGACACTTCGCCGATGGAAACGCGGACGATCCGCTCCGTGCGCCTGTCGTTGGGATCGAACGGCAGTCGAAACTCATGGGTGATGGGGCCCGAGCGCAGTACCAGCATCCGTCCCGCATCCTCGTCGTGCAGGTGCAGGACGAATTGGAACTTGCCGGTGCGTCCCGTCTTCGTGATGCCGAGGACGCTCCCGTCCGGGTCGGCCACGCTGATCGCGCTGCGGCTAAGCGGCGTGCCGTCGCTCTGGTAGATCGCGCCGCGTATGGTGATCCGGTGATCCACCTCGTGGAGGGCCGTGGCCAGCGGCGCGTGCACCACGAGAGCCGTGACGAAGAAGACGGCCAGCCGCCGCATGGGGGTGATCATCCCAGGGGCAACTCTACCGGAACCATGGGAACGGTGCTCGTCACCGCGAATCTGCCGAGTGCGTGCTCCTCTCATCTATACTTGCGGCATATGAGTCAGAAACCTTGCTATCGGATCGCCGTCTACCCGGGCGACGGCATCGGTCAGGAGGTCACGCCGCTGGCCTTCGACGTGCTTCGGGCGGCGATCGGCGACGGGATCGAGCTCGACTGCACGGAGTTCCCGTGGGGGGTGGATTACTGGCTGGAGCACGGGTCGCCCACTCCGCCGGACTACATCGAGCAGCTCCGAGGCTTCGACGCCATCTACCTGGGCGCGGTAGGCGCGCCGGGCCAGATGCCGGACCCGGTCTCCCTGGAACCGCCGGTGCGGATCCGCCAGTCGTTCGACCAGTACGCCTGCCTGCGGCCGGCGCTGCTGCTGGACGGGGTGCAGAGCCCGCTGGCCGGCATGGAGCCACGGGCGATCGACCTGCTGGTGGTGCGCGAGAACTCCGAAGGGGAGTACGTCAACCAGGGCGGACGCTTCCGCCGCGGCGAGCCGGACGAGATCGCCGTGCAGTCGGCAATCCACACCCGCTCCGGGGTGACCCGCATCCTGCGCTTCGCGCTTGAGCAGGCGCGCGGCCGGCGACAGCACCTCACCATGGTGACCAAGTCCAACGCCCAGAAATACAGCTTCGTCCTCTGGGAGGAGGTGCTGGAGGAGCTCGTCCCGGAGTACCCCGACGTACGCACCGACCGCCTGTACGTGGACGCCGCGGCCATGGACCTGGTGCGCCGCCCGCGCGACTTCGACGTGATCGTCTCCTCCAACCTGTTTGGGGACATCCTGTCCGACCTGGCGGCGATGGTGGTCGGCGGCCTGGGCATGGCGCCGAGCGCCAACATCCGCCCCGACCGCGGCGCCCCGTCGATGTTCGAGCCCGTGCACGGCTCGGCGCCGGACATCGCCGGCAAGGGGATCGCCAACCCCGCGGCCGCCATCCTCAGCGCGGCCATGATGATCGAGTGGCTCGGGCACGCCGAGCCGGCCGAGCGCATGCGCGCCGCCTGCGAGCGGGCGCTGGCCGGCGGCGCCGGGACGCCGGACATCGGCGGCACGCTGTCGAGCGCCCAGTTCGCCGCGCAGGTGGCCGAGCGGCTCGCCGGCTGAACGGCCAGCGCGCGTGGCCGGCGAGCTGGAGCGCCTGCGCGCCGAGCTGGCCGAAGCGCGCCTGCTGGCGCGGCTGGACCCGCTGACGCGGGCATGGAACCGGCGCGCGATCGTCGAGTTGCTGGAGCGCGAGCTCGAGCGAGCGCGGCGTGAGCGCGGCCGCGTGGCCGTGCTGTTCATCGACCTTGACCGCTTCAAGCGGATCAACGACCGCCACGGCCATGCCGCCGGCGACGCGGTGCTGTGCGAGGCGGCCGCGCGCATGCGCGCGGTGGTCCGGCCCTACGATGCGGTCGGCCGTTACGGCGGCGACGAGTTCGTGGTGATCATCGCCGGAACGGGCGCCGGGCGCGGCGCGGCGCGGGCGGCCGCGGCCGTCGCCTCCGGCCTGCGGGAGCGCCCGGTCGCTACTCCGGCGGGTGAGGTGCGCGTAACCGCCAGCATCGGCGTGGCGGTCGCGTCCGCGGGCGCCCGCGACCCGGATCGCCTGATCGCCGACGCCGATCGCGCCATGTACGCTGCCAAGCGCGCCGGCGGCGATGCCGTATGCGATGACCCTCCGTCATGACGGAGGAAGGAGCTGACGTGAACGAGATCGAGCGATACGAGTTCGACCGGCAGGGTTTTCTGGTCATCGAGAGCATGCTGAACGCAGGGCAGGTATCACGCCTGGCGCAGGCGGTCGATTCCCTGGAGGAGCACGCCGTGGCCCGCATCGACGCGCCGCCGCGCAAGCGGACCTCGCGGGGGAGCGAGTATCACCACGACCGGGACCGGGGGTATCACGTCGAGGGCTCCCGTGAGGCGGGAGCCACCGTCATCATCGAGGACTTCTGGAACGCCGATCCCGCATTCGATGTGCTCATCGGGCATCCGCCGACCATGGACTATGTGCGCTCGGTGATTCAGGGGCGCGCCACGATCAACAATTCGGAGATCCGTATCCGCTATCGCGGCAACCAGACCGGCAACCACGGTGGCACGCGCTCCGCGAAGTACCGCTACGACGTCACCCGGACCGGCATCGACTGCATGATGGTGCGGATGGTCTATTTCCTGCACGACGTCAGCCGTGAACAGGGAGCGTTCTGCGTCGTCCCGGGCACCCACAAGGGCAACTTCGACTGCCCGTACGACACCCGCGATCCCGATGTCGAGCCGGGAGTGGTCGGCCTGGAGGTCAAGGCCGGCGATGCCATCTTCTTCACCGAAGCACTGCGCCACGGCGGTCTGACCAATCGCTCCGCGCAGGTCCGCAAGACCCTGCACGTCGGGTACGGCCCCTATTTCATGATGTCCCAGAACATCGCCACCATGGATGAGCCGCCGTATCTGACCGATGCCACGCGCGCCCGCCTGACGGCAGCGCAACTCGACCTGTTCCGCCCCTTCCCCGGTCGCTGAACCGCCGGCACCTCGCTCAGCGCGCCAGCCAGGCGCTGAAGCGTTCGTTCATCTCGTCGCCACGGTCGCTCCACCAGCGCCAGTCGTGGTGCAGCGCGCGCTCCATGTTGGCCTGGGTGGTCGGCATGTGCGGCGCCATGTCCACCCCCGTCTCCTCGTGCTCGGTGACCAGCGCCGTGCCGGAGCGACGCACCGGACCGTATGAGATGTAGCGGCTCACCGCCGCCATCGACTCCGGCCTGCCCGCGAAGGCGATGAACCGGCGCGCCTCCTCCAGGTTGGGCGCGCCGGCGACGATCACGAGCTGGCTGTTGTCCAGGATCTGCCCGTCCCAGACGATCACGAACGGCTGGTCCTCCAGCACCTGGGCGTTGAAGATGCGCCCGTTGTAGGCGGTGCTCATCACCACCTCGCCGTCGGCCAGCATCTGCGGCGGCTGCGCGCCGGCCTCCCACCACACGATCTGGTCCTTGATCGCGTCCAGCTTCCGGAACGCCCGGTCCACTCCCTCCGGCGTGTCGAGCGTGGCGTACACCTCCTCCAGCGGCACGCCGTCGGCCAGCAGCGCGAGCTCCAGGTTGTCGCTCGGCACGCGCCGCATGCCGCGCCGGCCCGGGAAGCGCTCCAGGTCGAAGAAGTCCTCGACCGTGGACGGCTGCGCGTCCGGGAAGTGTTGCGGGTGGTAGGCGTAGATGGACGAGAAGAAGATGGTCCCCATCCCGCAGTCGGTGAGCGTCCCGGTGACGAAGTCCTCCTCCGCCGGGGTGCCGTCCGCCGCCGGCGAGAGGTCCTCGACGGTGATGAACTCCAGCAGGCCCTCGTCACAGCCCAGCACGGCGTCGGCGACGTTCAGGTCGACCACGTCCCAGTACACGTTGCCGGTCTCGACCTGCGCGCGGATCTGCGCGAGCCCGCCGTTGTAGTCCTCCAGCCGCACCTCGATCCCGGTGGCCTCCGTGAACGGCTCGTGATACGCCTGCTGGCTCGCACGGGCATACGACCCCCCGAAAGACACCACGGTCAGCGACTGCGCGGCCGCAACCGGCACGCCGAAGGCAAGGAGAGTGAGCAACACCGTCACCACCAGGACACGTCGAATGGCCGGATTGGTTGTTCTCATCCCGCCATCATCGCGCCGCGATACCCGGAGGGGTCAAGTGTCATCGCAGCGATGTTGCATGGAGCGTGGCGACCCGCGCCGTATCCGCGCCGAACACCGCGAGACCGTGCGGGCCCGACGGACATGAACCTGCCCGGATTCCGACTGCATCCGTTGAAAGGAGACCGTGCCGGTTTCTGGGCCGTCACGGTCCGCGCCAACTGGCGCGTGGTTTTCCGTTTTCGAGGACGGCCACGTCGTCGATGTTGACTACGTGGACTATCATTAGGAGGTCCTGCCATGCTGATGCACGATCCGCCTCACCCCGGCGCCTTTATCAGGCGGCAATGTCTGGAGCCCCTCGGCCTGACTGTCACCGAGGCCACCAAGGGACTCGCAGTGTCGCGCAACACGCTTTCCTTGCTGCTCAACGGGCGTCTCGGGATCTCTCCCGAAATGGCCATCCGGCTGTCACAGACGTTCGGCGGCAGCCCGGAAAGCTGGCTGCAGCAGCAGATGCAATACGATCTCTGGCAGGCTTTGACGAACCGCAAGCAGATCCCGGTCCGACAGTTCGTCACCGCCTGACACCAGAGGTCGCCGGGTCAACGCCTGCCTCCAACGATCCTCGCGCCCAGGGATTATCATCACGACGCGATCTGACAGTATGATAACTTCATGGGATGTCGTCAGGAGAGGAGTGCACATGGCTGAGAGCAGCATCGCTGCCAATGTCGCCCGGCTGCGGCTGGATCGACAGCTCACCCAAGCGAACCTCGCGCGAAGTGCCGGGCTGTCGAGGGTCGCGGTGGGCAAGATCGAACGGGGTGAGGTGGAGCCGCAGGCTCGTACGTTGGACGCACTGGCGAAGGCGCTGGAGGTCCCAGTCGGTGACCTGGTCACCCCGGTGCGACGCTTGGAGAGCGTGCGCTTCCGCGCTCGGAAGCGCGTTCACGCACGCGAGCAGATTCTGGCCGAGGTTGCAACTTGGCTCGATGCGTACCGGGCGCTTGAGACCGGCCTGGGTGCGGCGGAGCACTTCATGGTCGACAGTCCATCTCAGCCGAATCTTGACGCAGCCGCCGTCGCACAGATTGCGCGTGTTCAGTTTGAACTCGAACCGCACCAGCCAGTCCTGGATATCTGCGGTCTGCTGGAGCAGCGCGGCGTCAAGGTTCTGCTGCTGGAGACCCACCGGGACTCGTTCTTCGGATTGAGCGTCGGCCCCGAGGACGGCGGGCCAGCGGTGGTGGTGAATACCTGGGATCGGATTTCCGTCGAGCGCTGGATCTTCACTGCGGCGCATGAGTTAGGACACTTGCTGCTACATCCGTCAGAGTACGACAGCAGCGCCACCGACCTACCGGTTGACACGGAACGTGAGGCGGACGCTTTCGCGAGCGAGTTCCTGATGCCGGACACCGCGTTCAGGCCAGCGTGGGCACAGACAGAAGGACATCCTTTGCTGGTCCGCGTGCTTAAAGTCAAGCGGATGTTCCGGGTGAGCTACAAGACCGTGCTCTACCGATTGGTAGCGACCGGGCAGGCTACGAACGAGGTATGGAGCGCCTTCCAGCACCAGCATCGTCGCCAATTCGGCGGCACGTTGGGGAAAGCGGATGAACCGGCGGCACTCAGGGAGAGCGAGTTCGCGTGGCATTGGGGCCGCTCGGGGGAGCCGGACCACCTCTCCGAGCACGACTTCGTGGACGACCGGCTGTCAAGCCTCGTGCGCCGCTCGCTCCAGGCGGGACACATCTCCCTTGGCCGCGGTGCCGAGATCCTGGGCCTCAGCGGGGAGCAGATGCGACAGCGCGTCGGTGAGTGGGTCGACTGAACGGAGCCACCACCATTCTCCTGGCCGACGCGGATGTCCTCATCGACTACCGCGACTCCGAGCTCGAAGTGCTCAAGCTCATCGGGGAGCATGTTGGCCCCGTAGCCGTCCTGTCGCCGGTACTGGATGAGGTTCGCGGGGTTACGCGAGCCGATTGTGAGCGTCTGTCCATTTCCGTGGTCGAGGTGGCCACCAGCCGGCTACTCCGGGCCGGCCTCGCCCACTCCAGTGTCTCGTTCAACGATCGCCTGTGCTTCGTGGTGTGCGATGAGGAGTCGTGGACCTGCGTCACGAACGACCGGGCACTGCGCCGGCTATGCCACCGTCACGGCGTCCTGACGCGCTATGGACTCGAACTCATGGTAGATCTGGTGGCGTCCGCCGCTGTCACCGCGAAGCGGGCGATGTCGATCGCGTACAAGATGCGCGAATCGAACCCTTTGCACATCAACGAACGGGTGATCGCTCGCTTCAAGAACGCGCTTGATCGCCTCTGATCCGAGGATCGGTCAACAATCGGCGGAACCAATCCGGTAGTTCGAGGTCGGGCCGTACCGCGACGACGCCAACGTGGTGCTTCTCGACGTAGTTCTCGCGGGTCAGCCACTCCGTTTCCATGGCGTTCGGTACCAACAGCAGCGTTCGTTCCGGCCGGCGGGGTCCCCAGCGGAGCGCATCGGCGTACAGGTGCACGCTCTCCGTCATTCCGCTGAGGATCCCAGATTCGGCGGCGCGGTACTTTGCGTCGAGGACGACGAATCGCGTCGGGCCGTCGGCAGACTCTGAAGTAAGCACCAGATCGGGTATGAACTTGCGCGAAATCGACCAGCCCTCGGTCTCTTGGTCCCCTCGCGTCTTGCGGAAGGTACGCTGCAAATGGAGCGTGATGCGATGTCGATCGCCGCGGCTGCCGATGCATCGTCGACGATCGGAGTCGGTCGGGCCGGCGCTCTTCCACTCGTAGTCGGGAAGCCACTCACGGAGCTTCCGGGCCAACGCGACGAAGCACCATCGTTCGTATATCTCCCACGTCGGACTGAGCGGCAACCGATCCTCCGGATCCATTCGATACACACCGCGCCGCAACGCTTCCCATCCGACGCGCCAGAACCGTGCGTAGAGCGGATGTGCCGCTACCGCGTTGAGTCCCGCGGCCGTGATCTCGGGACGGCGCACTTCGCTGAACGGCCGGCAACGCTCCGCCGTTGCGAATACCCTCCCCATTTCACCGAGGATCTGAATCCATCGGTCGACACGGTTGGCGACGGCGGTCCTCGTTTCGTCCGCAGGCTTCTTTGCGCGACCCTCCAATCGCTTGGCGAGTTCTCTGCACCTGAGAAGCAGCGCGCGCAGCATGGCGAGGATGCACCGGTTCGCCGGAGAATCGAGCGTGCGCTCGACGGCCGGTACGTCGAGGATCGGATCTGATCCTGGAGTGTAGGGACTGGATACGGCACCCGGCCGGATGGCCGCGAGCGTAGCCGGTTGCCGGAGCGCGGACCGAAGCGTGCGCAGGTCGGCACGCCGGGTATCCCGGAGCGGTACGAACCGCCGCCGCGCCCGCAGTACGCTCACCGGCTCCCGTCGAATCGCTGCCAGCGCGCGCTCCAGGTCGCGCTGCCGTGCCCTCAGCCGCTCGAACCAAACGAGCGGATCATCGGTGTCGCCAAGCGCTCCGAGGCGCCGGCGCGCAGGCTCCTCACCGATCACGAGATGTGGGTCGAAGTCGAGGATCTCGTCGATCATACGCGCGAACACCTCGCGTCCCGCCTTGTTCCGATCGGGGCTAACGTCCAGCAGCCAGACACCCAGGGACCGGTCGTCAGCATCCAGAAGCTCGGCGCGCACCTCGCCGGCGTAGAACCCCGGCGTCCAAGCCCACTCATTCGCGGATCTCGCAACCGGCCCGAGCGGTTCGTCGTCGACGAGAAGCCGGCACTCACGATCGGCTGGTCCGATGAATGTGGCTTTCTGTCGCTCGGCGAACCCGCCGTTCGGTCGCGACGCGTCAAGATCGTGGAGACGGCCATCGCGCCGAGTCCGTAGCGAAGTCCCGCGTTCGGCGTACATGGCTCTATCGCCAGAAACGAAAGCTGCCGGTCTGGGCCATGTCCTCGATGAGCTCTTCGACCTTTCGGATAGAACGAGTCAGGTTGCGCTCGTTCAGCGCGGCACGGCAATCCGCCAGTGCCTTGCGGAAGCGAGGGGAGTCGTCGCCGCGAAGCTTCGGCAGGACTTTCGCGTAGAGCACGCGGTCCAGCGCATGATCCACGGTCAGCCCGGCGGTCTGTTTCTGACGCTGCTCCATGAACCGCACGACTTCCTCGATCACGCGCCAGCCGAAGTGAAGCCGTGCCGGACTAAGCGCGTCCATCATTTGCTTGAGGATCTCCTTGACCGTCTCAGCGTCCTGATCGACCAACTGAGCGCTCTTCCAACCCGGCCACTGTTCGACGTTGACATCCCAGAACTCCAGCGTGAAAGCCCGGTCCAGCACTTTGTCGGAAATGCCCAGGGTGGTCTCGTCCATGTTTAACGTGCCGATCAGGACCAAGTTGTGCGGATAAGGAATGATCCGCGGGATACGGTGTGCCTTGGCGTCGCCGCCGTGAAGCTCTATCGTCTCGCCATCGACCTCCATCGCGCTGAGGATCGGCGCAAGATATTGCTCCGGGTGGGACAGATTCATTTCGTCGAGCACGCACACGTGGGGCTGAGAGGGGTTCTTCGTCGCACGGATCAGGAATCTCACGAACTCCGTTTTCGTGTACTGATTCTCGCCCAGAGGGTTGACGTAGCCCAGTAGTGGCGTCGGATCGTACCACCCCGGCTGTACCGCGATCGTGCAGATGCGAGCGGTCGACTCGCTGTCCTTTCCGGTCAGAGCTTTGGCGTATTCGACGGCAAGCAGGGTCTTGCCGGTTCCCGAAAGGCCGGTGAGAACCGCGAAGTGCCGGCGTGCGCGCGCCCAGAGGCCGAGATGGAGCGACTCCACCATCTCCCTTTCGAAGATGAGTCTTCCGGCCTTGCGGATGGACTCGAAGTGCTCGGTTATATGGGACAGTTCCGGCCGATCGACCGGTGGCGGCGGGTCCGGAGGCTGGGCGGGAGGCTCGGGACGTGAGGTTCGACGTTGCTGACTATCACTATCAATAGCAATCTCGAACAGGATGTCGGGCAGCATCATGCGCCGGGCGACGGCGTTCCAGTCGGAGCGATCGACGGGGCCGACGGCTTCGTCCATATGGTCGAGAAGCCACCGGTTCACCCACGCCTCATCTCGCACGTTCTTATCGCCACTCAAGACTTGGAAGAGTCGCCCCTTCCTTCCTGGGCTTCGGTGCGTCGTAAAGTCGTGTGGAAAGAGCGCCGCGAACGTACGTGTCGTCATTACGGTGGATCCGACAGGGCTACTCGGCCATGCGAGCTCTCTTGCCTTGTCCATGCGATCGTCTAGTTCTTTGGTTCTCTTCTGCACATCCTCTGGAAGAGGGCCATCGATCAATTCAAGGAACGGACGAGGGAACGCCGAGTTGTAAATGGCTATCGATACGTTCATCGCTTTTGCGTTGGATAGCTCGTAGAGGAGATTCTCTTCCCAGAGGAGACGCATGAAGTCTACGGTCTCGCGCTCTTCGCCGGTGGCTTCCTGCACTCTTTGCAGGAAGCCTGCGTTCCGCCCGACACTCTCCGAATCTTGTTGAAGCCGCCGCTCGGCTTCTCGACAGGCGTCCCGCAGCCCTTTCGGAGTCTTCAAATCGAACGCTGCCACGCGGTGTTTCCCGTATTGCCTTCAGGCTGAGTCCAGTAGGTAGGCGATGGTGAGCGGACCCTGGGGTAGCACGCAGAGCCGCTCGGGGGCGAGGTCCGCCAGAGTGGCCTCGATGTCGCGGGTCGGGTCGAGCAGAGCGGCGCGGATCTCGTCATCGCTGAGGCCGTCGCTGTAGACGTAGACGTCGGCGTGCCGCTGGATCAGGGCCTGGATCTGCACCTGCCACTGGTCGTGCGCGGAGAATCCGGGCTGCCGTAACATCTCCAGGATCGCGTCCGGCGAGCCGGCCTCGGCCAGCAGCTCGGCGTAGCGGCCGTGGCCGGGCAGCCCGTCGGAGCACTCGGCCGCCATGATGATGGCGCCGCCTGCGCGCACGATGCCGCGCGCGGCCTGCATGCCCTTCACGGTCTGGTACAGGTTCTGGTCGAGCGGGTAGCCGCTGTTGGTGGTGACCACGGCGTCGAACGGCTCCTCCACGGCCACCATGGCGCTTTCGCGGACGAAGTCGCAGCCGTAGCGGTGCGCGGCGATGACGTCGCCGGCGAACACGCCGGTTATCCGGCCGTCCGCGTTCAGGGTGACGTTGAGCAGGAACAGCGGCTCGATCAGCGCCGCCGCCTCCCGCATCTCCTCCCAGATCGGGTTGCCGTCGGTGATCCCCCAGGTGGCGCGCGGGTCGCCGATCATGGCGTAGCCGTGGTTGGTGAGCACGCTCTCGCTGCCGGCCAGCGCGGGCAGGGCGCCCTTGGGGCCGCCGGAGAAGCCGGCGAAGAAGTGCGGCTCGATGAAGCCGGTGAAGATCACCAGGTCGGCCTCCATCACCGTTCGGTTCACTCGGATGGCGTTGCCGCGACTGGTCGTGCCGGCGGCGACCAGCTCCGCGTCGTCCCAGGCGTCGTGCTGCCGGCAGCGGTAGCGGTCGACGATGCCGCTGCCCAGCATCTGCCGCAGCTCCGCATCCGTCTGCGGGCGGTGCGTTCCCAGGGCGTTGATCAGGGTGATGTCGTCCCGCGCCACCCCGGCCGCTTCCAGCGCCCGCAGCAGCACCGGCAGGATGCGGTCGTTGGGCGTGGCGCGGGTGATGTCCGAGTGGGTCACCACCACCCGCCGCTTGCCCGCCGCCAGCTCGGCCAGGGGCCGCGAGCCGGTGGGCGTGGCCAGCGCTGCCGCGATCGCCGTCGCCTCGTCGTCCACGCCTTCCACGTGACGGGGCAGCACCACCTGGGCGGAGGCCGGCACCTCGATGGCAAGCCCGTTGCGGCCGTAGGCCAGATCGACCCGTTTCTTCAACGCCGGAATCGTACCATCCGCGGCGACGGCGGACACGTGGAGGTGGGTGCGGTTGTCGATGATCTACGTGTCCGAGAGCACGTGCCGGCTGAAGCGGTGGCGCCGCGCGCGTCGCTGTCCATGCACGACGGAATGGCACGACGGAATGGCATGACGGAATGGCGTGAGGGTATGGTATGAGTGAGGTGGGCATGGCGCTCGGCGACACCGATCTGCAGCGTATCGGCGACTACGTGAAGGGCAACATCTACGGCTGGCTGGTCGAAGTGGCGCCGCAGGTCGTCGCCGGCCCACAGATCCTGGAGCGGATGGAACGGATCGAGCAGGAGCTCGTCGCGCAGCGACAGGAACTCAAGGCACAGCGCGAGCTCATGGTGACACGCTTCGCTGCGGTCGACGTCCGGTTCGAGGACATGAACAAGCGATTCGAAGACATGAACAAGCGGTTCGAGGACATGAACAGTCGCTTCAACGGCATGCAGTGGCTGATCGGCGTCGGCTTCGGGCTGATCGCGACCATGGTGACGATCTTCGAGTTCATCACCTGACCGCCATGGGGCGACTGGCCAGACGATGCGCGGCCCTGTGCTGTGTCTGCCTGCTCATTGCCGGTGCCCGTGCGGCTGCGCAAACCGGCGCGGACCCGGACGCACGCGCTCCCTGGTTCGCGCGCGAGCACGTGCTGGACATCGCCATCGAGATGGCGCCCGCGGACTGGGAGAGCCTGCGCGCCCAGACGCGCACCCTGCAGGACATCCTGGGCGGCGCCGACTGCCTGGCACAGCCCGTGGAGGACATCTTCACCTGGTTCGAGGCGACCGTGACCGTGGACGGCGCGGCCTACGCCGACGTCGGCGTCCGCAAGAAGGGGTTCTTCGGCTCGCTCAGCAGCGAGAAGCCGTCCCTCAAGCTGCGCTTCGACAAGTACGTGGACGGCCGCCTGCTCGGCGGCGCGATCGACCGCATGACCCTCAACAACAGCCTGCAGGACGCGTCGATGGTCAACACCTGTCTGGCCTACGAGGTGTTCGCCGCCGCCGGGCTGCCGGCACCGCGCTGCAACTTCGCCACGGTGACCGTGAACGGTACCGATCTGGGCCTGTACGTGCACGTCGAGGAGATCAAGCCGCCGTTCCTGGCGCGCCACTTCGCCAGCGCCGCGGGCAACCTGTACGAAGGTACCCTCAGCGACTTCAACCCCGGCTGGCGCGGCACCTTCGAGAAGAAGACGAACGAGGACGCGGACGACTGGTCGGACATCGGCGCCGTCGTCGCCGCGCTGCAGGACCCGTCCCCCGCCGGCCTGGAGGCACTGGGAGCCATCGTCGAGGTCGACCGGTTCCTGTCTTTCTGGGCGGTAGAGGTGCTGGTCGGCCACTGGGACGGCTACGCCGGCAATCGCAACAACTACCGTTTCTACCGGGAGCCGGAGGGACGCTTCGTGTTCATCCCCTGGGGCGTGGATGCGGTGTTCCACACCACCGACGTTCCGTTCGACGACTTCGTGTCGCCGCCGTCGGTGAACGCGCACGGCGCGCTGGCGCACCGCCTCTATCGGGAGGAATCCGGCCGCGCCGCGTACGCCGGCCGCCTCCGCGAACTGCTGGACACGGTCTGGGACGAGGAGGAGCTGCTGCGCAGTGCCGGCGAGCTGGCAGCCATCGTGCAGGCCCACGCCCTGCCTGAAGCGCGCAAGGAGGCAGCCGAAGACACCGTCCGGGTGCGGCGCTTCATCCTCAAGCGGCGCGGCGAACTGTTGGCGGATCTGGAGCCTGAGCCGCCGGACTGGCCCTGGCCGCTGGTCGACGCGGCCGACGTGTGCTGGGGCGAGGGCAGCGGGGTCATGGCGTTCGAGGTGGCGTTCAAGACCACTTGGGGGACGAAGGACAGCCCCAATCCGTTCGAGACCGGCACGATCACCAGCCTGGCTTTGGACGGGACCGACCAGCCGACGGGGACGGCGGGGGCGACCGCCGGCCTCGCGAACGCCGACGAAGCGGCGGAGGTCGGACTCGAAGACGGCGCGTTCCTGTCCGTAATGAGGCTGGAGGCGGACTTCTCCATCAAGGGATTCACCGTGTGGCTTCCGGTCGACCTGCTGTCCGCCGGGGCCGAGCTGGTGATCGGCGAGCGCGGGGTCGGCGGCGTCCACTGGACGATGCCGCCGGGCGCCGCCGCCCCGGAAGCGTACGTCCCGATCGTGGCTGGCACGCTGGAGCTGGCCGCGGCAGGTACGGAACGGGGGGCGCCGATATCGGGCCGCCTCTCCGGCGCCTTCGGGTTCGGCGCTCCACCCGCGTACGAGGGCGTCGCCGCCGCGGCCGGTCCGGCCACCGGGGAACTGGTCATCAACGAGGTCGCGGCACAGGGCGACCCGCTCGATTGGGTGGAGCTGTACAACGCCGCCGATGCCGATCTTGCCCTGGCGGGCTTCGTGATCGCCGACGACCTGAAGGACGCCGGCAAGCGCGTCCCGTTCCCGGCGGACCTCGTGATCCCCGCGGGTGGCTATCTCCGCGTGGAACTGGACAAGGACGGCTGGCCGGGCTTTGCCTTGGGCAAGGACGAGGAATTCGGCATCTGGACGGACGGCGGCGCGTTGTCCGCGTCGGTCGACTGGGACGAGGGTCAGGCCGACGCCGGCACCAGCTTCGCCCGGTTGCCGGACCTCACTGGCGACTTTCAGACCGTCGGCGCCCGCACGCCCGGCGCTCCGAATCGAGCCGCCGCGACCGGGCAGTAGCCGCGCCCCGACGGTGCTATCATCCGCGACGATGACGGACACGTGGACGTGGGACCTGATCGCCAGGCACGACGTGATCACCGAGGGGCCGGCCTGGGACGGCGAAGGGCTGCGCTACACGGAGATCGACGCGAACCGCCTCTGGCGCTACACGCCGGCGGCCGGCAGGCGCGAGGTGTGGCGGGAGTCGACCGGCGGCGCCAACGGCACGATCTTCGATGCTGCCGGCCGCTACTACGCCTGCGAGGGCAAGGCGCGGAGGGTGGTCCGCTACGCTGCGGGCCAGCCGACCGAGGTGATCGCCGACGCGCATGCCGGCGCGCCCTTCAACGAGCCCAACGACCTGGCGGTGGACGCCGCCGGCCGGGTCTGGTTCAGCGACCCCAACTACGGCGAACGCCCGCTCGCGCAGGCGCGCGAATCGGTGTACCGGGCCGATCCGGCCGGCTCGGGATGGACGGTCACGGAGGTCACCACCGACACGAACCGCCCCAATGGCGTGCTGCTGTCGGCCGATCAGTCGATCCTGTACGTGGCGGAGAGTCCGCGCCGGCTCGACCAGCGGCGGCAGCTTCGCGCCTATCCCATCCAGGCCGACGGCAACCTGGGCGACCACACGCTGATGCACGACTTCGGCGCCGGCCGCGGCGTGGACGGCATGTGCCGGGCAACCGGCGGGCTGATCGTGGCCACGGCGGGCCACCAGGAGCGTGGGCCGGGGCCGGCAATCTATGTGTTCGATGCCAGGGGCCTTCCCCTCTCGACCCATGCCACGCCGGCCGACCGGCCCACCAACTGCACCTTCGGCGGCCCTGATCTCACCGACCTCTACGTCACCTTCTTCGGAGGCGAGCTGTACCGGGTGGCCGACTCGGGTCTGCGCGCCGAAGGCTGAGCCAAGCTCTGTCTATCCGGCGCTGCGGGTGAAGCGCAGTCCATCGGGAACGGCGTAGAGCGGAACGTTCAGCACCCGATCGTCCCTCTTGAGGTTCAACAGGGTGCTGCGGACCAGCAGTGTCGGGGAGAACCGGGCGTCGAACGAGCGCAGGCTCTTGCTCTTGGGGTTCACGCCCGCCTTCACCTCCAGCGGCAGAATCGCTCCGTCTCGTTCCAGCAGGAAGTCCACCTCGGCCTTGCCGCCGGAGCTGCGCCAGTAGTGAAGCTCACCCGCCGACGAGGCGCTGAGTTGCTGCGCGACGTAGTTCTCGACCAGCGCGCCGCGATACTCCGCAAACAGGCGATCGCCGTGAGCCATCAACTGCGGGGCGGTGTTCGCGAGAGCGCCGAGCAGGCCCACGTCCAGTGCGTACACCTTGAACGAGCGGCGGTCCGCATGGCCGCGCAAGGGCAGGCGCGCGGTCTCGACCGCGAACGCCCGGTGGATCAGGCCGGCGCGCTCCAGCCACACGAGCGCATCTTCATAGTCGCGCGCCCTCGCGCTCTTGTGGATGGCGGAGAAGATGAACTTCTTGTTCTCGCGCGCCAAGTGTCTGGGCAGCGACTCCCAGATCGCGATGATCCGCGCTACCTGCTGCGCCGCCGCGTGCTTGGCGAAGTCGAGCACGTAGGCATCCACGATCGCCTGCTGGACCGGTCGTACGGCGGCCACGTCCCGGTCGGCCGCGTACTGGGCGACGACCTCGGGCATACCGCCGACGAAGTAGTAGGCGCGGAGCAGATCGACCAGCGCGCGGTGGAACGGCTCGGGAAACGGCACCGCTTCGGCATGACCTTCGATGACACCGCGGTAGCGTCCCTCGCCGAGCGCATCGAGGAACTCCGGGAAGGTCATCGGATTCAGATCGACGAAGTCCACCTTGCCCACCGGGAACGATCGCGGCGTGGAGAGCGTGACCCCGAGGAGGGAGCCGGCGGCGGCGACGTGGTACTGCCCGGCGTCCTCCGCGAAGTACTTCAGGGCATTCAGCGCGGCGTTGCAGGCCTGGATCTCGTCGAAGATGATCAGCGAGCGCGCGGGGTGGATCCGCTCGTCCGCGAAGATGGAGAGGTCGCGAACGATGCGCGCGGGATCGAGATCGCGCTCGAAGAAGCCGGCCAGGTCGGGCGTCCTCTCGAAGTTGAAGTAGTGGGTCGCCGCGTACTGCTCCCTGCCGAATGCCTGCAGCAGGTAGGTCTTGCCGGTCTGGCGCGCGCCGCGCATGACCAGCGGCTTGCGTCCCGGCGCTCGCTTCCAGGCGAGCAGGTGATCGTAGGCATCGCGTCGCATGGGACAACCATAGACCGAAATGACCGGATCTGGCGGTAATTCGGACGTATTTATGGCGGTAGTGGCAGAAATACGTCCGAAAAACGTGCGGCGCGCTCAGCCGAACAGGCGGCCGATCAACTCCATGGAGAGCACCGCCTCGTGCAGGTCGCAGGCGGGAGGTCCGAACGGGCGGCCGTCGCGCACGCGGTCGATGAAGTAGCGGTTCTGGTCGCGGGTGCTTTCGTCGCCGGAGCAGGCGAGCTCGGTGACCTGTCCGTCGATGATCACCTGGCCGCTCCTGACACCCTCCAGGTAGGCCGAAGCGCCGCGGCCGTGGAGCTCGTAGCGCTCCAGGCGGGCGCCGGCGGTGACATTGGCGACCAGGTGGGCGACGCAGCCGCTCTCGAACAGGATGAGCCCCCCATACACGTCGCGGTACCCGGAGAAGAAGCTCCCCGAGAAGCTGTGCACCTCCGCCGCCGGGGAGTCGGCCAGGGCGCGCACGCAGTCCAGCGCATGCACCGGCGTCTCGTAGAAGTACCGGTCGAGCACCGGCGGCTTCAGGATGCCACGCTCCTCGATGTCGACCAGGTTCTTGTGGAACTCGCCGACGATGGTCGTCAGCGGGCCGCGCTCGCAGATCAGCCGCTTCGCCTGGCGGATCGCCGGGTTGAAGCGGCGATTGAGACCGACCATGCAGCGGGCGCCGGTGCGCTCGGAGGTTTCCAGAAGGGCGCGCGTCTCCGACACATGGAGTCCGGGGGGCTTCTCCAGCAGGGTGTGGACGCCGGCTTCCAGGCAGATCTGCGCAACCGGAGCGTTGAACTCCGGGGGCACCGCGACGACGACGGCGTCCGGGGACTCAGCTTCGAACATTCGCTCCGGAGCGGCATAGGTGGCAACCCCGCCGAGCTCGCAGGCTGCCGTGGTGCGCCGCGCTTCGTCCAGATCGCACACGGCCGTCATCACGGCTCCGTCGATCGCGGCGATGTGGCGCGCGTGGCCGCGTCCGCGTCCTCCGCACCCGATCAGGCCTACGCGTATCTCCTGCATGCTCCTCAACCCCCCGCACCGGCGACATCGATGATCACCTTGCGCTCCTGGCGCTCGCCGCGCGCCAGCGCGGTCATCACCTCCGGCACGTCGTCCAGCGTACACCGCGCCTCGATGAAGGTGGCCAGCCGGCCGGCGAGCTGAGGCAGCGCATCGACGCTCGCCTGGAACGATGCGCGGTCGAAGCCGTAGCTGCCGATGACCGTGACTTCGTCGGAGACCAGGTCCTGCAGCGGCAGGCTCACCTCCTTGGCCAGGTTGCCGATGGCCAGCAGCGTGGCGTCGGGACGGCAGAGCTGGAACGCGAGCGTGAACGACGGGCCGGTGCCGACGGCGTCGATCACCACGCCGGGGCGACCGCCGAGCGCGGCCTCCACCGCCGCGGAGGTAGCCGCAGGTTCCTCGCCCGCCTGCAAGTGATAGGGCTGTGCGTCGAAGTTCGAGGCCGCCTGCGCCTTGTCCGCCACCGTGTCCAGCACGACGATCGGGTCGAAGCCGCGCAGGTGGCCGACCGTGGCCGCGCACAGGCCGATGGTCCCTGCGCCCAGTATGGCCAGCGGTCCGGGGCTGCGGTCGTGGGCGGCAAGGCGGTCGAACGCGTGGCCGGTCACCGCCGCCGGCTCGGCCAGCGCGGCGATGTCCGGCCCGACCCCGGACGGGATGGGGATGGCGTTGTCGGCGGGAACGGTGACGTACTCGGCCATCGCCCCGCGGCGGGAGAGATTGACGCCGATTATCTGCTTGTTCAGGAAGCTCGGATCGCCCTCCTCCGGGCTCGGAGCATGATCGGCGATGATGTTGTACAGGGCGACCGGCGTGCCCACCGGCGGCCCGCCGGCGCCGGGACCCAGCGCCGCGACGCGGGCGCCGACCTCGTGTCCCATGACCATGTCCGGCGCCCGCCGGCCGCTCTCACCGGTGAAGCCGTGCACGTCGCTGCCGCAGATGCCGACCGCGTCGACCGCCAGCAGCACTTCCCCGTCGCGGGGTTCGGGCTGCGGCAGATCGACGACGCGCATCGCCCACGGCTTCTCGTACAGGACCGCTTTCATGAAGCCGAGCATAGCGGCCCGCGTGGCGAAGCCAAAGACGGCGCGTTCGCGTTCGCCGGCCGAACGGTCCCTATCCGGACGCGTCGCGGGTGCCGTCTGCGGACGGATCGGCGCCGCCGTAGCGCGGCAGCCAGTACTCCAGCCAGGTGCGCTGGCAGCGGCGGTCGCAGAAGCTCAAGCGACGCGCGCCGTGCTGCGCGCGCCAGAGACGGCCGACGATCATCTTGCCGCACAGGTCGCAGCGCGCGGTGGTGGTCGCGTAAAGCGCGTCGGGGACCGGCTCCCAGTGTCCCTCTGCGGCGCTCACGGCCCCGAGCGTAGCTGCGCCGTTGCCGCCGCGTCCACGCGCCAGCCGCCGGCGGCATCCCGTTCCAGCACCACCCCGTACACCTCGCGCGCTTGATCCGCGCTGAGCACCCCGTCGCGTACCTCCTCGCACACCAGCTCGGGGTCGCGCTCCGCGGGCGGCCCGTACCCGCCGCCCCCGGGACTGACGATCTCGATGAGGTCGCCGTGCTGCACCCTGATGTCGGCGAACTTGTTGGGCGACACCGTGCCGTACGCGTCGCTGAAGGTGCGCCATGCGTCGTCGCCGTGCTTGCGGATGCGCAACGCTCCCGGGCGTCCCTGCCGGCCTCCGAACAGCCCCCAGGCACCGGTCTCGTGGCGGTCCATGAAGCTGGAAACCGTGATCTCCGGCGCCCGCGCCTCGATCACGCGGCGGCTGCCGGCGCCGCCGCGGCTGCGTCCGTGGCCTTCCGAGCCGTTCGCCAGGCTGTAGCTGTGGGTGAGCCACGGGTAGCGGGTCTCGAACACCTCAACCGGCGTGTTGCGGCAGTTGCCGTTGATCGGACACTGGCTGTCGTTGCCGTCGCCGGTCGCCTTGCCGCCCCAGCCGCAGCCCTCGATGTGGTAGTTGGCATAGAACTCGCCGGTGTGCGGATGCGTGCCGCCGAACAGGAAGTTGCAGGAGCTGGCGCCGGTGGCGGCGGGCACCCGCTCGGGCAGCGCCGCCGACAGGCAGCCGAACAGGACGTCGACGATGCGTTCGTGGATCTCGGAGTTGCCGCCGACGCTGGGACCGGGATGTTCGACGTTTACCACCGTACCGGGCGGCACGATCAACTCGATGGGGCGGTAGCAGCCGGAGTTGCGCGGGATGGTGCGGTCGGTGAGGTTGAGCATCGCGTTGTAGGTGGCCGACGCGGTCACGCCGTAGGTGCAGTTGCAGGGGCCCTGCGCCTGCGGGCTGGAGCCGTTGTAGTCGAAGATAATGCGCTCGCCGCGCACCACCGCGGTGCAGTGAATGCGGTAGCGCCGGTCCGCCACCACGCCGTCGTTCTCGATCCAGTCCTCGAACGCGTACTCGCCGTCGGGGATCTCGGCGATCTCGGCGCGCATGCGCCGCTCGGCGTAGTCCATGAGCTGCTTGCCGGCGCCGATCACGGTGTCGAAGCCGTACCGGTCCAGGAGCTGGTGCAGGCGCCGTTCGGCGACCGTGAGCGAGCCGATCATGGCGTGGAAGTCGCCCCAGGAGGTGCGCGGCGTGCGGTGGTTGGTGAGGATGATCTTCCAGATGTCGTCGACGTACTCGCCGCCGCGCATGATCTTCACCGGCGGCAGCCGCAGGCCCTCCTGGTAGATCTCCCGCGCGTCGGCGGCGAATCCGCCCACCGCCTTGCCGCCGATCTCGGTGAGGTGGGCGATGTTGCCGACGAAGCCGTACAGCTCGCCGCGGTGGTACACCGGCTTGATCACGGTGTGCTCGGGCAGGTGGCAGCCGCCGCGGTAGGGATCGTTGTGCATCACCACGTCGCCGGGGCGGAAGTTATCGAGTCCCACCTCGGCGATCGTCCACTGCATGGTGTACAGGATCGCCCCGATCTGGGCGGGGCAGAACTCGGCGTAGGAGACCATCTGCGCGTCGCGGTCGAACACCACGCAGGAGAAGTCCAGCCCCTCGTTGAAGATCGAGGAGTAGGAGGTCTTCATCATCGCCAGCCCCATCTCCCGGCAGGTGTTGACCAGGGAGTTGTTGATGATGGTGAGGGTGACGCTGTCCAGCGGCTTCGCCATCGCGTTATTCCTCCTCCGGCGCCGCGGACGGCAGGGTAAGGACGAGGTTGCCGAGCCCATCCACGGCAACGTGCACCCCTTCCGGGATGAAGGTGGTGGAGTCCAGCTCCTCGACCACGGCCGGGCCGCGCAGTTCGGTGCCTACCGGCAACCGGTCGCGGCGGTAGCCGGCACGGCCCGACCGCGACGGCCCGCCGGGTGCCGGGGCGGCGGGCGCCGCGGGGGCGGGCGGCGGTTCCGCCGCGGTCTCGGCCAGCGACGCCTTGAGATGCACCAGCTCCACGGGGTGATCGGGGAACTGGTAGCCGAAGAATTCCTCATGTCGGCGGTGGAAGCGCTCGACCGCCGCCGGCAGTCCGTCCGCGAACCGGTACTCCACGTCCTGCTCGTAGTTCTGCTGCGCGTAGCGCATGCTCAGGCCGAGGCGCTCGCGCGCGGCGCCGCGCAGCCCTTCCGATTCGATCTCCCGCCGCCCGGCCTGCAGCATGGCGCGGAAGCGCGCTGCCACCTCGGCGTCGTCCACCGCCGTGTGGCGCCTCCCCAGGGTCTGCATCCGCTCCACCCGCAACCGCGCCAGGGCGGCCCCGAAGGCCGAGCACAACCCGGGATGCGGCGGCACGACCACCCGGCGCATGCCCAGCTTGGCGGCGATGGCGGCTGCGTGCAGCGGCCCGGCGCCCCCGAAGGCGACCAGCACGAAGTCGCGGGGATCGATCCCGCGCTCGATGGTCAGCAGGCGGATGGCGTTGGTCATGTTCTCGTCGGCCAGGTCGACGATGGCCCGCGCCGCCTCTTCGCGGTCGAGTCCGAGCGAGCGCGCCAGCGGGTCGATCACCGCTGCCGCGCGTTCGGGGTGCAGCTTCAGCTCTCCGCCCAGGAAGAAGTCCGGGTTAAGCCGGCCGAGCACGAGGTTGGCGTCGGTCACGGTGGCGGCGTCCCCGCCGGCGCCGTAGCAGCCGGGACCGGGCCGGGCGCCCGCGCTCTCCGGTCCCACGCTGAGCATGCCGCCCTTGTCGATGCGGGCGATCGAGCCCCCGCCTGCGCCGAGCGTACGCACCTCGATCACCGGTACGGCTACCGGGAGCCCCCACTCGATTTCGTACTCGGTGGTGAACCGTGGCTCGCCTTCCAGCAGCAGTCCCACGTCGCAGCTCGTGCCCCCCATGTCGAGGGTGATCGCCTGCTCGAAGCCCGCCTCGCGCGCGAAGTGGGCGCCGCCGATCACGCCTCCGGCGAGCCCGGAGAGCAGCAGTTCCACGGGCCGTCGCGGCGCCTGCGTCAGGCCGGTGGTGCCGCCGTCCGACTTGAGGAGCGAGCACGGGGCTCCGACCCGGCGTTCGCGGAGCGCGTCGCCGACGCTCCGGCAGTAGCCGCCCAGCAGCGGCTTCAGGTAGGCGTCGGCAATGGTCGTGCTGGAGCGCTCGTACTCGCGCCACAGCGGGGCTACCCGATGCGACAGGGACACCGGGATGGCGGGAAAGCGCTGCTCCAGGAATGCGCCGAGCGCAAGCTCATGGGCCGGGTTGAGATAGGAGAACAGCAGGCTGACCGCGATCGCCTCGGGGCCGCGCTCGGCGATCTGTGCCGCGAGCTGCTTCAGGGCAGCGGCCTCCAGCGGCACCACCACCTCGCCCTGGGCGTCGATGCGCTCGGCGACAGGCAGGCAGTTGCGGCGCCGGACCAGCGGCTGCGGCTTCCGCCAGTGCAGGTCGTACTCGCTCTTGCGGTTGATGCGCTGGATGAACGGGATGTCCTCGAACCCCGCGGTGGTGACGTACAGCACCTCGGCCCCGCGCCGCTGCAGCACCGCGTTGGTGGCCACCGTCGTGCCGTGCACGATGCGCTCGATGGCGTCGCCCGGCACGGCGGCTTTGCCGAGCACGCGGAGCAGTGCGCCGAGCGGCGCGTCGGGTGTCGAAGGGGCCTTGGCGACACGCACCGACCCATCAGGGCCGAGCGCCACCAGATCGGTGAACGTGCCCCCGGTGTCGATGCCCAGCGCAAGGGTACGCTCGGTTGGCTTCTGCGCGCTCCGTATGCCTGACTCTTCGTTCACGTGTCGTCAGTTCATAAGCCCAAGAGGAGGTGAGCCGCAACATGCGTGACCTGCGTGACGCCATCGGGGCGGAGGCGGGGGCACATGCTCGGCGATGCGGTGCGGTCAGGTGGGTAGTTCTCGTCCGGCGAGGCTGGGGTATGGTAGGGGCGACGTGGGAATGACGCTCGACCACCGTCCTCGGCGGCCTGTCCCCGACCGCCTCATCATCGACGGCAGACGATCGCCTGGCAGTCACAAGCGATTCAATGATGATGCCGATCGTTTCCGAGTAAAAGATAAACGATTATCGACAACGGACGGCTGACGATGCCCGAGCTGCCAGATCTCGTGCTCTACCGCGACCAACTGTCGCGCCACGTGTCGGGCGAGCGGCTGAGACGCGTGACGGTGGCCAGCCCCAGCCTGCTCAAGACGTACGACCCGCCCCTCGACGCGGTCGCAGACGCACGTGTCGAGTCGATCGACCTGATCGGCAAGCGCATCGTTTTCGGTCTGGGGGAGGACCTGCACCTGGCCCTTCACCTGATGATCGCCGGTCGCCTCCGCTGGAAGGAAGGGGCGGCCGACGCGCCGATACCGCGCCGCGTGGGTCTGGCGGCGTTCCGGTTCGACACGGGAACCCTGATCCTCACCGAGCAGGGAGCAAAGCGGCGCGCCGCGCTCCACCTGCTGCGCGGTGCGCCGGCGCTGCGGGCGCTGGACCGGGGCGGCATCGACGTGCTGGCCGCGGACGAGTCCACGTTTCGCCAGGCGTTGTTGACGGAGAACCACACCGTGAAGCGCGCGCTCACCGATCCGCGCCTGTGTTCCGGGATCGGCAACGCCTATTCGGACGAGATCCTGCACGCCGCGGGGTTGTCGCCGCTGAAGTGGACGACCCGGCTGACGGACGACGAGATGGAGCGGCTGTTCACGGCGACGCGCGAGGTGCTCACGCTCTGGATCGAGCGGCTTCGCGAGCAGGCCGGCGACCGGTTTCCGGAACGGGTGACGGCGTTCCGTCCGGAGATGGCCGTGCACGGCAAGTTCGGCCAGCCGTGTCCGCGCTGCGCCACGCCCGTGCAGCGCATCCGGTACGCCGACAACGAGTGCAACTACTGCCCCGAGTGCCAGACCGGCGGCAAGCTGCTGGCGGACCGCGCGCTCTCGCGGCTGCTCAAGGGCGACTGGCCGCGCAGCCTGCAGGAGCTGGACGAGCTGCGCACGCCCCGGCGGTAGCCGCGGGCCGCCGTGAGGCGCACATTCATGGCATGAGAAGACCCATCCTGATCGTCATCATCGCCGTGGCGGGCGCCGCCGTGCTGGCGGGCGGCTGGTACCTGGGCTCGCCCCTGTTCATCAATCGCACCGTCTCCGAGGCGTTCCCGGTGGAGTTGCCGAGCGCCGGCGACATGGACGACATGCCGGCCGCGGAGATCGAGGCGAAGCGCCGCGAGGCGCTGGCCAACCTGCCGCAGGGCGAAGCGTGGGAGGACCTGTCCGGCCGCGCGCAGCAGGAGATCCAGGACCGGGTCATGGACTTCGCGGCCGCCATGCCCGACCAGGACATGGACGATGCGATGCCGGGCGGCGGGTCACCGGAGCGGCTGGCGCAGGGCGCATTCATGGATGCCGACCGCTTCCACAAGGGTTCGGGCAAGGCTCTCATTTACCGCCTGGCGGACGGCGGCCTGGTGCTCCGGTTCGAGGAGTTCCGGGTCACCAACGGGCCGGACCTGCACGTGCTGCTGGCCGAGAACGCGGAGCCGAAACGGCGCGACGAGCTGGGCCAGTACGTCGACCTGGGCTCGCTCAAGGGCAACCTCGGCAGTCAGAACTACGCGCTCGACGCGGGCACCGACGTCAGCCGGTACGGCAGCGTGGTCATCTACTGCATGCCGTTCCACGTGGTGTTCGCCACCGCCGCGCTCTCGGCCGAGTAACCGCCCCAAGAGACCGTCGCGCGGAGACCCTCTTTCGCTGCGCCGTGCCCGATTCATCGGGAGCGGGTGTGCTCTTCGAAGAGGACTGCCGCTTCGACCTCCTCGGTGTCCAGGCCGAGGCGGGCGCTGGCGCCAGCCACGCTGCGGCCTTCGTTCACGAACGCGGCGTGCACGTCGGCGGTCGACACGGTGCGGCTGTCGATCGCCGGCCGGCCGGCCGCGACAAGCGGGTCGATCACGATCAGCCCGTCCATGCCGGACGGGTACCAGCGCTCGGCCAACCCCGACCCCTCGTCGAATTCGATGCTGCCGGCGATGTCCAGGACGTCGTCGCCGGCAATCCACTGGCCGTCGGACAGGAGTCTCAGAATGGCGTCGCCGTACGTGTGCGTCCTCAGAAAGACGCCGTGACCGTCGCTGAAGAAGTCGCGCGAGGCATAGTGGCCGACGCCGAGCAGATGCCCGGCTTCGTCGAGCGCCGCGCGGAGCTGCCGCAGCCGCAGGCCGCGAGCCAGAAACGGCGTGACGAACAGCAGGTCGATCAGGTCCAGGAACGACGCACGAGTGGACCTCTGCCCGGAGTTGCCCGTGCGCAGCCACCGCCGGACGCGCGACGGCCTCAGTCCCACCCAGCGCCCGACTTCCGCGGCCTCGTATACCGCGGCATTCCAGGGATCCGCCGCTTGGTCAGCCACGCCGCTCCGGCGCATCATAGCCGGGGCGCGGGCGGCCTGCAGCATGGCTGGTGCCGCGCCGGAGGATTGGGGCGTTGAAAGGAAAGTTGTCCGCCGTTGCGCGTCCGTCGGCGATGCTTGCCGCTGCCGCACTGCTCTGGGGGTGCGCGGGGTTCTCCGACATCCAGGAGACACAGACGTTCCTGGAAAGCTACTCCGTCGGCGACTACGACGCCGCCAGCGCCGTGGTCGGCGGTGAGACCGGGCTCGACTACCCGGAGGGGCAGCTCCTCAGCTCCCTGCACACCGCCATGGCGCTGCGCGCGGCCGGCCGGTTCGAGGCTTCCCAGGTCGCGTTCGACCGGGCCGAGTCGCAGCTCATGTGGAAGGCGGACTCCATCGCCAGCGTGGAGGACCTGCTGTCGGCGGGGCTGACCCTGGTGGGCAATGACCTGATGGTCTCCTATCGGGGAACGATCTACGAGGGCGTGATGGTGAACACCTACAAGGCCACCAATGCGCTGATGATCGGCGACACGGCGCGCGCCCGGGTGGAGCTGAATCGCGCGCACCAGCGGCAGGCCAACGCCGTCGACCAGCTTGCCGCCAAGGTCCGGGCGCTGCGCGCCGGGGAGGAGGACGAGGACGAGCATCGCGAGAGCATCGATCGGTCGCTCGGCGAGGCGATGGAGCCCGACGGAGCGGTCGCCCGGCGCCTGAAGGCGGTCGAATCGCTCGGGGAGTACCGGGACCTGCGGAATCCGCTCGCCGACTGGCTGCACGGCGCGTTCCGGCTCGCCACCGGGGAGGCCAACCGCGCATCCGACCTGTTCCGCAACGCGGCCGCCGTGGACGGCGCGCGCAACCGGCAGGTCCTCGCCGACCTGGCTGTGGCCGAGCGAGCCGCCTCGGGGTCCGCGGCCGGCGACCGCGTCTGGGTCGTGCACGAGGACGGCACGGGACCGTATCTCGAACAGTTCCGCTTCGACCTGCCGGTGTTCCTCGACGCGGACAGCTTCCTCATAGTCTCCATGGCGTTGCCGGAGCTGCGTCCGGGCAGGGCGGCGGCGGGTCCGCTGCGGATCGGCGCCGGTGGAGAGGAGTACCGGACCGAGACCCTTCTGAACGTCGACCGCTACGCCGCCACGGAGTTCCGCGCCGGGTACGACGCCGTGGTCGGCAAGGCGGTGGCGGGCACCGTGATCCGGACCCTGTTGCAGATCGCGGTTCAGGAAGAGACCAGGGACGCCGGAACGCTGGGGTCGATCATCGGCTTCGTCACGCCGATCGCCTCCGCGGTGGCCACCCAGGCCGACATCCGCAGTTGGCGAGCGCTGCCGCAAACGATCGGCATCGCCAGCCTGCCGCGGCCGTCCGACGGCACGATCCGGGTGTCGGCCGGCGGTCACACGGTGGACGTGCCGCTGCCGAGCGGGCGTTTCGTGCTGGTACAAGTGAAGACCGTCGTGCAGGGGGCTCCGCCGACCGTGCACGCGGCGGCGTTCGGAGGCTGAAATCTGCCGACAATGGGACTATATTGGAGGCATGCAGATGAAATCGATCGTCCACTTCGCCGTCGTTTCCTCCGCGGCGCTCGCCCTGCTGATCGGCTGCGCATCGGACCCGGTGTACCTCGATCTGCGCCAGGCCAACGAGCCGCAGCCGAATCCGCCGCAGGTCGGCGAGCGGACCACCCTCGGCCTTGACTACCGTGACTTCGAGTTTGCGGCGGAGCAGGCAGTGGCCTCGTTCCTCGACAGCCCACTGTCGGTCAAGCCCGGCAGCGACGCGCCGTGGGTGATGGCGGTCAGCCGCATGATCAACGACACGGCGCTCGACATCGACACCGATCAGCTCGTCAAGAAGATACGGATCGACATGCTGGAGAGCGGCAGGGTCATCGCCACCACGGCCGTGGGAGTGGACGACCCCGAGGATCCGTTGATCGCCAAGGTGCGCGAGCTGCAGAAGGACAAGCTGTTCAATCAGGATACCGTCGCCAAGGACGGCACCGTGGTGGCGCCCGACCTCAGCCTGTCGGGCAAGATCATCCAGCGCACCAACCGCGTCGGCGACGCGCAGCAGGTCGACTACTACTTCCAGCTCACGGCCACCGACATCGAGACCGGTCTGGCGTACTGGGAGTTCGAGCAGGTGATCGTCAAGCTGGGCAGCAACCAGAGGTTCTCCTGGCAGTAGGCGCTGGCGGATGACGAAACGGACGGTCGCGGCCGCTTCGCTCGGGCTGATCCTGGCCTGCGCCGCGCATGCGCAGGTCGCGCCGGCGCCCGGCGAAACGGACTGGCAGCGACTGTTCGCCGACGAAAATGTCGCGATCGCGATCCTGATCAGCCCGGAGCGTCTCGATCCGGCCCGGGGCAGCGCACGGCTGCACGTTCGGCTGCTCGACGTGGCGACGGGGGAGGTCACCTGGGCCGGTTCGGTCGCACTGGAAGGGCTGTCGCGGGAACGGCCGGCGCCACGGCCTGCGGAATCTCCCATCGATGAACTCGCCCTGCGGATCGTGGATGCCCTGACCGGGCACGTCCAGCCGGTCGTCGTCCACGGCGACGCCGATGGCGACGGAATACCCGACTACCTGAACCGCCGCGCGAATCCCGCGGACCACGACCGCGACGGACTGCCCGACTACCTGAACCGGTATTTCCTGCGGCGGCGACCGCTGTAATCGCGCCTCCGCCGGTCAGCGCTTCAGGTCGCCCCGCTGCGCGGATTTCTCGACGAGCTCGCGGGCCAGCTCCCACAGCCGCGGCGCGCCGTCGCGGATGGGGTGGTTCTTGTCGTACACCTGGTCGACCGTGATGCCGTGCCGCCGCCAGGCGAATCCGTGGGTGCGGTGGTTGTGCAGCAACGGCTGCAGGCGGTCGATCGCGTAGGCGAATCGGGCTTCGGGCGTCCGCCGTTCCTCGAACTCGTCCCAGGCGGCGCGCAGCACCCCGGCCTGGTCGTCCGGCAGCAATGCGAACAGCCGGTCGGCCGCCTGCCGTTCGCGCTCCTCCTTGGTCTCCTGTCCCTGCTCGTCGTAGATGTAGGTGTCGCCGGCGTCGATCTCGACGATGTCGTGCACGAGCACCATGCGCAGGACGCGGCCCAGGTCGAGGTCGTCGTCGGCGTACTCGGCCAGCACCAGCGCGTACAAGGCCAGGTGCCAGGAGTGCTCGGCCGAGTTCTCCCGCCGGCTTCCGTCCAGCAGCGTGGTCTGCCGCTGGACGCTCTTCAGTTCGTCGATCGCACACAGGAACTCGATCTGCTCGCGCAGCCGGCCGGCGATGGCCTCACTCATGGCATCACTCAAGGAATCATCGTCATCGGTCGACCGTCACGGCGACGGCCAGGTGGTCGGAGGCGGTGCTCATCGGCAGGGAGAAGTCCGTGACCGTGAGGTCCGGGCTCGCCCAGACGTAGTCGATGCGCCGATCCAGCTCGTCGGTCGGCCACGTGAAGCCGTCGCCGGGAGGCCCGGCGGCGACGAATGCGTCGACGAAGCCGGCGTCGGCGACCAGCACGATCTCGGGGTGATCGGGAAGGGCGTTGAGGTCTCCAAGCAGCACCGTGTTGCGCGCCTCGATCGATGCGAGAATCGCACGCGTCTGCGGCATCCGATGCACCGAATCCTCCTCCTCGTGGTGGAAGTGGGTGGCGAGCACGGCCAGCACCTCGCCGCCGCCCACGTCGAGCTCGATCGTCATGAAGCCGCGGTCCATGACGATGTCGTCGTTGTTGGGCATGGGATGGTTGCTGGCGCCCCTGATCGGCAGGCGGCTCAGCACGGCGTTCCCCCACACCGAGTCGGCCGCGGGGCCGAACGCGTAGGCCATGCCGAGGCGCCGCGACAGCCACACCAGCGTGTCGACCGAGCCGTTGATCAGCCAGCCTCGGGACACCTCCTGCAGGGCGACGACGTCGGGGTCCTCGTCCTCGATGACCTGCGCGATTGCCTCCATGCCGTGGCGGCCGTACGCGTCGAAGCCCTGGTGGATGTTGTAGGTCATCACCCGGACCGGGAACCCGGTGCCGGCGGCGGGTCGGATCTCGTTCCAGGTCGCGATCTGCACGGCAGGCACCGCCAGCAGCAGCAGGGCCGGGACGGCGGCCGAGCGCGCGACCTTCGCAGGCGCCGCGGAGCCGGTCATGCCGGCGCGCAGCACCGCAAGCGCGACCAGCAACGCGGAGAGCGGGCGGACGATTCCGGGCGGAATCGGGATCGCGATGTCGTACTGGGCGTAGTGGATGAACAGCAGCACCAGCAGCGCAAGCATGCCGCCGGTCGTCCAGGCCGAAGGGACCGAGGGGGTCGCGCCGCTGCGCCCACGAGTCGCGGCAGACCGGGGGCGGGCCATGGAGACGAGCAGCGCCGCGCTCGCTCCCTGACCGGCCGGCACCGCGATAGCCGCCAGGGTTCCCGTCCACTCCGTGGCGACCGACGCGATCAGCACGCCTCCGAGAAGCGCCAACACGGCGGCGTGCAGCGGCGTCCTGCGCCGTGCCAGCCAGAGCGCGACCACCAGCCCCGCGAGGTTCGAGACCAGGACCCAGGCGAGCACCGCCGGCTGCGCCCAGCCGATGACCACCGTCTGCCAGGCGACGTTCTGGAACGTCAGGAACTGCAGCACCAGCGCCGGCCCGAAGATCAGGCAGCGCGCGCCCCATGACGCTCCGGCCGCGGCGCGGCTCACCGGGTTCGGAGTCCGCGCCGGCGCGGCGATCGCGAGCAGCGTCCATTGCGCCGCCACCATGACGGCGGTGATCACGTGTGCCGCGGCGACGCCCGCCCAGGACAGGTCGATGGTGCCGAATGCTCCCTTGACGGCCGTGTCGATCGACACGGCCAGCAGGAGTGCGACTGCGGTATGCGGCCCGCTCGCGGCGGGGCCGGCGCCGCGGAGGGACTGCAGCATGAGCGGCAGCGACCACAGGAACACCACGGTTCCGGCGATCGACAGCGCCAGGTCGACCGGCAGGGAGGACGAGAGCTGTTCGGCGATCCGCAACAGGCCGAGTCCGCCGAGGACGACGGGCACGGCGGAACGTCCGAGCAGCGCATGGGCGGCCGGCGCCAGGAAGCCGAGGCCGAACACCGCCAGACCCATGACCCCGACCAGCACCGAGCTCAGCTCGGCGATCTGGACCAGGTTCACGGAGAGCGCCACCACCAGCAGGCGCAGGAACTGCACGCCGAACACGCACGTCAGCGCGCCGAGCAACGTCGCGGCCAGCGACGACCATGCGCTCTCGGCTACCGTCCCGCGGAGCCGCCCGCTGCGCCCGCTCATCGCCGTACCGTAGTCCGGGGCGTCCGAACCGTCCACCGCGGCCGGCCCTCGCGGGGTATGGTTCGGACCGTGGTTTCCCTGCTGCTGCGCGGCGACATCCTGCTGTTCGCCCTGATCATCATCGCCCTGATCCTGTCGCTGACGTTCCACGAGTACGCGCACGCCGCGGTCGCCAAGCTGTCCGGGGACCGTACCGCCGAGCTGGCCGGCCGGCTGACGCTCAACCCGCTGGCGCACATCGACCCGATGGGGCTTCTGATGGTGGTGCTGGTGGGCTTCGGGTACGCGAGGCCGGTGCCGGTGGACCCGCGTTACCTGCGGTCGCCGCGGGCCGATCTGTGGATCGCCGCCGCCGGCCCCGCCATGAACCTGCTGCTGGCAGCCGTGGTCTGGAACGGCTTCCTGGCGCTCCGCGGCGCCGGCGTGGCCTTCGTCTTCCTGCCCGGACCGGAGACGTTCGTGGTGCTCCTGGTGCGCATCAACCTGATTCTGATGCTGTTCAACCTGGTCCCGCTGGGCCCGCTGGACGGCCACTGGATCCTGCCGCACCTGCTGCCCGAGGCTGCCGCGCGCTGGTACCGGTACTACAACGCCCGCTACGGCACCTACGCGCTGTTCGGCCTGATCCTGCTCAACATCGCCGGCGTTCCCGTATTCCGCACGCTGATGACCATCGGCGCCAGGCTGGTGCGCCTGATCACCTTCGTGTAGCGCCGCCCCTGCCGGTGGGCTCGCCCGCGAAGTGGCAGTATAATGTTGTCCGTGACCGAACTTACCGAGCGCCGGATGGCCGTGCTCATCGACGGCGACAACGCGCAGCCAGGGCACATCGGCGCCGTGCTCAAGGAAAGCGTGCGTTACGGCGTGGTGACGATCAAGCGCATCTACGCCGACTTTACCAACCGCCAGATGGAGGGCTGGAAGCGCCAGCTCTCGACCCACGCCATCCAGCCCATCCAGCAGTTCCGCAACACCGTCGGCAAGAACGCCACCGACTCGGCGATGATCATCGACGCGATGGACATCCTGTACGGGGGCGCCGTGGACGGCTTCGTGATCGTCTCCAGCGACAGCGACTACACCCGCCTGGCCCTGCGCGTGCGCGAGTCCGGCCGCATGGTCATCGGCATCGGCCGCGACCACACGCCGCGCTCGTTCGTCAACGCCTGCAACGAGTTCCGATTCGTGGAGAACCTCGCCATGGCGGAGGAGCGCAGCCGTCGGCGCCCCGGCAGGAAGCAGCCGGCCACGGAGACCGACGACGCCGAGCGCGGGTCGCTCGACCTGGTGACGGTGATCTCCGACGCCATCGAGATGGCGGAGGCCGACGACGACTGGGTCGACTTGGGGACGATCGCCAACAACCTCAAGAAGCTGTACCCGGACTTCGACCCGCGAACCTACGGCAACCGGCGGCTGTCCAAGCTGATTCAGAGCAACTCGGAGGCGTTCCGGATGCGCCGCGATCACGACAACAACAGCGTCACCGTGCGCTTGGCGGCGGCCGACGCGGATTGAGCTCCGGAGCGGACCGCCGGCTGACCTACGCGGGCGCCGGCGTCTCTCTGGACGCCAAGCGCGACGCGTTCGCGACCCTCGACGCCGACCTGAGCAGCAGCGACGCCCGGGTACTCAGCCGTAGCGGCGCGTTCGCGTCGCTGTTCGCGGCGAACTTTCCGGGCTATCGGGAGCCGGTGCTGGCGCTGAAGACGGAGGAGCCGGGCAGCAAGCAGCTCCTGGCGGCGCGCGCGGGGCGCTTCGACGGCATCGCCCGCGACCTGGTCAACCACCTCGTTAACGATGTCGCGGTGATGGGGGCGGAGCCGCTGGCGGTGCTGGACATGATCGTGTGCAGCCGGCTGGATTCCGGGACCGTGCACGGCATCATCGTCGAGCTGGCGGCCGCCTGCCGGGAGCAGGGATGCAGCCTGGTGGGTGGCGAGACCAGCGAGCAGCCGGGCGTGGTGGCGGACGGCGCCTACGTGCTGTCGGCCAGCATGGTGGGCGTGGTCGAACGGGAGCGGATCGTCGACGGAACCGCGATCGAAGCCGGCGACGCGGTGCTGGCGGTCGCCTCCAACGGGCTGCACACCAACGGCTATACCCTGGTGAGGGCGCTTCTGGAACGGGACGCGGAGCTGGCCGACCGGGACGTGGAAGGCGAGCCGTTCCTGCAGGCGGCGCTGCGCCCGCACCGCTCCTATCGCGGGCTGTGCCTGGCGCTGCGCGACCTGCCCGTGCACGGCATGGCCCACGTCACCGGCGGCGGCGTGCGCGACAACCTGGCGCGGATCCTGCCGGAAGGGACCTGCGCGGATCTCGATCTGGGCTCGTTCATGATACCGTCGATCTTCGCGTTGCTGCGCGAGAGCGGGGGGATCGATGACCGGGAGATGCTGCGCGTGTTCAACGTGGGAGTAGGGCTGGTGGCCGTCGTGCCGGCGGCGCTGGAGCAGGAAGCGGTCGCGTGCGCTGCGGCGACGGGGGATACCGCCTACCGGATCGGGACGATCGAGCGGGCCGGCGGCGACGGCCCGTCCGTGCGGTTCGGGGGCCGGCTGCGATGGCGGTGACCACCGGCGCGCTCGCGGGGATCGCCACCCACCCCACCCCGGCGGCGCCGATGGTAGAGCACCAGGAAGCGGAGTTGCGGCCCGGCGTGGGCGTGGTCGGCGACGTGCCCGGCCGGGCGCCGGCGCGCGAGGTGACCGTGGTCGATCGCGACGCGTGGCGGTCGGCCTGCGAAGAGCTCGGTCAGGAGGTGCCGTGGACGGCGCGCCGCGCCAACCTGCTGGTCACGGGCCTTGAGCTGCAGGCTACCGCCGGGTCCGAGCTACGGGTCGGGGCGGTGCGGCTGCGCGTGACCGGTGAGACCAAGCCCTGCCGGAACATGGACCGGCAGCGCGACGGGCTGCGGAGTGCCCTGGAGCCCGACTGGCGCGGCGGCGCAACCTGCACGGTGGTCGCCGGCGGCACGATCACGGTCGGCAACGCGGTCGAGCTGGTCCGGGGCGAATAGCCGCGCGCGCCGTAGACGTTGTGCGCCACGAGCAGCGCCGGGGAGTCGAACCGCCTCCCGGCCTCGTATTCGAGCACCTCTCCCATGGTCGCCCGCGTACCTTCGATCCTCGATGACAGTACGGCTTCCTGCGTGGCGAGCGGCGCCAGGAGCACGCTCGGGTGAGGGACCGCTGCGAGCACGCCATCATAGCGGGCAACCGCAGCCGCGGCAGGGCCGATCAGGGGAATCAGCCTCGGCCAGTCCAGCCGTGCATCCGGCGGGAACGCCCGTCCGGTAGTGAACCGGAGGCATCAGGCATCCACCACGTCGACGGTGGTTCTCACGTGCGTGTCTGCGGAGAGGTGGGTGTGCAGCGCCTTCCAGGCCTCCACGGCGGTGCCGGCCGCCGTCTGCAACGGGACGCGGTCGGGCTGCGCGTCGCGGCGCAGCTTCAGCTCGGCCTCACCGTCGGCGACGGTGCGCGTGCTCACGGTCATGCGGACCGGCACGCCGATCAGGTCGGCGTCGTTGAACTTCACGCCGGGCCGCTCGTCCCGGTCGTCCAGCAGCACCTCCAAGCCGTGGTCCGCCAGCTCCCGGGCGAGGTGCGCCGCTCCCTTCTCGCCGCCTCGCAGGGCGACCACGTAGACGTCGAACGGCGCCACCGTGACCGGCCACGCCAGGCCGTGCTCGTCATGGTGCTCCTCGGCGACGCAGGCGAGCAGCCGGCCCACGCCGATGCCGTAGGAGCCCATCACCACCGGCTTGGCGGTGCCGTCGGCGTCCAGATAGGTGCAGCCGACCGCGTCGCTGATCCAGGTGCCCAGCCGGAAGATGTTGCCCACCTCCACGCCGCGCGACATCCTCAGCGCGCCGCCGCAGCCCGGACAGCCGTCGCCGGCATCGGCGCTGACGATGTCCGCGACCACTTCGGCGTCGAAGTCACGCCCGAAGTTGAGGTTGCGGATGTGGTACTCCGGCTCGTTGGCGCCGCCGACCAGGTTCGGGGTGGCCGGTAGCAGGTCGTCGGCCACGACGAGCGCGCCGCGCACGTCCGCGGGCGAGGCGTAGCCGGGCACCGCGCCGGCCGCGCAGATCTCCTCCTCGGTCGCCGGCCGCAGGCTGGTGGCGCCGGTGGCCTGCGCCAGCTTGAACTCGTTGACCTCCATGTCGCCGCGCACCAGCGCGAAGACGAGCCGTTCGGAGCCGTCCTCGCCGATCCCCTCCCCTATCAGCAGCACCGCCTTGGCGGTCCGTTCCGCCGGGATCGCCAGGAACTGGCCCAGCTCCTCGATCGTGGTGGCGCCGGGCGTGTGCACCCGCTCCGGCTCTCCGGGCGGCTCGGCGGCCGGCTCCGGCTTGCGGCAGCGGGCGATCTGGCGGTTGGCGCGGTAGCCGCAGGCATCGCACGACAGGATCGAGTCCTCGCCGATCGGGGTCAGGTACATGAACTCGTGCGCGCCCGAGCCGCCCATCATGCCGACGTCGGCGCCCACGTCCACGACCGGCAGCCCGCAGCGGCGGAAGATGCGGTGGTAGGCGGCGAAGTGGGCGCGGTACTGGCGGTCCAGGCCGGCATCGTCGCGGTCAAGGCTGTAGGAGTCCTTCATCGTGAACTCCCGCACCCGGATCAGCCCGCCGCGCGGCCGCGGGTCGTCCCGGAACTTGGTCTGGATGTGGTACAGGAGCTGCGGGAGCTGCTTGTAGGAGCGGACCTCGTCGCGCACCAGCGCCGCGATCACCTCTTCGTGGGTCATCGCCAGGACCAGGTCGCGACCCCCCCGGTCCTGCAGGCGCGCCATCTCCGCGCCGATCTTCTGCCAGCGCCCGGTCGCCTGCCACACGGAGGCGGGGTTGACGACCGGCATGGTGATCTCCTGGCCCCCGATCGCGTCCATCTCCTCGCGCAGGATGGTCTCGATGCGGCGCAGCGAGCGCTGCGCGAGCGGCAGGTAGCTGAACAGTCCGGCGCCGAGCTGGCGGACGACCCCGGCGCGCAGCAGCAGCCGGTGGCCGGCCACCTCGGTGTCGCCGGGGCTCTCACGGCGGGTCTGGCTGAACAGGGTGCGCATCGACACGGGACGATGCGCCGGTGCGTTCGGTGCGGGCATGGGTGATCTTACGCCGGCAGGCCGAATCGTTCAGACTCGACGACCAGCCCGATGAGCCGCTCTGTCCCCCGCGTCGAACGCTGCCTGGAGGTAAAGCGCTATCCCGACGGCCGCCGGGTCACCTTCGCCTGCGACCTCCTGGCGATCGAGCCGGCGCGGCAGCTCCTGGGCTACACGATTCGCCACGCCGCATCCGTGGCCGGCGTGTTCCTGCCGGCGGGGACCCGCTCCTACGGCTGTTTCTGGGGCGGCCGGCCGTACAACCCGTATCTGTGGATGCAGGCCCGGGGGGCCCGGGGCGCCGCGCCGCGGGCG
>JAPOQV010000144.1 GCA_026710565.1 Spirochaetaceae bacterium | reverse complement strand
GGCGGCGGGGGGGGGGCGCGGCGATGCCGCGGGGGGGGCGGCGCTCCCGCGGCGAGACGGCCGGCGTGTCGTCCCGGGCGCTGACGGCGCTTCCCCCGCCCCGGGCGCCCCGCCGCGAACTGGCCGAACGGGTGGACCAAGTGCAGCAGGACGTCGCGAGCGCCGCTTCGCTCACGCCCGAACGACTGCAGGCGATGCTGGAGGCGGCCGGCTTCGCGGAGGTCGAGGTCGAGGAGGAGCCCCTGCGCACCGACATCCAGGTCAGCCAGGCATGGATCGACCGGCTGCTCGGCACCGACGACCGGACGGGGCCGCTGGCGCAGGCCCTGCGGGAGGGGCTGTCGGCAGCCGACCTGACCGCGCTACGCGCCGCGGCCGCCGCCGCAGTCGGCCGCACCGTCGCGTGGCGGCGGCCGGTGATCTACGCGCGCGCGACCGTCTCGAACAGCTCGTCGTAGGCTTCGATCACGCGCGGCCACGCGTGGGGCGCGGCGATCCGCCGCCACCGGTCGCGCTCGATCCCCGGAGACTGCAGCTCCCGCACGAGCCGTTCGACCAGGTCGTCCGGATCGTCGTACAGGCAACGATCGTGCAGCTCCTGGGGGATCAGCTCCGGATAGACCAGCCGGCGCGGCAGCAGCGGCACGCAGCCTGCGTGGATGGCCTCCATGACCGCGATCCCGAAGTTCTCCTGGACCGCCGTGGAAACCACCACGCTGCCGCGCGCGAGCTGGCGCAGGTACTCCGGCCGCGGCGGGAACCCGTCGAACACGATGCGGTCGGCCAGCACGGCGCGCGCCTGCACCAGCGCATCCGGCTCCGGGATAAGCCGCTCGCCCAGCAACGCCACCCCGAACGGCACGCCCCGCCGCGCCACCTCCGCCAGCGCCGCGACGAACGTCCCCGGGTCCTTGTCGAACTCCCAGCGGTGGTTCCAGATCACCACCGGCGGCGCCGGCGGTCGTGACGCATCGGTGTTCTGGAACCGGCAGCCCGGGTAGAGCACGCTCGAGCGCCGGTCGAGCTCCGCCAGCGGCACCTCCGGCCGCGCTTCCTCGTCCGGGAGCTGCTCGATCACCTCCGGCAGCCGCGTGCGAAAGGCCGCACGATGGAACTCCGAGTTGAACACCACGTGGTCGGCCACCGCCACGTTGGTCACGTCCCGCCAAAGCAGCTCCGCCCCCGCCGACCCACCCGCCGGCACCGGATAGGAGACCTGGCTCTCGTGCAGATACAGCAGCACCGGCGGCGTGCGCCTGCCCCACACCGCCCGCACCTGCGCAAGGTCCAGCAGACCGGTCGCGACCACCAGGTCGTACCGCTCGGGATGCGCCACCCGCTGCGCCAGCGTCAGCCCCGCCGCCCGCAACCGCCACTTCCACAACCGCGCCGGCAGGTTCCGCACGTCCATGGCATGGCGCGAGTGCTCCCGCAGTCCTTCGACGAACTCCCGGTGCGAGCCTCCGTCAAACGGCTCCAGGAACAGGACGTGCACGTCTCATCCTACCCTCTCAGTGCCTCCAAGCCTCCAAGCCTCCAAGCCTCCAAGCCGTCCACCTTGACGATCGACGCCACAACATCCGATCCTGCCTGACTCTGATAGCGTCGGCGCGGTGGTACCTCCGCGGCACAGTCTGTAGAGTTCCGATTGCCGACCTACGCTGATCCTCGAGGAATGGAGAGGTAAGTGGCCACCCTACGTTTTCAGGTTCAGGGTGAACTCGGAAGCATCACCCTGACCGGCTTCCTGGCTCAGATTCAGGACCATTTGCGCCTGCTCCAGGAATACGACATCGCCATCTCGCGCGAGAAGCGTGCGACCCTGGAGTGGTTGATCACGGACGTCTCCACCGGAAGCCTCATCCTCGACACGGAGTCCCGCAGCACTCTGCCAGACAGGGACTACGGCCCTGAAGTAATCGATGCATGCTTCACTGGCTGGGAGCGCATCGAACATGAGGGATCGAGCCCACCGTATCTTTCCGAGGAAGGCATGAACCTCGCACGGCGTATCGTGGCACGCATCGGCAAGGAAGGAATGACGGGAATCGCGATGACGTCGCCCGATCGAAGCGTCACGATCACTTCGCGAGCCTCGGACAACATCCGCCAACTACTTCCCACGAAGGATGAATCACTTGGCTCGGCTGAGGGGACCCTGGAGACCGTGTCCATTCATCGCGGCTCGCGGTTCATGATCTATCACAGCAGGACCAAGAAAGCGATCCGCTGCGACATTCCACAAGACTCGGACCTTCTGGACCAGGCCAAGGAGGCGCTCGGAAGTCGAGTGCTGGTAGCCGGGCTGGTGTATACGAATGCACGCGGTGAACCGATACGAGTTTCCGCGGAGAAACTGCGGGTCTTGAGTGAGACGCCCGCACTTCCGAGCATCGCCTCGCTCGGCGGGAAATACCCCGACCTTACCGGTGACCTTACCACGGAGGAGTACATCAGGAGTCTTCGTGACCGCTGAACAGTACAGGTATCCGTACTTGGACTCATCCGTCTTCATCGCTTGGCTGAAAGGGGAGCTCGTCAACGGTGTCGACCGCAAGGAGGTGGAGGACCACATCCTCGGCTCCGCCAAACGTGGGACGTTTCGAATCTGCATCTCTGCGCTGACACTCGCTGAGGTTCATAAGAAGCGGGGACATGAACGGCTCACGGATGATGAGGACACAGAGATACTGGGATTCTTCGAGCACGACTACATTGACGTCATATCCGTGGACCGAATGATCGGAGAGCAGGCACATCTCTTCTGCCGAGAGTTTACTCTATCACCGGCGGATGGCATTCATCTTGCGTGTGCCCTACGCGGGAACTGCGACATCCTCCTATCCTGGGACGACGCACTCAACGCCGTCAGTCATCCTCATATAAGATGCGCGGAGCCAAGAATGCTGGGGCAGCTCAATCTCGATGTGGCGAGAGATAGCGAGTAACGGGAGTCGTCAAGCGACCTGCTGAAGAGTCCGGGCGATTTCCTTGATGCCCTCGTCTTCATTGGCGTGTTCGGTCAGCTTGATCGTTTTCAGGTTCCAGAGGATCCATGGAACGTCTTCGTTCTTCAGCTCGTCCGGATCTCCGACCACGACGGGTATCAGACGGTCGCGAAAGCGTACTTCTCCCAGGGCATATTCGATCTCCGAGCGCACCCAATTCGAACGCATGGAGCGGGGTGTCAACAG
>JAPOQV010000143.1 GCA_026710565.1 Spirochaetaceae bacterium | reverse complement strand
CGCGCTCAACCGCCGCCTGTGGGCCTACCTCGAAGGCGAATACCACCAGAATCCGCATCGCGGTCTCGACGGCGACACCCCGCTGCAGCGATGGGCGGCCGTCGGCGGCGAGGTCCGCTACCCCGATGCCTCCCTCGATCTGGACGACCTGTTTCTGGCAGAGGCCCGGCGCCGCGTCATGAACGACCGCACCCTCAGCCTCGACGGCCGCCTCTACGAGGTCGACCCGCTGCTGGTCGGCCAGACCGTCACCGTCCGCTACGACCCCGCCGCGCCGCCCACCCGACCGCTGCAGGTCCTCCACAACGGCGCTGATGCCGGAGTGGCCACCATTCTGGACGCCTACGCCAACGCCTCGGTCAAGCGCGCCCGGCCTTCCCGGCAGATCGAGCCCGACACCCCCGCTGACCAGCCGCCGCCGTCGCCGCTGGCCCTGCGCGATCTGCACCGCCGGCAGCAGACCGACTGATGTACCTGCGCCACTTCGCCTTCACCCGCTTCCCGTTCGCGGCCACCCTCGAAGCCGACGAACTGTTCGCCTCGGCCGCTCGCCGCGAAGCCGAAGCGCGGCTGAACCATCTGCTCGAGCTGCGCGGCATCGGCCTGCTCACCGGCGAGGTCGGCAGCGGCAAGACCACCGTCTGCCGCTCGGTCACCGCCACGCTGCATCCGGGCCTGTTCCGCGTGTTCTACGTCTCGCTGAGCACCGGCAACGTCCTGGACATGTACAAGTCCATCGCCTGGGAGCTCGGCCTGCCCGGCGAACGCTCGCGCGCCACCGCCTACCGCGCCATCAGAGCCGAGATCACCCGCTTGGTCCAGGAAGCCAGATTGCTGCCCGTGCTCGTCGTGGACGAGGCGCAGTTTCTGCGCAACGACGTCCTGGACGACTTGCGCCTGCTCACCAACTACACGATGGACTCCGAGCACCGCCTGTGCCTGCTGCTGGTCGGTCTGACCGAACTGCGCCGCCGGCTGTCGATGGCCGTGCACGAATCGCTGAACCAGCGCCTGGTCGTCCGCCACCACATCGGCGGCCTGGAGCGCGGCGAACTGGACGCCTACCTGACCCACCGCCTGCGGCTGGCCGGCTGCGAGCTGCCCCTGTTCGAGCCGCCCGCGGCCGAGGCGTTGTTCCAGGCCTCCCGCGGGCTGCCACGCCAAGTCAACCGCATCGCCCACTACGCGCTCTCAGCGGCCGCCCTCGATGACGCCCGCACCGTCGACGCCGAGCACCTGCAGACAGCCGTCGACGAACTACGCCCCTGACCATGGCGGGAGCACCGCTGCGCGTGCTGCGCGCGGCCAAGATCCCTGAGCCCAGCACCGAGGCGCACCCCTGGCTCGTCGAGCCGTTGTGGAGCGCCGGCGCCGTCGGCATGATCGGCGGCGCCCCCAAGACCGGCAAGACTTGGCTCGCGCTCGAACTGGCCGTCGCCGTCGGCTCCGGCGCCCGCTGCCTGGGTCGCTTCGCCGTGGGGCGCCCGGGCACGGTGCTGGTGTTCGCCGCAGAGGATGCGCCCCATCATCTCAAGCACCGCATCCAGGGCTTGGCCGCCGCTCGCGGCGCCGACTTCGACGCCCTCGACGTGCATCTGATCGTCGAGGCCTCCCTGCGCCTGGACCGCCAGCAGGACCTGCAGCGCCTGCGGCTCACCGTGGCCGCCCATCACCCCGCGCTGCTGATCCTCGATCCGTTCGTCCGTCTGCAGCGCGCCGACGAGAACGACGCCCGCCAGGTCGCCGCCATCCTGTCGGAGCTGCGCGACCTGTCCCGCGCCTCCGGCGCCGCCGTGGCTCTCGTGCACCACGTGCGCAAGAATGGCGCCCAGCACCCCGGCCAAGCGCTGCGCGGCTCAGGCGACTTCTGGGCCTGGGGCGATTCCAACCTCTACCTGGCGCGCACCCGCACCGACGCCCTGCTGCTCACCGTCGAGCACCGCTGCGCCCCGGCGCCGCCTCCCATCTCCCTCAAGCTGGCCGCAGACCCCGCCGCCGGCGGCCCTCACCTGCAGGTGCTCTCAGGACCGCCCGCGCCGCCGCCGCTGGCAGATCGCATCCTCGCCCACCTGCGCCACGACCGACCCACCGCGCATCGCTCCCTGCGCGCCGCTCTGCGCGTCCGCGACCAGACCCTCAGCGACGCCCTGCGCTCCCTCGAAGCCGCAGGCCGCCTGTCACGCACCGCTCACGGCTGGCGGCTGTCCGCCCCCGCCTAGCCGTTTCCCATTTCCCGTTCCTTAACAACCGGAAACGGGAAACACCCGCCTCCGCCTGCACAGCCCACCTTCCCCCTCCTGTCGCGTCCTCCCTCGGCCCACGCCGCTTCCCGCAATCTCTCGCCACGACGGCACTACCCGACAAACCCCGAGCCTCCTGCCGTCGAAACACTTCGGGATTTCCATGACGAAGCTATCTGGGATTCAACAGGGTGCTGCGGGGACCGAACAGAAACAGCGACTTTCGTCTTGCGAGCGTCCTGACGTCCAGCGTTCGAGGGTACACGCGACCGGAGCATATCCGGGCCTGTCCTGAGAATCAACGACAGCTCCGCGGATTTTCGACATAATTCATCGGAGTTGCCGCTCATTTTGCGGCCGGCGCTGCCAGCGCCGCGCAGCCCTCACTCGATGGTCACGTACCAGGGACTCAGCCAAGCCTTGGCGCCGTCGATCTGGGTGATGCGCAGCCAGTAGGCGTGGCGGCCCGGTGGTGCGGCGCCGTCGCGGAAGGTCGTCGCGGCGTCCAGGCCGCTGCCGGTCGGGGCCATCTCCATCACCAGGCGGGTGTCGATGCCGGGGCCGGGAACGGTCACGGGCTGCCGGCGGACATCGCCGAGGATGGCGCGATGTTCGATCACGCCGCTCTGGAAGCTGAGCGTCGCGGTGTCCGGGCCCTCCACGTCGACGAGCAGGCCGTCGGCGTCGCCGGTGGTGACCGAGCGCCAGGTGATGCACTCGCGGCCGGTCTCCTCCAGGCCCTCGGCCGCCGAGTCGAAGGCCCAGCCCTCGGCAACGCCGAAACTGCCGCCGGCGATGGAGAGCGATCCGTCCCAGCGCAGCATGCGCTGCCGATCGCGGTTGCGCGCGCCGGCCCAGCTCACCCGCACGCGGTCCCGGGCGCGCGGCAGCCGATCCGGGAAGGTGGCGATCAACTCCGTGCCGCGGAAGCAGTCGATGCGCTCCACGGGTGCCGTGCCGGCCACGCTGACGCTGATCCGGGGTGCGGTTGCGGCTTCGAACGCGGCGCCGGCGGGATGGCCGTCCGCGCTCGCCTCGACGTGGATGCGCGCTCCGGAGGTGCCGTAGCAGCGGCGCGCGCGCAGCGCGGAGAGGATGCCTTCACGGCTCACCTCGTCCGCGAGCACGCATGCCAGCCCGCCGTTGACGCCGAAGGTGCTGCGCCCCGGGTTGGCGGTGCCGGGGCGGCCCTTGTGGTCGTCGCTGCCGCAGACGAAGCCGACCTGGTACTCGCGCTCCAGCGCCTCGCGCAGGAACCACTCGAACTCGCCCCACTCGGACAGCACCTCGATGACCGGCTCCAGCTCCGGATCGTGCCAGCGGAGGTCGGCGCGGCGGCCGCCCATGTGCGGGACGATCACCGGTCCGGCCGCGTGGCCGCGCAGCGCCGCATACAGGTCGCGCACGTGGGGAGCGTCGGCATCGGCGCCGTCGGCCCGCGGAGGGTCGTCCACCAGAACCCGGCTCGAGCGGGGCAGCGGGCCGCCCGGGCCCGCGCAGTAGACGGTGGGGGGGCCCCCGGCCCCCTGCGTAGTAGCCGTGGCGGCCGCCGCCGGACGGCGTGTTTCCCGACCACTCCCAGCCCACGAACGCGACGTACCGGCCCGGGTCGTCGTGGCCGTTCGCCTGCCGATTGATCTCGTCCCAGATCGCGTCGGTGATCTGCAGGTCGTTGCCTTGATGGCCGGCGAAGTCCGCGAAGGCGACGTCGCGGGCATAGGTGAAGTGGGCGGAGACGGGTCCGGTGCCGACCGTCTCGTTGCTCTGGCCGTGGAGGTCACCCCAGTACGGCTGTGGACCGCACTGCGCGGCTCGGCAGACCAGCGGGTTGGCCGTGGCCGCCTCCAGGCCGTCCGCGCGCACGGTCACGCGATGGACGCCCGGTTCCGTGGCGCGCACGTTCTCGAACCGGCGCGCGCCGCCGTCGCCGGGCTGGAAAGTGTACCGCTCGGGAAGCCCGTGGAGCCCATCCGGGTCCAGCTCGATGCTGCCGGTGAAGCCGCGGCACACGTTGCCCCAGCGATCCTCCACCCGCACCCCGAGCCAGCCGGGCGAGCCCGGCCCGATGGCGGATGGACCGACCGCTGCCAGGCGGTGCGGCCGCCCGCCCGTCACCTGGACCACCGGTGACGGCACCACCGTGTACTGCCAGGCGCCCGCCCAGTCGACGGCCACCCGGAACTCGAACGTGTCGTTGATGAAGGTCTGCGCGCGGCTTCCCGGGCTGCCGCCGGAGGTGTCGCCGAGCGTCAGCGTGACCGTGTCGCCCTGACGCAGCCAGCCGTCGAACACATCCACGGTCACGCAGCGACGCCAGGGCCGGATGTAGCGCTGCCGCTCGTAGGCGGCGCGCAGCACGGCGGCGCCGGTGGTCGCGACGCTGGCAAAGTCGAGGGCGTCCGGCTCCGTGAACTGCGGCGTGCCCCAGTCGCTGGTGTCGCGCCACGCGAACTTGATCGAGCCGCCGTCGTCGACGCCGCGCTCGCCCGCGTGGTAGGTGATCCGCCACGTGCCGGTCGAGCCGGCCTCAATCGGACCGGAGGGGGCAATCTCCGCCCAGCCGTGCAGGTCGCGCGCGCTCACCGCCACCCCCGCTGGCCGCTCAGGCCGCGGTCCGGCTGATACTCGTACGCCGGTTCCGGCATGCCCGCCAGGCAGCCATCGCGCACCCACGCGCGATCCTCGCCGTAGAGCTCGCCGGCCATGAGCGCTTCCATCTCCCCGGCGACGTCGGCGGTTGCCGGCGAGCCGTACAGGTCGTGCAGTTCCTGCGGATCGCCTTCCACGTCGAAGAGCTGCAGGCGGTTGCCGGCGGGGTAGTAGATGAGCTTGTACCGCCCGCGGCGGAGCATGCGCATGGCCGCCGCCCCCTCGTGGTGCTCGCAGTACAGGTGGGTCCGCCGCGGCTCGCCGACCAGCGACTCCCCCTCGACTGTCGGCGGCACGTCGATGCCGCACAGGTCCAGCAGGGTCGGCATCACGTCGCGCAGCGCCGCCAGCCGCCCGTCGGTGCGGCGCGCGCCCACCCGCGCATCCCCGGCCGTGCCGAACAGGATCATCGGCACGTTGGCCGAGTGTTCGTACATAGGCGGCTTGGCCCACAGGTGGTGGTTGCCGAGCATGTCCCCGTGATCGGAGGTGAACATCAGGATCGTGTCGTCGAGCAGCCCGGCCTCGCGGAGCTGGCCGACCAGCAGGCGGATCTGGTGGTCGATGTACGTGCACTGCGCGTAGAAGCCCATGCGCGCCGCGCGGGTCTCGTCGCCGTCCAGGTCATCGTTGCGCCGGCCGCGGTGCAGCTTCAGCGCGTGGGGCAGCGCGTCGAAGTCGCGCGCCCAGTCGCCGACGAACGGCTCGTCAACGCCGAAGTGCTCGTAGTGGCGGAGATAGTCGGCCGGCGGCGTGATCGGCGGATGCGGCGCCGCGTATGAGCAGTACCAGAACGCCGGCCGCCCCGGATCGCGGCGGCGGATCGTCTCGCACATCTGCCGGGTGGTCCAATACGTCTGGTGGAACTGCTCGGGCAGGTGCCAGGGCCGCACCGTGTAGCTGTTGTTGCCCATGGCATGGGTCAGCTCCTGGCCGCCGTAGCCGTGGTCGTGCAGGTAGCGCTCGTAGTCGTCGCTGCCGCCGCCCAGGTGGTGGCGGCCCTCCTCGTTGAGGATGACGTCGTCGAAGCCGATGCGGTCGCGCTGCGGAAAGACGTGCAGCTTGCCGACCGCGTACGCCTGATACCCAGCGTTGCGGAAGGTCTGGGCCATGGTCGGCAGCGACGGGTCCATCGGCTCGTGCTCGCGAAAGGTGCGGTCGCCATGGGTGCGCGCGCTGGTGCCGGTCATCAGCGCCCGCCGCGCCGGGATGCAGGTTGGGGTGGTGGTGTAGGCCTGTGAGAACCGCACCCCGTTGCGGCAGAGCTGATCCAGCGTCGGCGTGAAGACGTGGTCGTGGCCGGCGGCGCGCAGCAGCGGCCCGGGCCAGTGATCGACACAGATGAGAAGGACGTTCGGAGCGCTCATCCGCGCATTCTATCCGGTTGACGCAGGCATGATGCCCCGCTACGACCCGCCGATCGAGGCTTCCACGTACGAGCTGATACCCACCTACATGGTCGTCCGTCAGCTCGGACTGATCGACTCGATCTGGGCGCTCATCCTGCCGGTCGGCGTCCCCGTCTGGAACGTTCTGATCCTGCTCAACTTCTTTCGCAGGCTACCGGTGGGGCTGGAAGAGTCGGCCGTGTTGGACGGCGCCGGCCACTGGACGATCCTGTGGAAGATCTACAGGACATGACTTCTCTGCGAAGCATGACGTTGCAGGAGGCCCGCGACTACGCGGTGATCTCCGACAGGACCCTGCGCTCGGCGCAGATTCTGATTGGTGCACTGCCGATCCTGCTGCTGTATCCGTTCCTGCAGCGATACTTCGTCAAGGGATCGTGATAGGCAGCATCAAGGGGTGATGCGGCAGCGTTCGTCCCGTTGGATCCGGCAGCGGCACCCGGCTATGGTGGCGTCATAGCCGACGTCCGAGGCAGTGGAGGAAGCGTATGTACAGGATCGGGCAGGAAGAACTGGACAGGCTTGCCGAGGTATTCAGGAGCAAGCGCCTGTTCCGTTACCTGGAAGACGCGGAGGGCGAGTGCCTGCGCTTCGAGAAGCGGTATGCCCGAAAGCTGGGCGTGGCCCACTGCTTCATGACGGCCAGCGGCACCAACTCGCTGACGGCGGCGCTCATGGGCGCGGGCATCGGGCCGGGCGACGAAGTGATCGTCCCCGCATGCACCTACATGGCGACCCCCGGCTCGGTACTGGCCGCCGGGGCGATTCCGGTCATCGTCGACATCGACGAGAGCCTGGGATTGAGTCCGGCCGCCTTGCGGGATGCGATCGGACCCCGGACCCGTGCCGTGATGCCCGTGCACATGTGGGGCCTGCCCTGCGACATGAACTCGATCATGGAGATCGCCCGGGAGACCGGCGTGCTGGTGATCGAGGACGCCTGCCAGGCAGTTGGCGGCGCCTACGAGGGACGGATGCTCGGGTCGATCGGCCACATCGGCGCGTTCAGCTTCAACCACTACAAGAACATGAGCTGCGGGGAGGGAGGCGCGGTCGTGACCGGCGACGACGCGTTCGCCGAGCACATCGAGTGCGCGATCGATCCCTGCCGGTTCTACTGGGACGGACGGAAGGACACCTTCGCCGGGTACGTGGCCAACGGGGCTCGGGCGTCGGAGATCGAAGGAGCGATCATGAACGGCCAGCTCGACCGGATCGACGACATGGTCGGCGCGATGCGGGCTCAGAAGACCAGGATCGTCAGTGAGACTGAGCCGTCCGGCTTGTCGGCCAGTCCCAACAACAGCCCCGAATGGGAGTGCGGGACCCATGTCACCTACTTGCTCCCGTCAGCGGCGTCGGCCGATGCGCTCGCGGACGCGGGCGGTGGCTGGGTAGCGCTCAAGACGGGGCGTCACGTGTATACGGAGTGGGATCCCGTCCTGCAGCACCGTGGCGCCCACCACCCGGCCCTGAACCCGTTCGAGCTTGAGCAGAACAGGGGCTGCCGCATGGCCTACTCGAAGGAGATGTGCCTGCAGTCGATCGATATTCTGGGCAGGACGGTCTGCGTCGAGACCCATCCCGACAACACGGACGCCGACGTGACGCAGATCGTCGGGCGGATCAACCATGCCGCGGCCTCCTTGGCGACCGGCGACGCGGCATGACGCCCGGCGAGGGCATCGAGTTCTTCGACTGCAACGCCTACGCGGGAGCAGGTCTGTTTCCGCCCCTCGAACCGGCCCTCGTCCCGGAGGCCCTACTGGATGAGATGGACCACTGCGGCGTCGACCGCGCGCTCGTCAACCACGACGGCGGGGACTTCTCCAACCCGCTCGAATCGAACGCCGAGATAGCGGCGTTCTGCCGGTCAAGCGAGCGCCTGCTGCCGGTCTGGAACATCCTGCCGCCGCACGCGGAGATGCCGGTGGACGATCTGCTCACGGGGATGCGGGACCATGGCGTCGCGGCGCTACGGGCACGCCCGGACGCCCATCGCTATCTGCTCAACGAGGTCACGATGGGAACGGTGCTCGGCGAGCTGGCGGACCGGCGCATACCGCTGCTCGTGAACGTCGAGGAGGGGTGGCAGCTCCTGTTCGACGTGCTCGACTCCTATCCCGACCTGGTGCTGATCGCAACCGACCACGGATGCTGGGGCGATGACCGCTTCTTCCGGCCGCTGCTCGAACGCTACCGCCACTTCCACATCGACACCTCCCGCTACGAGCTCGACGGCGGGCTGGAGGATGTGGTTGCGACCTACGGCTCCCGGCGGCTGCTCTTCGGGAGCTCCTACCACCACGTCCCCATGGGAGGATCGTCGCTGCTCGTCCGGCATGCCGGGATAGGCGAGGACGACCGCGCCGCGATCGCATCCGGCAACCTGCAGGCGATCCTCGACGAGGTGCGGCTATGAAGCCCAGGTCCACTTCGCCCATCGTCGCGGAGTTCGTCGAAACGGGCCGGAGCGCAGATTGTCCCGTGATCGACACGCACGCCCACATGGGGCCGTACAGCAGAATCTACATGCCGCGGAACCGTGCTGAGGACATGCTCGCCACCATGGACCGCTGCGGCATACGCAAGACCTTCTTCGCCCATCACCGCGCCCTGCGTGACAGCGAGCTCGGCAACCGGGACGCGGAGGCGGCGATCCGGCGGTTCCCCGACCGCTTCGGCGGGTATTGGGCCGTCACGCCCCTGTACCCGGAGCGCGTGCGCAAGGAAGCGGCCGAGCTCGACCGGCATCCCGGATTCGCCGGATTCAAGATCCTGGCGGCCTACTACCGCGTCGCCATCACGGATTCGCGATGCAAGCCGGTGTGGGAGCGGGCGCACGACGAGCAGCTCCCGGTGCTGGTCCATACCTGGGGGCATGACGGCTACGGCGATTGCCCGCACATCGAGAAGATCGCGCAGACCTACGGCCGGGCGACGATCATCATGGGCCACGCGCAATACGGCGACTGGGACGGCGGCATCGAGCTGGCCCGGCGGTTCCCCAACGTGTACCTGGAGCTGTGCGCCGCCTTACCACGTGAACGGAAGCGTCACCCGGATGGTGAACACGGGTGTGCAGGACAAGATTCTCTATGGCGACGACCTGCCGTGGTTCAACCCCCACTACGGCATCGGCTGCGTGCTCTTCTCCCGGATTTCCGACGAGGCGCGCCACGCCATCCTGCACGAGAACGCGGAACGGATCTTCGAACGCTGGCTGTAGGCGTCTGCCTGTCGTCCGCCCCCTTGCGCAAGGGCAAGACAGACCCATAGGCTCAAGATCATGACCGCCACGCAGAAGTACCTGTTCGACCTGCAAGGCTACCTCCTTGTCGAGGACGTGCTCACCGACCAGCAGTGCGAGACCGCCAAGCGCAAGATCACCGAGCGCATGCAGCCGCTGGAGAAGACGCCGAACGGCTACGACGCCAACGGCACCTGGCACCGCTGCGCGGGCTTGGTGGAAGCGGGCGAGCCGTTCATCTCGCTGATCGACCACCCCAGGCTGATGGAGGTGCTGACCGAGATCATCGGGCCCAAGCTGCGTCTGGAGAGCGCCTACAGCTTCGTGCGCTCCAAGGGCTGCCCGCAGTTCGAGATGCACGGCGGCCATCGCGGCGGACGGGTCAACTTCCGCTACAGCGTGCAGGGGGACCAGATCTTCACCGGGCTCACCGTGATCTCCTTCGCGCTGCAGGAGATCACGAGCGCGGACGGCGGCTTCGCCTGCATCCCGGGCTCCCACAAGTCCGACTTCCGCGTCCCCGACGAGGATCGCGCACGGCTCTACGCCGTCGACGGCCCGCTGGTGCAGAACATCCCGGCGCCCAAAGGGTCGGCGATCATCTTCACCGAGACGCTGGCCCACGGCGCCAACCGCTGGCAGGCGGACGAGCCGCGCTACGGGCTATTCTACAAGTACAACGACCGGGCGGCCACCTACCACTGGCAGCGCGATCGCATCCCCGGCCCGCAGACGATGGCGAAGCTGACCGACGCGCAGCGCGCCTTCTTCAACACCGCCTGGGAGGCGTTCGGCCCCGAGGACAACTTCCGCAACGAGCTCCCCGAAGCGTGACCGCTCGGGACCGCGTGCCCGTCAGGAGCTGCCCATGACCTCCATCACCGCCACCACGCCGTACACGCAGCTCCCCGCCTGGGCGGTGCTGGAACGGCGGCTGTTCGATCTGCTGGACGCGGCCGTCGACCCGTTCCTGGACAAGTACACGGACGCCGACGGCACCCTGATCTGGCGCGACGCCGCGACCGAGGGCTACCCCAGCCGCGACGGCGCCGACGACTTCTACGAGAGCTTCGGCAACTGGCCGCTGTACTACCTGCTCGGCGGCGGCGACCGCCTGCTGCCGCTCAGCCACCGGCAGTGGGACGCCGTGACCCGGCAGCTCACCTCCTACGGCGTGCTCACGCGCGAGTACGAGCTGGGCTACGACCAGTTCCACCAGTCGGAGAGCTACATCTACTTCTATGCCCTGTGCCTGGCCGACCCCGGGAACGCGCTGCTGCGCGAGCGGGCGGAACGATTCGCCGGGTTCTACCTCGGGTCGGACCCGGAGGCGCCCAACTACGACCGGGAGCGGCGCCTGATACGCGCGCCTCACAACGGCGCCGGCGGGCCTCGCTGGGGCACCAGTGACCACGCACCAGGCATGGGCTGGTCGCCCAGGATGGCCCGCTACGGCCTGCCGTACCACGACGTTCCGGGCATCACGTCGTACGACGACCTGCGCGATCCGGAGCTGGCGCGCCGCATGGGCGAGGTGATGGAGGAGCGCATGGGGCGCGGCGACGTCGCCGGCAACCTGTGCGTGACCAGCCTGATCACCAACGCGTTCCTGCTCACCGGCGAGGAGCGCTACCGCGAGTGGGTCATGGAGTACACCGACGCGTGGCTGGCCAGGGCGGAGGCGAACGGCGGGCTGCTGCCCGACAACATCGGCCTGTCCGGCCGGGTGGGCGAGTACCTGGGCGGCAAATGGTACGGCGGGCTGTACGGCTGGACCTGGCCGCACGGCTACTACAACATCGGCTACGCGGCGGTCGACGCCGCGCTCAACGCCTTCCTGATCTCGGGCGAGCGGCGCTTCCTGGAGCTGCCGCGCCGGCAGTTCGATGCGGTCTGGGAGCAGGGCCGCGACCTGCCGTACGCCGAGCTGGAGATGAGCCTGCGGGAGTTCTTCGCCACGCAGCCGCCGGACGAGATCGAGTTCGTCGTTCCCTACCGGTACGGCGACCACGGCTGGTTCGATTTCCAGCCCATGTCGACGCGCGTGCCGGCCGCCCTCTGGAACGTGACCGAGGCGGACGAGGACTGGAATCGGCTGCTCGCCATCCGCGCGCGCTCCACCGCCGACTGGCGCCGGGTGGTGCCCATGCGCGGCAAGGAGGACGCCGATCACGAGCCCGCGTGGCTGGCCTACCTGTGCGGGGACAACCCCGGCTATCCCGAGGCGATCCTGGGGCAGGCCTACGCCCAGGCCAGCCGCCGCCTCGACCAGATCCGCCGCGACGACGCGGACATCACCACCGTGCACATCCACCACTGGCAGGACGCCAACCCGATCACCACGGAGGCGCTGGTGCAGCTCACCACCGGCTCGCCTCAGATCATCTACAACGGCGGACTCTTCAACTGCCGCCTGCGCTACTTCGACGCGCAGCGGCGCCGGCCCGGCCTGCCGGCGGATGTCGCCGCGCTGGTGACGTCGGTCGACCGCGGAAGCCTGAACCTGCACCTGGTCAACACCAGCGGCCTCGCCGACCGCACCGTGATCCTGCAGGCAGGCGGCTTCGGCGAGCACCGCTTCCGGGAGGCCGCGTTCCAGGAGCGAGTGAGCGACTACCCCGGCGCCATCGGCAACGGCCCGCCGCCGGAGGTCCGCACCGCGCCGCGCACGGTCGAGGCCGGAGGCCGCTACCTGCAGGTGGTGCTGCCGGCCGGCACCGAGCTGCGGCTGGCCCTGGCGATGGACCGCCACGCCGGCGCGCCCGGCTACCATACCCCCTGGGACTGACCGACGGGTCACCCGCCAAGGAGGACTCAATGTCAGACCACGAGGAACGACGCGTCGGCCCGCAGCACATGCCGGAGGGCCTGACGCTGCCCATTCACGGACCGGACTTTCCGCGCGCCGAGCCCGAGCTCATCGAACAGCTCAGCCGCGTCAGCGCCGCCACGGCCGCCGCCGGCCTGCACGGCATGGGCGTCCGGCAGAGCTTCATCCAGGGGCCGGTGCAACGGCTGCCCGGCACCAGCATCATCGGCACCGCCGTTACGCTGCAGTTCATGCCGCAGCGCGAGGACATCGCCTCCGGCATCGGCCAGGAGCACGCGGAGAAGGTCAGCGCCTTGTGGCGGGTGCTCGACGAGATCCGGCCCGGCGACGTGCTGGTGGTGCAGGCGTACGGCGATCGCTACACCGGCTGCCTGGGCGAGATGCTGATCACCTACCTCAAGGGCCGCGGCGGCGTCGGCCTGGTGGTCGACGCCTGCATCCGCGACTGGCCGAAGGTGCGCGATATCGGGCTGCCGCTGTGGACGGTGGGGGCCACCCCGCACTACGCCTCGCAGGCGTCGCTGTTCCCCTGGGCGTACAACGTTCCGGTGGCGGTCAGCCGCGTTCTGGCCATGCCGGGCGACATCGTCATCGCCGACGACGACGGCGCCGTGATCGTGCCGCGCAAGATGGCCGGCGACCTGGCGGTGGGCACCACCGCCCACGAAGAGTGGGAGGAGTTCAGCCGCCTCCGGCTCGCCGAGGGCGGCTCGATCAGCACGTACTACCCGCTGAGTGAGGAAGGCCAGCGCGAGTACGAGCAGTGGAGGGCCGATCAGGATCGGGCCGAGCAGGAGAGCACCTGACGACCTGAACCATGCTTGACACCAGAGCCCTCATCGCCTCGATCCGGCCCGCATGCTGAGCGCCCGCCGCATGGCCAGCCCGATCGAGGAACGGCCCGTGTTCGGCAGTACGCTCGACGACCTCCACGACCTTCGGCTGGAGCGGTACTTCCGCGACCGCTTCCCGGACTGGTCGCGGCCGGACGACTGGGCTCATACGCTCGTGACGCACAAGCTGGCAGCTTCGACCGATTCCGGTGTCACTCCCACCCACCTGGGAATCCTCCTGTTCGCCGAGCAGCCGGAGCTGTACCTGCCCGGCGCGCACGTGGACGTGGCCGCATACCACCAGGACACGGCCGACGGCAACACCGTTGACAGCAGGCGCATCACGGGGCCGCTGCCCGAGCAGATCGGGCAAGTGCTCACCTACCTCCGGTCTTCCCCTCTGATCCCCACCGCATCCAGGAAGGACGGAGACGGCCGCCGCGACTATCCGAGCTACGCGCAGACGGCGCTTCAGGAAGCCGTCGTCAATGCCATCGTGCACCGCGACTACGAGGCGCGCGGATCGCAGATCATCATCCGCCTGTTCCCCGAGCGCGTCGAGTTCCAGAACCCCGGCGCCCTGTACAACACGCTGACCGTGGAGAACCTGTACGCGGGGTGCCAACCTGCCCGCCGCAACCAGTTCCTGGCCGGCTTCATGCGGGACTACCAGAGCCCGCTCACCGGCACCAGCTACATGGAGGCGCGCGGCGAGGGCTTTCTCAAGCTGGTCCGGGACTCGGAGCGCCTGTCCGGCCGCCGCCCCGTTCTGGAGCAGATTAGCGACGCGACCAGGCTCACGATCTTCGCCGCGGTGTACAGGGCATAGCGAGCGCCTTGCGCACCCGGGTCCAGGCTTCGCCTGTTGATTGCCGGAGCAGACCGCCCGTGCCAAGCTGCGCCATGGCTGAAGCGGCCGTTGCCACCGTTCCGGCTCCGGCCGCGGAGCGCCGTCGGCCGGCATCGCGCCTCGCCCGGCTGGCCGACCGGATCGCGGCGGGGCCCGGCGCGCCGGCCGAGGGGGGCGGCCCCCCCCGCCCGCCCGTACACCACCCCCGCCGCCAGGCGGGCCGCCGGGAT
>JAPOQV010000142.1 GCA_026710565.1 Spirochaetaceae bacterium | reverse complement strand
CTGACTGCCCGGTTTGCCGGCCGGGACCATACCTGGACGGGCCGGATCGTGCGAACTGAGGGGGAGATCGATCCCCGCACCCGCATGGTGAACGCGATCGCGCAAGTGCAGGACCCTTACGGCCGGGACCGCAGCGCCGACCGGCCCCCGCTGGCGATCGGGATGTTTGTCCACGCCGCGATCGAAGGGATTGTCGTGCGCGACGTGGTCAAGGCTCCGCGTTCGGCGCTTCGCGGTGACAACACCGTGTACGTGATCGACAGCGCCAATCGCCTGGCGTTTCGCGAAGTGGATATCCTGCGGCTCGAGCGGGAATCCGTATTGGTCCGGGGCGGCGTCGAAGAAGGCGAGCGCATATGCATTTCGCCGCTGGAAGCTGCGGTCAATGGCATGCAGGTCATGGTTACGGAAAACGGCGCCGGGCCCGGCGGCAGTGAGGCCGCCACGCGAGGTGCGACATGAAGGGTGTGATCGCTTGGTTCGCCCGCAACAGCGTGGTCGCGAACCTGATGCTGTTCGTCATTGTCGCTGCAGGCGCCCTGACGGTGGGGGACCTGAAGAAGGAAGTATTTCCCTCAGTCACGCTTGATGCCGTATCGATTTCGCTCAAGTACCGTGGGGCCGCTCCGGAAGAGATCGAGGAGGCCATCTGCGTCCGGATCGAGGAGGCGATCCAGGCGATCGAGGGAATCAAGAAGATCACAGCGACTGCTCGCGAGGGCTCCGCGACGATCCGCGTCGAAATCCTCAGCGACTACGACGCGCGACGGGTCATGGAGGACATCAAGGCGCGGGTCGACGGGATCGACACATTCCCGGACGAAGCAGACATGCCGGTCGTCCAAGAAGTCACCAACCGGTATCAGGTAATTAGCATCTCCATCTCCGGCGATACCGACTTGGCGACGCTCAAGGCGCTGGGCGAGCGAGCCAGGGACGAACTGAGCGCGCTGCCCGAGATCTCGCATGTCGAATTGCTGACCACTCCGCCCTATGAAATCTCGATCGAAGTGTCGGAGGCGGCATTGAGGCGATGGGGCATGACGTTCGACGACATCGCCAACGCGGTGCGGAGATTCTCCGTCGACACGCCCGGAGGCTCCGTCAAGACCCAGACCGGAGAGGTCCTGCTCAGGACCGAAGGACAGGCCTACACCGGCGGCGAGTACGGGCGCCTGCTGCTGCTGACGAGACCGGACGGAACCAGAATCCACCTGAATGATGTCGCGACTGTTGTCGACGGATTCGAAGAGCAATCCGTGTCTGCCCAACTGAACGGGATTCCGGCCGTCGTGGTCCAGGTGTACAGGGTCGGGGAGCAGAGCGCGATTGAAGTAGCAGACGCCACGCACCGCTACATCGACGAGGCGTCCGAGCGCTTGCCGGAAGGGATCACCATCGCGGCATGGCACGACACGGCCAAATTGCTGAAGGACCGAATCCGAACGCTCACCAAGAACGCTGCGACCGGCTTGGGGCTGGTGTTCGTGGTGCTGGCCCTGTTCATGCGTTTGAGGCTGGCGTTCTGGGTCTGCATCGGCATTCCAGTTTCGTTCCTGGGCTCCCTCGCGATGATGCCTGTGTTCGACGTTTCGATCAACATGATCACGCTCTTCGCATTCATTCTGGTCCTGGGCATTGTTGTGGACGACGCGATCATTGTCGCCGAGAACATTCACACTACCCAGGTCAAGAGAAACAAGGGACTGAGCGGCGCAGTTCGAGGCACGCACGAGGTGCTCGTGCCAGTTACGTTCGGGGTCTTGACCACGATGGCGGCCTTCGCGCCGATGCTCTTCGTAGACGGAATGATGGGCAAGCTCATGCCGGTGTTCCCCCTGATCATCCTGCCGGTCCTGTTCTTCTCCTTGCTTGAGTCGACCCTGATCCTGCCGTGCCACCTGAGAGAGTTCCGCAAGCGGCGTCCGGGCGGAAGCCCGAACATGTTCATCCGTGGATGGGACAAATTCTTCGATAGCTTTTCCCATGCCGTGGATTGGGTCATTCTCCGCCTCTACAGACCGGTCCTGACGGGAGCGCTGCAATGGCGGTACCTCACACTCTCAGCCGGACTCGCCTGCGGCCTGCTAACCGTCGGAATGGTCGTGGGTGGCCTCGTCAAGATGGTGCTATTTCCGGTGGTCGAGTCCGACAACGTGGTGGCATTCGTGACCATGCCGCAAGAGGCTCCGATCGAGGTGACAAGAGCCGCGGTAGAGGTGCTGGAGAATGCAGCAACGGAACTGCGCGGCGAGATTTTGGCGGAGCAGGGCGACGACCAATTCGCGCTGATCCTGAGCACGGTCGGCGAACACCCGTATCGCGTTGTCCAAAGCGGTCCGATGGCAGGCTCGTCAGCCTACACGGGCGAGCATCTAGGTGAAGTGAACATCGAGCTGCGCCCGGCAGAGAACCGGCGGCTTCGGGCGGAGGAGATCGCTACGCGATGGCGGGAGCGGGTGGGCCAGGTTCCTGGAGCTGTTGAGCTGACCTTCACTCACGATCTAATCGGCGGTGGCAAGGCGATTGACATTGAATTCAATGCCCTCGACCTAGCCGTGGTTCGTGAGGCCGTCGACGCCACCAAGCAAAAGCTGAGGGAGTACGACGGAGTCGTCG
>JAPOQV010000141.1 GCA_026710565.1 Spirochaetaceae bacterium | reverse complement strand
GTCTCCTCCCTGTGATGGTCAGACCTCTCAAGGTCGCAGTCCCTTCAGTACCATCATGGCACATCGCGATGCCGCCGGGAGGGGGCGTCCACTCCATCGACGATCACGACCCTGCCGAGGGGTTACCCTTAGCGTCGGCGTGAAGGCCGATGCAGTACATACTGACCTTTCAATGCACGGAGGCCGACGCGCGTCGGCAACGGAGAACACAATGGAGTCGTGTTTCATCTACTGGGACAATTCGAACATCTTCCACGAGGCTCAGCGGCTTGCCGAGGAGCGGGCCGAAGGTCCGGGCGCACGCTACCCGGTGCGAGTCCACTTTGACGGCCTGCTAGCACTCGCGAGCGCAGGGCGGCCGGTCGAGCGGGCGTTCGCCGTCGGGTCGATTCCGCCCGAATTGCGTCAGCTCTGGAACCGAATGGAGGCCAACGATATCGAGGTGAAGTTGTTTGACCGGGGTGATCCGCACCGTGGTGAGCAGGACGTTCCGGACCGTCTTCTCCAACTGCGGATGCTCGAAGATGCGCTGGATTACAACGGCGATCCCGGAATTGCCGTGCTCCTCAGCGGCGATGGGGCTGGCTATCTCGAAGGTGCCGGTTTCCACCGGACGCTTGAGCGCATGCGCAGCAGAGGGTGGCGTATCGAGATTCTGTCTTGGGCTCATTCCTGCAACCAGCGTATGCGGCGCTGGGCAGAGGAGCACGGAATCTTCGTTGCGCTCGACGATTTCTACGAAGAGATCACCTTCATGGAGCCATCGAGTCCGGGGCACGAATTCGCCCTCCCTAGTGTTCTGTATCGCTAATCCGCTCGCAGTAACTCTTGAGGGATTCCAGGATGTCGTCCGCGGACTTCGTCCAGACGAAGGGCTTGGGATCCTCGTTGTGGACGGCCAGGTAGTCCTCGATGGCCTGCACGAGTTCGTGGGTGCTTCGGTAGCTTCCGCGCCGGATCTGCTTGTTCGTGATTTCGGCGAACCAGCGTTCGATCTGGTTGAGCCATGACGCGCTGGTCGGGGTGAAATGCAGGTGGAAACGGGGGTGTCTGAGAAGCCACTTGTGGATCATCGCGGTCCTGTGGGTGCCGTAGTTGTCGAGGACCAGATGGACATCCAGCTCCTTCGGCACCGCCTTCTCGATGACCGCGAGGAACTTCCTGAACTCGACGGACGGTGGCGCGGTAGCATTTTCCGATGACCTCGCGGTGCGATGTCGAGGCGGCGAGAGCGAGGTGGTGCCGTGCGCTGTAGTCGTGGTCTGGCGGGCGGGCGTCCCGACGCAGCGGAAGCATCGGCTGGGTGCGGTCGAGCGCCTGATCTGCGACTTCTCGTCCACGCCGAGCACGACGCCCGCTCGGCGGGCCATGAGAGCCCCACGACGTCGCGCACCTTTTCGATGAACAGCGGGTCGTCGAAAGCTTGGAAGGTCTCCATGCGGTGCGGCTGCAGGCAGGAAGGCCCGCCAGATCCGGTTCACCGTCGCGGAACTCATGCCGCACGCCTTCGCCATCGAGCGCGTACTCCACTGCGTGGCGTCCCGCGGCATCGTCTCGAGCGTCATCGTCACCACTCGTTCGACGTCCGCGTCGCTGACCGTGCGCGGGGCGCCCGGCCTCGGCTCGTCCAGCAGGCCGTCGCATCCCTTCTCGATGAACCGCCGGCGCCACTTGCCCCCCGTCTCGCGCGTCGTGCCCAGCCGGGCCGCCACGCCCACGTCGCTCTCTCCCCCGGCCGACGCCAGTACGATCCGGGCGCGCAGCGCCAGGCCTGTCCGGTCTTGACCGCCGGAGCGCGTTCCAGCTCTTCCCGTTGTCGCGTCGATCTCCGGGACCGCTCGCGTGTGGTGATTCGCACATGACGTCGCATTCTCCCATTGAGGTTCCATGAAGGCTACGGGAGAGGGATACCACAGGACCATCACGCGCAAGGATTTATGGTACATCACACTAACGTGTAACCGCTCCGGGAACCCGTGGAAGGCGATCTCCAGCAACCTCCCGGGCCACAAGGAAAGTTCGTCTCGGTGAGCAATCTCGATCAACCTCGACCACTTTGCTCCACGCCGCACGGTCGAGTCCGAACGAATCGAGTTCAAGGCGACTTGGGACTCCAGGGTGACGGCTATCAGTTCTGAAGACATCTGCGCATTCGCGAACGACCTGGAGCGGCACGCAGCGGATACGTCGTTCTCGTGTCGCGGAGGATGCCGCGCCGAATTCCGCCGAGGGACTGACTGATCCCGGCAGATGGAGGAGGCAGCACTGGATCGCGCAGATGCCGCACGATAGAACGCGTATGTCCCGCATCTCAAGGAGGAGAAGGACGGAAGGATATCCTGGTAGTTTGGGTCCCGCCAGCGAGGTCCCCCACCAACCAGCGCCAGACGGCGAGAAGGGCGCCAGGAGTACTGGGTGCGGGTCGACGACAGACGTGACGCCGGATCCCGGTCTACTGAGCAGCTGCTCAGTCAATCCGCGCCGTACCTGGGATTCCCGAACCGCCGAGAACGCACGGTCGACGACATCAGCGAGATAAGTCCGAGAGCACCTGCGGGACTGGGCAGCGCGCTGTTGGACGAGCCTGACGCGCGGCACATCTACAGGAAGATGGACATCGTCCGGCGTGTGAACGATCACGAGCTCCCCCGCAACGTGGCTCTCCTCTTCTTCTCCAGTGACCCCTCGCTCCGGTTCCCGGGCGCCGCGATCGAAACGAGCATCCTCCAGTCCGGCACGGCCGGCGATGTCATTCAGGAAAAAAAGTTCCAAGGCGGCCTCGCCGAGCAGGTTCGCGGATGTCTGGACTACCTGCGTCGTGAGGTCATCGGGTTCGAGGATCAACAAGATCGATCGGGTGCGTGCCCTAAACGCCCAACTACCGGAAGACCACTTCGCGAAGTGCTGGTGAACGCACTGTTTCATCGCGGATACGGCGACGATGTGCCCCACACGACCCTGGTACGAGTCACCGCGGATCGCATCGACATCCGAAGCACGCCGGGGCCGGTGGCCGGAATCGACCTCGACCAACTCCAGCCCGGAGCGATTCCCCGAT
>JAPOQV010000140.1 GCA_026710565.1 Spirochaetaceae bacterium | reverse complement strand
GATCGGCACCGGCCGGTAGAACGTCCGGTCGAGCGAGGCGCCGATCGACAGGCGGACCTCGGCGCCGACGCCGGCCGCTTCGGCGGCATCGACGGCCGCGGCGTCGACGATATTGACGAGCGCCGGCCGCCTGAAGCCGGCGTCGAGCAGCGCCCGCAGCAGCGCCGTGCTGTCGCCGGTGGCGCCCGAGCCCGGCGCGTCGGCGCTGTCGCCGAACACGAACATGCCGTCGCCGGGCGCGGCCGCCAGCGCGATCGCGTCGTCGATGGCGGTCAGGTCCGGGATGAACGTGTGCCGGGCGTCCCAGAAGATCCCGGCCAGCCGGTCCGCCTCGCGGTCGGCGAGCGGCTGCTCGTCGGCGTAGACGATCACCGTGCAGCCGTACTCGGCCAGGTCCATCCACGGCTGCACCGCGCATGCGCCCGCCGACAGGACGCCGGGCCGTTCCTCGGCGGCCACCACCTCGCGCATCACCGGCTCGAACGCTCCGCCGGTGGTGTTGCCGTTCTCGCCCGGCAGCACCATCGGCAGGGAGCGGAATGCCTTGGCCGGCCGCGGCCCCCCGTTCAGGATGCCCGTGAGAATGCGCGCGCCGAGGGCACCGGTCTCGACGTGATCGACGTGCGGCTGCGTGTGGTAGAAGACCATCGCGTCGGTCAGGTCGACCATGCGCCGGGTGACGTTGGCGTGGCAGTCGATGGTGGCCACGATCGGCAAGTCCGGGCCGACCAGCTCGCGGACCGCCGCGTACAGGCGGCCGGTGCCGTCGTCGTCAGCCTCGGTCACCATCGCCCCGTGCGTGACCAGCAGCAGGCCGTCGAGCGGGCCGGCGCCGCGGATGGCGTCGAGCAGCTCGTCCTGCAGGCAGCCGTAGGTGGGATCGTCCAGCGGCCGGCCCGAGGAGGCCGCGAAGGCGAAGAACAGCGGCACGGCCGCCTCGCGCAGCTCGCGCAGGGCTCCCGCCACCTCGTGCCGGCAGCTCCCGAGCGTGTCGAAGACCTCGGGTCCGCGCAGGTAGAGCCCGGAGTGGAATCGTTCCAGCGACGAGCTGGCCGGCGAGAAGGAGTGCGACTCCTGGATCATCCCGCCGACGCCGATCCGGAACCTGCGATCACTCATCTCGACCGTCCGCTATGAGTGTGTCGGATATGCCGCTCACGCGCCATGTCCGACACACTCACAGCACGCCGGTGCCGACAGGGCGAACGAGGAGGCCGCTCCCGTAGCCGGTTTTGCTTGACACCGTTCCGGGACGGGAGCAGGCTGGCCGGTCAAGACGCCAGGTGGCGCAAGGAGGCACTGATGCTTCGACGAACGCTTCGCGTGCTCGGATCGGTGATCGGACTGACCGTGCTCATCGTCCCGGGCGGTTTTGCCCAGATGCCGACGATGGATGTCGCGCCGACGCTCGGTGATTCGCAGGAATGGGCGACGCTATCGCAGTACCAGAGCGAGACGGGAAACACGATCTCGTCGTTCAACGAGTCGCCGATGCTGAGCGCCATGGTGGCCGCGGGAGAGTTGCCGCCCATCGAGCAGCGGCTGCCCGCCGAACCACTTGTGCAGAAGCCGTACGACTCGATCGGCACGTACAGCGACCGGCCGTTGCGGCTCATCAAGAGCGATACCGAGGGTGGACCGCTCGGCGCGATCGTCCATCACGGCGCGATCGAATGGAACCGCGGTACCACGGACCTGCAGCCCTGGGTCGTACAGGACTTCCGGTACGCCAGCGACGGAATGGCGCTGACCCTCACGCTGAGAGAGGGCCTGAAGCTCTCCAATGGCGCCGAGCACACGGCCGACGACTGGCTGTTCTGGTGGGAGGACATCGCCCAGAACGACGACATCGAGAAGTTCATGGGCAACTTCACCGTGGCGGGCGAGCCCATGACCGTGCACAAGATCGACGACCACACGGTCCAGTTCCGCTTCGCCGCGCCGTTCTGGAACGTGCACCTCTCCCTCTACGGAACACGCCGCGCCGGCCTGCTCGACCGGGAGACCATCAAGAAGTACCACATCGACTACAACGAGGACGCGAACGAGCTGGCCAAGGAGCACGGGTTCGATAGCTGGGCCCTGCTGGTCAGCGGCCTGGTCAGGGACCCGTGGCGGCCCAGCCAGCAGTTCCCGCACGAACTGAATCTCGAGATCGCGTCGACCGGCCCGTGGCGGTACAAGGACTCGCCGACCGGCGCCGTGGTCTGGGAGCGCAATCCCTACTATCACCACATCGATCCGGCAGGCAATCAACTCCCCTACATCGACTCGGTGATCACCACGGTGCTGCAGGATCCGGAGACCGTGAAGCTCAAGATCATCGCCGGCGACGTGGACTGGGACAACGGCGAGCTGACCCTCGAGCACTACCCGCTGCTGCTGGAGGAGCAGGCGAACGGCAAGTACCAGGTCCGCCTCGCCGCCGGCGCCAATGCGGCCGAAGCGACCATCTGGACCAACCTCACCTATCGCGCCGATCCGGTGGTGGCCGAGATCCTGTCCGACGTTCGCTTCCGGAGGGCCCTGTCGCTGGCCATAGACCGCGACGACATCAATGACACGATCTACTTCGGCGAAGCCGTGCCGCGCCAGAACACGGTGGCGCCGCCGGTGTCCTACTACAAGGAAGGGTGGGCCACCGCGTACGCGACCCGCGACCTCGACGAGGCGAACCGGCTCCTGGACGAGATGGGCCTGGGCTGGGACGGCGACCGCGAGTGGCGGCTGCGCCCGGACGGCGACGTGCTGGCCGTCGAGGTGGTCACCCCGGGCGAGATGCAGAGCGCACCGATCGTCGAGCTGGTGGTCGCGCACTGGAAGGAGATCGGGGTGCGCGCCGATCTCAACATGACCACCAAGAACGCCTTTTACGAGACCATCTACGCAAACGACAGCCAGATCGCGATCCGCCCGGACAACCACGGTCTGCCGGTGATGCAGATCCTCTACCGGGCGCTGTGGCGGCGGCCCCAGTGGTGGGCGCCCCTGTGGCACGACTGGCTGGTTTCCGATGGCGAGAAGGGCGAGGAGCCGCCGGACTGGGTGAAGGAGTACAACGACATCATCAACTCGGCGTCGACCATGGACCAGGCGACGCTCGACCGCGAGCTGACCAAGGTGTTCGACCGCAACGCCAGCGACCTGCTGTCCATCGGCACGGTCGGCATGGTCGCCAGCCCGGTGCTGATCAGCAACGACCTGGTCAACATCGCCGATCGGTTCTGGAGCAACTCCGGAGTGCTTGCCTACGGGTTCGGCAACCAGCAGCGGCCGCAGGAGTGGTACTGGAACAACTGACGCACACCGCTCGATAACGGGTGCGTGCGGAGCCCCGCCCGAGCGGCGGGGCTCCGCTGTCTGTCAACCGGAGGCTCGATGGGCTCGTACATCGCTCGGCGTTTCCTGTTCATGCTCCTGCTGCTGGCGATGCTCACCGTCGCGGTATTCGTCATCATTCAGCTCCCGCCCGGAGACTTCCTCAGCCACTACGTGACCCGACTGGAAGCACAGGGCGTGTTCTTCGATCAGGAACAGACCGAGCAGTTGCGGCGGATCTACGGCCTGGACCTGCCGATGCACCGGCAGTACCTGCGCTGGCTGGGTCGCATTGCGAGCGGCGACCTGGGGATGTCGCTGCAGTGGCGACAGCCGGTGTCCAGGCTGCTGGCGGACCGGCTTCCGTATGCCGTCATCATCGCCGTCGTCACGCTGCTGTTCACCTATGCGGTGGCGATTCCGATCGGCGTGTACTCGGCCACCCACCAGTATTCGCTGACCGACTACGCCGTGACGACGCTCGGGTTCATCGGGATGGCGACCCCGAACTTTCTGCTTGCGCTGATCCTGATGTTCCTGGCCAACCGCTATCTCGGCTTCAGCATCGGCGGCCTGTTCTCGATCGAGTACGTCGACCAGCCGTGGTCGTTCGCGAAGGTGCTCGACATGCTCGGACACCTGCCGGTGCCGATCGTCGTCATCGGCACGGCCGGCACGGCACAGCTCATTCGAGTCCTGCGCAGCTCGCTGCTCGACGAGCTGTCCCGGCAGTATGTGATCACCGCGCGCGCCAAGGGGCTCGCCGAGTCAAGACTGTTGTTCCGGTATCCCGTTCGGGTCGCGCTCAATCCCGTCATCAGCACGGTCGGCTGGGTCCTGCCGGAGATATTCTCCGGCCAGGTGATCACGGCGATCGTCCTCAGCCTGCCGACCATCGGCCCGCTGCTGCTGGCCGCGCTGGTAGCGCAGGACATGTTTCTGGCCGGCTCGCTGGTGATGGTCACGGCGCTGCTCACGCTCCTCGGCACCTTCCTGTCCGACATCCTGCTGGTCGCCGTGGACCCCCGGATCAGGATGGCCGGCTGAGCGCGCCATGCGTGAACCGACCCTGGCGGCGCGGTCAAGCGACCCGACCGAGGAGTATCACCTCGCCTCGCAGTGGCGCCTCATGGGACGCAAGTTCCGCAGGCACAAGCTGGCACTGGGGGGAGGCGCGGTGCTGGCCCTGTTTTACCTGACGGCGATCTTCGCCGGATTCCTGGCCCCGTACGGCGCCCACCAACGATTCCGCGATTTCATCAACGCTGCACCACAGGGACCGCGATTCATCGATGCGGACGGCCGCTTTCACGCGCGGCCGTTCGTCTACGGGCTCACGTCCGTGTTGAATCGGGAGACGTTCCGGCGCGAGATAGTCGCCGATACCTCACAGCGCTATCCGCTGCGGTTGCTCACTCGCGGTGACCGGTACCGGTTCTGGGGCCTGTTCGACACCGACCTGCACCTGTTCGGCGTCGACGAGCCGGGTGTCCTGTTCCTGTTCGGGACCGACGCGCTCGGCCGCGACCTGTTCTCGCGCAACATCCACGCCGCGCGCGTCTCTCTTTCCGTGGGGCTGGTCGGGGTGGTCCTGAGCTTCGTCCTGGGGACGATCCTGGGCGGGATCTCCGGGTACTTCGGCCGCGCGCCGGACATGATCATCCAGCGGATCATCGAGTTCCTGCTCTCCATACCGACCATACCGCTGTGGATGGCGCTGGCCGCGTCGCTGCCGCGCGAGTGGAGCGTCGTCCAGGTCTATTTCTTCATCACCATCATCCTTGCGATCCGCGGCTGGTGCGGCCTGGCCCGCGTCGTGCGCGGCAAGCTCCTGGAGCTGCGCGAGGAGGACTACGTCATGGCGGCGCGGATCGCGGGAACCGGCGACGCGGGGATCATCGCCAAGCACCTGTTGCCCGCGTTCATGAGCTACCTGATCGTGCACCTCACCCTCTCGATTCCGTTCATGATCCTGGGCGAGACCGCGCTGAGCTTCCTCGGCCTCGGTTTGCGGCCGCCCGCGGTGAGCTGGGGAACGCTGCTGCAGGACGCCCAGAACGTGTCCGCGGTGGCGCTGTTTCCCTGGCTGCTGATTCCTGCAGCCTTCGTCATCGTCAGCGTGCTGGCGTTCAACGCCCTCGGCGACGGCCTGCGTGACGCGGCCGATCCCTACAAGTAAAGGAGCCAAGTAAAGGAGGCCCCCGAATGACTCGCACACCGATCAACATCGGCCGACAGCCGCAGCTCTTCTTCGACAACCACATGATCGAGATGGTCAACTTCGTGACCCGCACCGTGCACCGGCCCCGGCGCCACCCCGCCAACCCGCTGATCCGCAAGGACAAGCCGTGGGAGGTCACGCCGCACTTCCGCACCAACTGCTGGAACGTGCGCCACGACGAACGGGAGGGGCGCTACAAGTGCTGGTATGAGGACACCGGGCTCGACTACCAGCGTGCGCTGAAGGCGCGGCGGGACACGCTCGGTCCGATCGACTCGCGCGTTCATGACTCCAGCCAACACCGCATGCTGTACGCGGAGTCCGAGGACGGCGTGATCTGGACCAAGCCGGAGCTCGACTACCGTACGGTGGACGGCCGCAGGACCAACATCTGCCTCGGTGACGAGACGTTCGGCAAGGTGCATGCCTTCACGATCATCGACGATCCGCTCGAAGCCGATCCGGCGCAGCGCTACAAGAGCATCTTCTGGCACGAAATGACCAACATCGAGGACTCGAGCATCCGCGCCGTGTACTCGGCGGACGGCCGCTCGTGGCAGGCATACGACCGGCCGGTCAGCTTCGGCCAGATCCGCGGGCGCGCGCTGGGGGACGTGATCATCCTCTACCCGGACACGGTGACCGGCCAGTACTACCTGGACACCCGCTCCATCGCCATGTGCACCCGCGAGGGCAACCCCAAGCTGCCCACCGGCGGCGGATGGGGCGATCCCTACTACCCCGGAGACGGCTTCGGGATGACCAAGCGGCGGATCTTCAGCACCAACAGCAGGGACATTCTCGACTGGCCCGCACTGGACCAGACCATCGTCCCGGACGATGTCGTCGACAACCTGGACGACGAGTTCTACGGCCTCACCCGGTTCCGCATGGGCGAGCTGTGGGTCGGGTTTCTGGACGTGTTCCAGCGCACGCACAACACCAAGGACGTCCGTCTGGTCTACAGCCGCGACGGCTACCGCTGGAACCACGTGAGCCGCGGCTCGCCGTTCCTGGAGCGGAGCGCGGAGGGCAACTGGGACTGCTACATGGTTGAGATCTGCAACACGCCGCTGTTCCTGGACGACGAGATCCGCATCTATTACGGCGGCGCCAACGTGCACCACGACTGGTGGACGCACGGCGAGATCGAAGGGCTGGACGTGCCGGAGGCCAAGGCCGGGTTCGCGGGCGGCGAGACCGCGCTCGGGCTGGCGACCCTGCGCCCGGAGGGGTTCGTCTCGATCGACTCGACCGTCCGCGACGGGGTCCTGGTAACGCGGCCGTTCGTGAGCCAGGGAACGCGGGTGGTGGTCAACGCCGTGAGCGCCGCGAACGGGTACCTGGAGGCGGAGCTGACGGATGCCGAGGACGACGTGGTGCCGGGCTTCGGCCGCGACGAATGCGACACGTTCAGGGGCGACGAGACCGCCCACGTTCTGTCCTGGTCGGGACGGACGGAGCTGCCGCCGCAGGTGGTTGCCGGCGGCGCGAAGCTGCGCTTCTTCAGCCGCCACACGAGCCTCTACTCGTTCCGCATCGGATAGCAGACACGCGGATGAGCGCGCGGAGCGGGCGTACCATCGTGGGCGCGGCACGGGTCATGGGCCTCGATGCCCTCATCGGCAGCCTGCGCACCGCGTTGACGCCCGCCCGCCGGCACCGCAGGCTGCGCCCGCCATGAAGGTCGACTGCCAGAGCCACCTGTTTCCCGCCGGCTATGCCGAGGCGCTGACGCGCAACCCCGGATCGCCCGCGACCACGGGCGGGGCGGGGCGCTACACCGTCGCCTACGGCGACATGCAGTCGTTCCGGCTCGACCTGGAGGACTACAGCGTGGCGCGCAAGCTGCGCGACATGGATGCCGCCGGCATCGACGTGAGCGTGGTCAGCGTGAACATGCCCGGCCCCGAGCTGCTGGAGGCGGAGCTGGCCGTGGAAGCCGCGCGCGTGTGCAACGACGAGCTGGCCGAGGCGTGCGCCCGCCACCGGCAGCGCCCGGTGGGGCTGGCGTGCCTGCCATGGCAGAGCCCGGACGCGGCGGTCGCGGAGCTGGACCGCGCGGCCGGCGAGCTGGACCTGCGCGGGGTCATGCTCTACTCGCACGTGGGCACCGGTCCCGTGGACGACGATTCGCTGGAGCCGGTCTACGCCCGCATCGCGGAGCTCGGCGTGCCGGTGGTCCTGCATCCGTGCGTGCCGCCCTGGGCCGCCGAGACGAGCGACCACTCGATGACCACGATGGTGGGCCTGATGGTCGACCACAGCCTGGCGGCGCTGCGGCTGGTGCTCGGCGGGGGCCTGGAGCGCCACCCCGGCCTGCAGGTGGTGCAGCCGCACTGCGGCGGCGTGCTCCCCTACCTGTGGGGCCGCATCCGCAACCAGACCGAGGTGATGAAGCGCGGCATCGAGCGCATCTCGCAGACGCCGACCGAGCTGTACGGCCGGGTCCATCTCGACACCGCCTCGCCGTGGCCGCCGGCCGTCCGCGTCGCCTACGAGCTCGCCGGCGCCGACCGCCTGGTGTTCGCGAGCGACCACCCGTGGGTGGAGATCCAGGTCCTGATCGACTCCCTGGAGGAGCTCGGACTCCCCGCCGAGGACCTGCGGCGCATCTACTCCGGCAACGCCTGCCGGCTGTTCCGGATCGACTGAAGCAAGGTGTGCAGGTCGGCATCTCTCCGAGGTATCGGCGCGGACCGAGAATTCACTCCTTCGTGGCAAAGAGGCGTGAATAACAGGGCTAAAAGGGTACCATTCACGCCTGCTGGTCGGACGTCGTGCCGTGCGCTCCGATCTTCCACACTCCCTTCTCGCGGAACGCTGGAATGGTCTGGCGCCGGGCGGCGTTGGTGACGGCCGGCGCCGACAGGCCACGGTGTCTGATGTATTCGGACAGTCTGACGATCACGTCACCCCTGAGGTAACTCAGCCTCTTGTGCAGGGACTCCAGGAGAGCCAGGGCGAGGATACGCTCCATGGTCTGGCTCCGGTTCCGTTCGGCGTAGTCGCGGAACGCCTGATAGTACAGGTCTTTCTCCTTGTCGCGGATGATGACGGAGGGCAACCCGAGCCGGTAGAGCTGAAAGTTGATGATGACCCGGCCCATGCGCCCGTTGCCGTCGCAGAACGGATGGATGGTCTCGAACTGCAGGTGAAACAGGGCGACCTTGTCCAGGAAGTAGGAGTCGAGATCGCTGGAATAGTCGAGCAATGCCGATGCCATCAGGGGCTCCACTCGCTCGGGCGCCGGAGCGATGTGAGTGCCGACGCGCACGTACTCCCCGGTCTGGCGGAAGCGGCCGGCGATGGCATCGTCTATGCCGCCCAGCAGCATCTGATGCAACAGGAGAATCAGGTCGCGCGTCAGCTCGCCGGCGCCTGTCCTGTTGCGGGTATACTCGACGACTCGCGCGAGATTCCTGGCTTCGAAGACCTCCCGTACGGTCACGCTCCGGGAGAGCTCCTGCTGGAGCAGGATCCTCTCGGTCTCGTCGAGCGTGAGCGTCGAGTTCTCGATGGCGTTCGAGTTGTACACGCCTTCAGGTATCTCGACGTCATCGATCATCGCCAGCAGCGACTCCTTGCCGAGCCGCAACGCCTCGTATTCTCGTCTGAGATCCCGGATGCGCGCTCTGATCGGCTGCGAGGTCGCCATTGGTTCCACATGGTACAAAATTCACGCCATTGAGGCAAGAAGGAGTGAATACATGGCGATAATTGGGTGTCATTCACGCTCACCGACGCGAAATGATGCTCCTGGACACGCGAGGCGGCGGCGTTCGTGCCGTCGTGCTTGGCATGCGTGTAAGGCCGCGATGAGCTCGTCGAGGTGACACTCGCACCGTGATTCCGAATCGACTTCTGACTGAGTTCGCGGTAGGCTGTGACTTGAACCGAGGTGCGGAGCTCGCACCAACGAGGATCTTGCATGAACCTGACAGTTGTTCTTGAGCCGAGTGAAGACGGTGGCTTCACGGCAGTGGTTCCCTCCCTTCCCGGCTGTATCAGCGAAGGCGATACCAGAGAGGAAGCCGTGGCGAATATTCGCGAAGCCATTGAACTGTACCTGGAGGCTGTGGACGACGACGGGGATTTCAGCGAGAGAGCGGAGCTGGTAGAAGTCGCGGTTTGAGTCGGGTCCCTGTCCTCAATTTCGAGCGCGTCGTTCGTGCTCTCAGACGCGACGGCTGGATCGTCGTGCGGCAACGCGGTTCCCACATCAGACTACAGAAACGAACATCGACCGAGACGCTGAAGATCATCGTACCGGCCCATCGTCCGATCAAGCGCTCCACGCTTGCTCACATTCTCAAGCAGGCGAGGCTGACTCCAGAAGAGCTACAGAAACTGGTTTGAGACATGCGAGGGATCCGAGCCCGCGGCGCCGTCCAGCAGACTTCGCAGGCGCGGTAGTGAGCCTGAGGAGCCGACGATGAACCAGCGATCCGCCGCGCTCGGTCCGGTCGGTGAGGCGGAGCGGATTGAGGTCGTCGATGTACTGCGCGGGTTCGCGCTGTGCGGGATCCTGTTCGTCAACATCATGTGGTTCAAGGCTCCAGGGAGCCTTGGTGGCTTCGGGTACGAAGGGCCGCCGCTCGATCGACTGGTCGCCGCGGGCGTGTTCGCCCTGGCGCAGGCCAAGTTCTTCACCCTGTTCTCGTTCCTGTTCGGATGGGGCTTCGCCACGCAGTTCCTGCGCGCCGAGGAACGCGGCGTCGCCGCCGGCTTTCCCCGGCTGTACCTGCGCCGGTCGGCGATCCTGGGCCTGATCGGGGTCGCGCACATCGTGCTGCTGTCGGAGGGGGACATCCTCCTCCTCTACGCCATCCTCGGGCTGGCGTTGCTCGCCCTCCGCCGCGCGCGGCCGGAGATCCTGCGCCGCTGGGTGAAGTGGCTGCTGATCGTCCCGGCGGCGGCCGCGGTGCTGATGTTCGGGGCGCTGGCGCTGGGGCGGATGGCCCCCGAGGGCGCGGCGGAGATCGCCGCCAGCGATCGAGAGACGGCGGAGCAGTTCCGGACCGAGGCTCGGACCACGACGGCTGCCTATCTCGAACCGGCGTTCGCGCGCATGGCGGCGACCCGTGTGGAGAACTACAGCCGCAACGCGTGGATCCAGCTCTTCCTCGCGCCGACGGTGCTGGCCATGTTCGTCCTGGGACTGGCCGCCGGTCGCCGCCACCTCACCCTCGGCACCGAGGATCACCGCGCTCTGCTGAGGCGCGTGCTCGCCTGGGGCCTGGCGATCGGTCTGCCCGTGGCGGCCCTGTCGGCAACGGGTGCCGCTCTGCTGCCGACGCTGAGTGCGCTGATGTGCGTGTGGGTCAACGGAACGGTCGCGGGCCCGCTCCTGGCGATGGCCTACGGCTCCGGCATCGGGCTGCTCTGGCAGCGTCCCGGCTGGCAGCGCCTGCTGCGGCCGCTGGCCGCCATGGGCCGGATGGCGCTGACCAACTACCTCCTGCAGTCGGTTATCGCGACCCTGCTGTTCTACGGGTACGGCCT
>JAPOQV010000139.1 GCA_026710565.1 Spirochaetaceae bacterium | reverse complement strand
GTGCGGCGGGCGTCGGCCGCGGCGCGCAGCAATGGCAGCACGGCATCGTCGTCCACCGGGTCGCCGGCGGTCGCGGCGACGATCGGCATCCGGTCGAGCCCGCGCGCCCGAGCTGCGGAGCAGGCGGTCACGTCGGACCAGCGGATGGCGCCCGCCGGGTGATCGAGCACCACGGCGCCTGCCACGTTGGGATGGACCAGGAAACCGACCAGCGTGCGCTCCAGCAGCTCGCGGTTGTTGGGCGGCTCGGGACCGCCGCCCTCCGTGTGCGCCACCGGGACCACGCCGTCGGTGCCGCCGAGCGAGCTCGCCATGCCGTCCAGCCGGGCGGCCAGCACGATCGCGGCCGCGCCGGCGTGCGAGTTGACCGCCAGTACGATCACGTGGTTGCGGGTGCCGAAGCCGCGCTCGCCGCGGTCGTAGCCGGAGAAGCGCAGGTCCGAAGGCGTCCCCGCAAACGGCCCGGCGGGTGCGACCTCGTCCAGCCGCGCCGACTGCTCCAGCGGCTGGTCCTCGAAGTTGGCGTCGGCCGGGAGCTCCAGCGGCAGGTCGCGCTGCGCCAGCGCGTCGATCATGCCGGCGTTGCGGATCCAGTCGCCGGACTCGATGTCGCGCAGCGCCCGCCCGAACGGATAGCCCCAGGACAAGAGCTCCTCGCCGCGCCGGATGCGGGTGATCGCGAAGCGGTGCCCCTCCAGCACCGGGTGCGGCAGGGTGAACCGTGGGTTCCCCCCGGTCCCGTCGTGCTCGATGTGCCGGCCGGCGCTCAGGGTGGACAGCGCGATCGCGACGTTGTCCACCGCGTCCGCGAGCCGCGCGACGGCCGACAGCGCGACCGGCCGGTCCGTAAGGGCGGTCATCGGACTCCGTGCACGTGAGGGCGGGTCCTCAGGTGGACTCGGCAGCCAGCAGGTCGTCGAACATCTCCCGGCCGCGCTGCAGCTCGTTGATCATGCCCATGAACTCGCTGCCCTGCACCAGGAGCTGTGCGCCCCTGGCGTGGATGTCCGCGGTCAGCGCCACGTCGCCCGGGCGGCCCCACGCCTTGCCGTGCCGCTCTGCGGCGGCGGCCACCCGGGTGGTGGCGGCGTCGATGTCCAGGTCGCCTTCGTGGTGCCGGATGCGAAGGGTCAGGTCGGCCGGGCCGATGAACAGGCCGTCGACGCCGTCCACCGCCGCGATCGCGTCGGCGTTCTCTACCGCCTCCGGGGTCTCGATCTGGACCACCACGAAGGTCTCGCGATTGACGTCCTCCGCGTAGGTCTCACCGGCGTCGAGGTAGTAGTCGCCGTCCAGGCCGGCGCCGTCCATGCCGCGGCTGCCTGTCGGCGGGAACTTGACCGCCTGCACGATCTGCCGCGCGCGCTCGGGCGTGTTGACCAGCGGGAACATCATCCCGGTCGCTCCGTCCTCCAGCACGCGGTAGAGCTGGGCGCCGTCGACCAGCGGTACGCGCACCATCACGTCGACGTCGACCAGGTGCGACAGCACCAGCAGCGACTGCAGCTCGCGCTGCTCCATCGCGCGGTGCTCCAGGTCCAGCCAGATGCAGTCGAAGCCCAGATGCGCGGCGTGGCGCATGAAGGCCGGAATGTAGTGGCCGAGTCCGCAGATGCGCACGGCACGGCCGGCGCGCAGCTTTTTTAGGGTCTTGCTCGCTCTCATGGTGAACTCCTCTCGTTTCGCTCAAGCGGTGGTAGTGATCAAGTCTCGTCGACGAAGGGAATCTGGTTCGCTTCGCAGAACTTCCTGGTACCGTCGAGATAGCTGTCGAACAGCTCGCGGTTGCGGCGCCGGCGCATCAGCAGCGGCTCGATCTGGCCGCGCACGTGCAGCTCCAGCACGTCGTCCTCCACGAACCGGTACAGGACGAAGGCCCGTTTCCTCTGCAGCCGGAAGCGAACCAGGTCGTCACGCGTCAGGTTGTGCACCGTCGGCTTCTTGGCCTCCGTGTCGATCAGCACCAGCTCGGTCTTGTCGAAGGTCAGTCGTGGGCGGGGTGCCATGCCGTAGCGTACCCCGAGGCGGCCGGCGCTATCGATCCCCCGCGCGGGCGCCCGGCACGGAGGTCAGCTTCGGATCCCACTCCGCGACGAGCTCCGCGATCACGGCGTCCAACACCTCCTTGGCGCTACCCTCGCGCGAGATCCTGGGGCCCCACTTCCACTGATCGAGGTAAGCGTCGGTGCCGGCCAAGCCCTCGCGCATGGCGACCCGGTCGATCTCGGTCTGGTAGCGGTCCGGCATCGTCGCCGACTGTGTCCCCCCCGCGCCGTAGGCCTTCACCTGGGCGGGAATTCCTCGCCACGCAAGCACCTTGTACTCAGCCATTGGGTATCACGGTCATCGGTCATCCTCCCTCGCTCAGGTGACCGCGGCGATGGGCGCGCAGGAACGCCTTGCAGCGGTCGTCGCGGCCGAGCAGCAGGTCCTCCGTCATCTGGTACCGCTCCGATTCCCGGGCCATGCCGTGCACCTCGTCCAGGTGGCTGGTCACCGGATCGACGATGCCGGAGTCGGCGCCGGCTTCGATCGCGAGCAGCAGGAACACATCGTTGATCAGTCGCCGCTGCGGCATCCCGAACGACACGTTGCTGAAGCCGCCGGTGATGTGGATGTCCGGGCCGAAGCGGTCACGGATCGTGCGGATGGCGTCCAGGCAATGGTTGCCGAACTCGATGTCGACGGAGATCGGGAAGACCAGCGGGTCGACGAAGATGTCGGACGCCGCGATGCCCTTGCCGAGTGCCGCCTCGACGATGCGGGTAGCGTTGTCGGCCCGCTGGCCGGCGCCGGCCGGCATGCCGGATTCGCCGGCCGCGGTGACCACCACGCGCGTGTCGAACCGCTGCACGTCGTCCAGCACGTCGATCCGCTCCAACGACGCCGAGTTCATCAGCGGCCGGCCCGCCCGCCCGGCGTCGACCACCTCCAGCCCGGTGCGGATCGTGTCGCTGTTGGAGGAATCGATCGACAGCGGCGTCGAGCCGGTGTCCTGCACCATGCCGGCCAGCCACGCCATCGCCCGTTGCTGCTCCTCCGGCTTGAGCGACACTTCGTCCACGTTCAGATCCAGGTAGTGCGCGCCGGCGCGCTCCTGGCGCTGCACCAGCGTGGCCAGGTACTCCAGCGCGATCGGAGCGTCGGGGCCGCCGGCCATCGCCGTGCGCACCGCGATGCCCACGTGCTTGACACGGCCCTCCTCGTAGTCCTGCCCGCGCTTGACGTCGTCCGGGATCGGCAGGTAGCTGCTGTCGCCGCCGCGGTCCCTGAAGCGCACCGACTCGCGCCCGTCGGGCGCCTCCGTGATGCGCTTGCCGCGGCGCAGCAGCACGCGGGTGGTGTGAATGTTCTCACCGATCGTCGTGAATCGTCCGTTGCCGTCGCCCAATTCCCTCTACTCCTCTGTTCGCCCTTGATGGCTCGGTCTTCAGCGCGCCGCGGCGCCGAGCCGCATCGGCTCGCAGCGGCACCCGCGCCCGAACAACCCCGAAAAAACCCCCCCCACCCC
>JAPOQV010000138.1 GCA_026710565.1 Spirochaetaceae bacterium | reverse complement strand
GGTCGCCGCCGGCCACGCACGCGCAGGTGGCCGCGGTGAGCGCGCCCGCCGCGCCGCTGGTGACCAGCGCCGCGGGAACGCCGAGCAGCCCGGCGATCCGCTCGCCAGCCCGCGCCATGAGCTCGTCGATCACCACCGAGCCGTCGGCCGCCTCGGCCATCGCCCGGCGCACCTCCGGCAGCATGGGCGCGCCGCCGTGTATCGACTCGGTGGCGGTCAGGTCGACGTAGGTCGGCACCCCGAGCCGGGCATAGATGCCCCTATGCGCGGTTATCCGTCACGCTCCCAGATCCGTGTGTCCGGCTTGAACTGGCTCCAGGCGAACCAGAACGCCTCGTGCGCGGCCGCGTCCCGCTCGCCGATGAAGGCCCGCAGCCCGCTGCCGTCCAGCTCCAGGCGGGCGCCGCCCATCTCCACCGCCACGCCCTCCTTCAGGGCGATCACCGCCGGCGCCACCGGGAAGGCGACCGGCCCGTCCGGGGCTTCCACGCCGAGCACGCGCTCCTGGATCGGCAGGCGCTGGTCGACGTCACCGACCGGGAAGATCGGGCCGTGGTCGTCGCGGCCCCTGAGCGGGTCAAGCGGGTAGGCGCGGAACCGATCGAGGATCGTCGTCTCCGGGTGCTCGCGCTTCCAGTCGCCCCAGGTCGAGGTGACCACCGCCACCGGGCTCAGCACCACGCCGGCTTCATGCAGCGGCCCGGACAGCGCCTGCCCGGTGAAGGTATCGACCGCCGACCAGGTGCTGCGGTCGTACATGAACTTGTTCGAACGGGACAGTAGCCCGGAGGTGCGCAGCACGGGGCTGAAGCCCTCCACGTCGTCGGTGAAGTACGCCTGCGCGGACCCGCACAGCGTGCAGTACGGCATGCCGAAGCGCCGCCCGCCCAGCGTGTCGTTTACCATCTCGTGCACTTCCATCAGGTTCTTCGGGTAGGCGCGCGCCTCGCCGTTGATGACCAGGCCGAACACCAGCCGCTCGTCCGGATACCAGTCGCCGCCGGAGGCGGAGGTGACCGCGGGGTCGTCGATCGCCGGGATGCAGCCGCGCAGGCAGCGCGCCTCCGGCGTGGCGTGCAGCCGCTCGTCGATCGCCACGCCGCCCCAGCCGACCAGCCGCCAGTCGATCGCGGAGTCCTCGTCGGTGAAGAACGGCTCCCACAGCGGCTCGATGAACCGGAACAGCCGCCACTTGTACTCGCGATAGCCGGGGAAGGCCGGCAGGTCCCAGGCGATCAGGCGATTGATCATCGTCAGGCGTCCGTCGTCCTCGGGCGCCAGCTCGCTCTGAGTCAGCTCCACGAAGGCAGCCCGGACCGCCGTCAGCATGTCGCGGTTCGAGAACGGGAACAGGTCGGTCAGCAGCCACAGCACGCGGGGATCGCCGGCGGCGCCAAGCTGGCCGATCGCCTCGATGGGCCCGCCGGGGACCGTGCGGTCGAACAGCTTCTCCATGCCCTCGACGACCTCGGCCGACACCGCTCCGTCCGGCACCGCCGGGCCGGGTGGGATCAGGTCGCCGGTTGGCCCGTAGAGGGTGGGCGGTGGGCCGGCACCCTGACCTTCCGCGGTCTCCCCGCAGCTCAACAGCACCAGCGCGACCGGGAGCATTGTCAGCACCCGGGTCGTGGCGCGCGAACGCACTCCTGTGGAGACGCCCATGCGCGCGACGGTAGCGCGGCTCCCCGGAGGCGTCAAAGCGCGGAGCCGCACGGCCAGGTTGCCCTGCGGCCGGGGAACCGGAAACACTCCCGTCGATATGAAATCCACCTTCGTGCGATGGTTCGCGGCGGCCGTGGTGCTGCTGGCGACGCAGGCCGCGTTCGGCCTGCCGGATCTGGGCGGGCGGACCGTCGTCGCCGTGACCGGCAACGACTACGTGCCCCTGAACTTCGTCGACCCCAAGACCGGAGATTCGATCGGCTGGGAGTACGACGCCGTCAACGAGATCTGCCGGCGGCTCAACTGCGCCGTCGACTGGCAGGTGACCGCCTGGGACGCGATGATCGAGGCGGTCCGCAACGGCCAGTTCGACGTGGGCATGGACGGCATCACCATCACCGAGGAGCGCGCCGAGCGCGTCGACTTCTCCACCCCCTACCTCACGTCGCAGCAGTTCATGCTGGTGCGCGCGGACGAGGAGCGCTTCACCATGCCCGAGGAGGTCGCCGCCGACGCCGACCTGCTGATCGGCTCGCAGGCCGGCACCACCAACTTCTACGTGGCCGTCTACGACATCCTGGACGGGAACGAGGACAACCCGCGCATCAAGCTGTTCGACACCTTCGGCGCCGCGGTGCAGGCGCTGATCATCGGCGACGTGGACCTGGTGCTCATGGACGCGGCCTCGAGCCGCGGCTACATCGGCGCCAACCCCGACGCTCTCAAGACGGTCGGCGAGGCGCTGGGCACGGAGGACTTCGGCTTCATCTTCACGCCGGGCTCCGACCTGCGCGAACCGTTCGACGAGGCGATCCGGGAGCTTGCCGAGGAAGGCTTCCTGGAGGCGCTGAGCGTCAAGTGGTTCTTCGAGTACAGCCCGTAGAGGCCCGCAGGACTCTCGACCTGCTGCCATGAACAGGGGCGCCGCCGGCACGTCGCGGCGGCACCTGCTGCCGGTCGCGTCCCTCTCCCGCCTGCCCTACTGGCTGCTGGCGATCATGCTGCTGGGCGTGCTGGCGGTGTGGTCGGTGGTGCGGGAGGAGGACTACCGGATCATCTTCCGCGCGGTCAGCCGCGGGATCGTCACCACGCTGTACGTGTCGGTGATCGCCTACGTCGCGGCGGCGGCCGTGGGCCTGCTGTTCGGGCTGATGCGCGCTTCGCACCGGCGCGTGCTGCGCGAGGCGGCGAGCGTCTACATCGAGGTGGTGCGCGGCGTGCCGATGCTGGTCATCCTCTACTACGTCGCCTTCGTGGCGGCGCCGGCGGCGGTGGTCCTGATCAACCGGCTGGCCGAGCCGCTGATCGCCGCCGGCTGGATGCAGCCGCTCAGCGTGCGGCGGGTCGACTTCGTCTGGCGGGCGATCATGGCCCTCACCATCGGCTACAGCGCCTTCCTGGCCGAGATCTTCCGCGCCGGCATCGAGGCGGTGCCGCGCGGCCAGTTGGAAGCCGCGCTGTCGCTGGGGATGAGCCGGCGGCAGGCGATGCTGCGCGTGGTGCTGCCGCAGGCCGCGCGCCCGGTGCTGCCCCCCCT
>JAPOQV010000137.1 GCA_026710565.1 Spirochaetaceae bacterium | reverse complement strand
GGACGCCCTGCCGGGCGTGGGTCACCCCTTCCGGCCCTTTTCTCGCCGCGGTCATGTACCCCGGCCGGGAGCCCCCCGCAGGGGGCCGCGCGGGCGAGGCGGCGGCGGTGGGGCTGGGTGACTGGCTGGCCCGTGCCGGCCTGGTGACCTACCGCCTCAAGACCGGCACGCCGCCGCGCCTCTATCGCGACTCGATCGACCTGTCGGCCTGCGACGAGCAGCCCGGCGACCTCGATCCGCAGCCGTTCTCCGGGCGAACCGATCGCGCCGCCTTTCCCGCCATGCCGCAGGTGAGCTGCCACATCACCCACACCACTCCGGATACTCATGCGGTGCTGCGCTCCGGCTTCGACCGCTCGCCGATCTTCACCGGCGCGATCGCCGGCCGCGGCCCGCGCTACTGCCCGTCGATCGAGGACAAGTTGGTGCGCTTCGCCGACCGCGACCGGCACCAGCTCTTCATCGAGCCGGACGGCCTGGGCAGCGACCTGATCTACCTCAACGGCTTCTCCACCTCGCTGCCGCGCGAGGTGCAGGCGGCGGCGCTGGCCACCATCCCCGGCCTGGAGCGCGCGCGCGTGGCGCGGCCGGGCTACGCCGTCGAGTACGAGAGCGTGCCGGCGTACCAGCTCGGGCCGACGCTGGAGACGCGCGCCGTGCCGGGCCTGTTCCTGGCCGGCCAGGTGTGCGGGACCTCCGGCTACGAGGAGGCGGCGGCGCTGGGGCTGATGGCCGGCATCAACGCCGCCTGCCGGGTGCAGGGCAGGCCGCCGTTCACGGTGGGACGCAGCGAGGCGTACATCGGCGTGATGATCGACGACCTGACCACCCGCGAGTGGCGCGAGCCCTACCGCATGTTCACCTCGCGCGCCGAGCACCGGCTGGTGCTGCGCCAGGACAACGCGGAGCGGCGCCTCGCGCACTACGGCCACCGGTTCGGGCTGATCGGCGACGCCCACTACCGGCGGGTGACCGAGCGCGCGCAGGCGGTGGAGCGCGCGCTGGGCGCCCTCGATACCGTCCGCGCGGCGCCCGCGGCGGTGGGAACGCTGCTGCGCGCCGCCGGCACCGGGCCGATCCGGGCCCCGGCCTCGCTGTCCAGCCTGGCCCGCCGTCCGGAGGTACCGTTCCGGGACCTGCTGGAGGCCGCCGGCGCGGCGGGCGTCCCGGGCCTGCGCGGCCTGCTCACCGACGCACCGCTCCGCGCGCAGGTGGCCGCGGAGGTGCGCTACGCCGGCTACATCGGGCGCGAGCTCAAGCTCATCGCGCGTCAGGCCCGGCAGGAGGCGGCGCGGATTCCCGAGTCCTTCGACTACGCGGCCGTGCGCGCGCTGTCTGCCGAGGCGGCCGAGACGCTTGAGCGCATCCGGCCGATCAGCCTCGGCCAGGCATCGCGCGTCGCCGGCGTCACCCCGGCCGACCTCAACGTGCTAAGCGTCGCGCTGCACCGCTGACGCAGCCTACTCCATCGTGCCGAACCACGAGCTGATCGCCCGCCGCGACCTGTCGCCGAGCGCCTACGTGCTGCGCATCCAGCGGGGCGAGATGCAGTTCACTCCGGGGCAGTACATCACCGTGGGCGCGGCCGGCGACGTCGAGTCGCGGGAATACTCCGTGTACTCCGGCGCCGAAGACCCCTATCTCGAGGTCTTGATCAAGGAGGTGTCCGGCGGCTCCGTCTCCCGCCGGCTACGGCGCCTGCCGCCGGGCAGCCCCCTGACCGTGGAAGGGCCGTTCGGCTTCTTCACCATCGCCGCCGAGCATGCCCGCGGCCCGCTCCTGTTCGTGGCGTCCGGCACCGGAATCGCCCCGTTCCGCGCGATGGTTCGCAGCGATCCCGCGCTGGACTACCTGCTGCTGCACGGCGTGCGCACGCTCGACGACTGCTACGAGTCGGACTCGTATCCGCCCGACCGGTACGTCCCGTGCGTGAGCCGCGGCCTCGGCGGGGTTCAGGGCCGGGTGACCGACTACCTGCGCGAGCACCCGGTCGCCGCGACCACGCCCTGCTTCCTGTGCGGCAACAGCGCGATGATCTTCTCCGCCTTCGACCTCCTCAAGCGGCAGGGCGTGCCGAGCGAGAGTCTGTTCGCGGAGGTGTATTTCTAGCGAGGCTCCGCCTCAGACCCTCAGACCCTCAGACCCTCAGACCGACGAGCATGTAACCGTTGGTAACGGACTCCGGTCGCTGCTCCACTCTGCGGCGTCAGGCGCCGCTATTGGACGCACTGCGGCCATACTGGCCAGTGGGGAGCCCACCGACCGGAGCCCAGCATGAGCATACGAACTTCAAGCGTGGCGAACGCAAGGACGACCGCGCGCAGTATCCTCGTTGTAAACCGTCAGGCGCCTCGACCGCCTCTTCAAGCTCCTTCGTGCTCCGGTGTGTACCACGCCGAATCTGCTGCTCGGTGAGCGCGGCGAACCAACGCTAACCTGATTGATCCATGAGGCGCTCGTCGTCGTGAACTGCACATGGAACCGCGGGCGGCGGGCCAGCCAGTCGTGAATCATCACCGTCTTGTGCGTGCCGTAGTTGTCGAGCATCAGATGGATGTCGAGCTCGTCAGGAACTGCCTTGTCGATGATGGTGAGGAACTTGCGGAACTCCACGGCGCGGGGGCGCCGGTTCGCACGTGCCGATCACCGCACCGGTGGGCGCGTTCGGCGCCGCGGACAGCGACGTGGTGCCGTGCCGGCGGTAGTCGTGCGTACGCCGCTCTGGAGGCCGCGCCGCATGGGCAGTACCGGCTGCATGCGGTCCAGGGCTCGGACTGAGCCTTCTCGTCCACGCACAGCACGGCCGCTCGCTCGGGCGGATGCAGGTACAGTCCAACGATGTCACGAACCTTCTCGATGAACTGCGAGTCGCGCGAAAGCTTTGAACGTCTCACACCGATGCGGCTTCAACCCGAACGCCCGCCAGATGCGACTCAACGTCGCCGCACTCAGCCTGCACGCTTGGGCCATCGAACGCGTGCTCCAGTGCGTGGCGTCCTGCGGCAGCGATTTCAGGGTCTCGACCACCACGCGCTCCACTTGCTCATAGCCGATCGTGCGCGGCGCTCCAAGCCCGCGGCTCGTCCAGCAGGCCGTCGCAGCCGTCGCGCAGAAACCGTCGGCGACCGGATGGACGAACGCGTACACTTGGAGTACCGTCGAATCCACCGTGCCCTTAGCTTAGCTTAGCGCGGCTCGGAGGTTCCGTTGTTCGGGCTACTGAAGTGACTCAATCCGAGGTTTCGATGGACGCACTCGCCGAGCGCTGCTTCCAACTCGACGCATACAGACAGGAACGGCGGATCGAGGAGCAGAAACACAGTTATTTCCGCGCCCTTAGCTACGAAACGACCGGCTTCTTTCTGCGTTCGCTGATCGCGCGGTTTCTGATTGGCGTGCAGAGTCGGAAGATCCGGGCGTCGATGAAGCAAAGCATCGCGGCCTACGAGCGGGGCGAGCCTTGGGCCGTAGCTCGGGTGCATGAGTACGCCGTTGAGGAGTTCCGCAATCGGGTGGCAGAGCACCGGGAGCAGACGATGGGGGACAGCTCGGAGTGGGGCCGCGCCCGGGCCTCGCTGATGAAGGCCGCAAGCGATGCGCAGCGGTCGGCGGCCTATTGGCGCGCCCGGCAGGGGCAAGAGCCGGACAACGAGTTCGCCAAGTCGCAGAAGGCCGTGTCCGACCGGCTTGAGGCGAAGCTGGCCAAGGCATTCGAGAAGCTGGACTCCCGCTCAGCCGCCCTGCGCAAGTTCTACAACGAGTGCGACGCCCGGCTTGCCACAATGGACCGCCGCAACCGTGACCTTGAGGAGTTTCGTCGCCTGGAGGAGTTGTCGGGCCGGGCGGACATAGTCATCGCGAAAGCCGAGGGCACCATCTACGGACTCGCGACTGCGTTCGTGACGGAAGCTCGGGCGTTCGCAGATGCGCTGGGAGGCGTCGCCACCGTGAGCATCACGGCTCTCGCGGGTGAAGCTCCGTTGGACAACATCGACTATTTCGCCGACCGCATCATAGAGGACTCCGACCGGGACCGAGCGGCGATCGAAGACCTTGAGCGCCGGCTCGCTCCATAAACTGCCGGCGGCCAATCGGCGGGCTTCCGGCCCTATGAATGAATGACGTCTCGTAGCACAGGCCCTTGGTCTGATGCGAGTGTGTAGCAACGATGGCCCATGCGCCAGCCGGGGACCGGCGCGCAGCCGGGTGTCCTCGAGTGCCTGCCGATGGGGCTACCTGAGCCGCGGCCGCAGGCCCTTTCCAAAGGTAATAACATTTGACGAACCAAGCTGCGATTGACGATCTGCGGCCCATCCGTCCTCAATGATAAGGAGAGGGCCGGTAGCCGCGAATACTGGAACGCCAGCGCCGCCGGCCTCTCATCTACGGCTTCTTCACCAAGCGCAGATATGGCGCAGCCTTCACGAACTTCTGCATGTCGGCTTCCATTTTGGACGAGCCTGCTATCTGCAGCACATCCAGAATCTTCTGTCTCGATCCAAGATGCCCGGCGAATTCGACAGCGAATAGATGAGTGACGAGAGACATGTCGCGGTTTGCTTTCGCTTTGGCGCGCCGCGTCTTAAGCTCATGCGCCAATTCCTCCGTTGTCATCTGGGGCGTTCTCCTTCGTCCTGATACGCCGTACGCTATTGATGAGTGGCTTGTCAATCGGGCGGTGCGTGGTCGTGCCCAGCAGACACGGGCTCAAGGGTCGGACTGGTCCATCACGTTTTCAATACATGCTAAATCCGTGACCCGCCCCGAGCGGCTGCTCGACCGAGTACTTTGGGGACAGTCCGACGCGAACAGTCCGTTCCGAAGCGACCATCACATCTTCACGCGCGATGAAGTTGAGGAGATTCCCGAACTTGCAGCCGAGGCCAGGGAAGGCGAAGGTGTATCAAGTCAAGCAAGTTCGGGCCGTCATCCCGAAGTACCGAAGTACCGTTTGGGGGATAAACGTGGTCAAGTATGAGATCATCATCTACTGGAGCCGGGAAGATTGAAGCGTTCATCGCCGAGGTCACGGAGTTGCTGGGCTGTGCTGCCGACGGCGAGACCTACCAGGAGCTCTCGACAACGTACAAGTGATCATCCGCGAGTGGATCGAGACCGCAAGGGAACTCGGCAGGGAGATCCCGGAGCCGAAGGGGCGGCTCATCTTCGCCTGAGCAGGACAAAGCCTACTCTCTCTCGCCGGACAATCCGGCAGCCGGAGCGTGCCAGTCGGGCACCGGGTAGGTGTAGTTCTCGTCCAGTTTCAGCCGCTGCACCCGGCCGGCGTCGTCGACCTCGAACACCGCCAACTCACCCCGTGAACGGAAGCCGTTGCCGGACTCGTACCGGAAGGTGTGCTCGGCGACGGGGGTCAGCGTGGCACGCGTCTCCAGCGGATCGTCCGCCGAGGGGTCGACGGCCACCAGTTCCCCGTTGTGGACCAGCACCTGCGTGTCGCTCCAGGCATCTCGATACCTGCCGACGTAGCGCTGCCAGCCGGGATCCGGCGTCGCCGGTCGAGGCTCCGGCGCGGCGCGTGCCACCGCGGGCAACACCCACTGGAAAGCGCGGTCGCAATAACGCACCGCGTCGCAGTCGTGCGCGTTGCTGAGGACGATCACGCCGGTCCTGTCGGCGGGACAGAGGAGCATCTGCGCGCGATACCCCGGCGCCCAGCCGCCGTGCCCGATACAGGTAGCATCGTCCTGGCGCGTCACTCGGAACCCCAGGCCCCAGCCCTGCTTCCAATCCGGATCCAGCCAGTGCACGCGCTGCATCTCCCGCAGCGTGCTGCCGCGTAGAACCTGGTCGCCGCCGGCCGGTCCGTCCCGGAACTGGAGCATCGCGAACTTCGCCAGATCCGCCACGGTGGAGGTCATGTTGGCGGCCGGGGTGATGCCACGGTAGTCGATCGAGGGGCTGAGCACCGCGCGGCCGGTGCCGGGCAGGCGCCGTCCGTACCCGACGGCGAGCCTCGGGTCGTCGGGACGGGGTCCCCGGACCAGGGTGTCGCTCATGCCGAGGGGGGCCAGGATGCGCTGCTGCACGAAGTCCTCGTAGGCCTGACCGGACACCGCGGCGACGATCTCGCCCGTCAATACGAGCGCCAGATTGGAGTACTTCCAGCGGGTCTCGGTAGGGTAGGCCGTCTCTTGGCGCGGGAGCGCCTCCCTGACCTGCTCTCGGGTGGGGAAGTCGGCGTCCGTCCAGTAGGGAAACGCCGCCTCGCGCGGCAATCCCGCGGTGTGAGTCAGCAGGTGGCGGATGGTGATGGGCGGTGTATCGGGATAGCGCTGCCGGATATCGAACCAGGGCAGGTGCCGGTCGACGGGGTCGTCGAGCTGCAGCATCCCGGCGTCGCGCAGGATCAGGATGGCGGTGCCGGTGAACAGCTTGGTAACGGACGCGATCCGGTACCGGGTGTCGGCGGTCGCCGCGACCCGGTTGTCCAGATGGGCGTGACCGAACCCGTGTGCCCACACCAGCTCCTGGTCGTGGACGATACCGATGGAGAGGCCCGGCTCGGCCCGGTGCGCCATCTGGGCTTCGATCCAGGCGCTCAGCAGTTCGATGTTGGGGGCGACGTCGGCATGGGTGGGCGTGATCATGAACGACGATCATATCGCATTGTATGATTGCGTTTCGCATGTAATATTCAAGTAGAAATGCCGGAATACACGCGATTGCTCCGATTGCTCACCGATCCACCGGCTACGTTTTTCCTCTGGGGGCCGCGGCAGACCGGCAAGAGCACCCTGCTCGCGGCCGAGTTTCCCGACGTGCCGTGGGTCGACCTGCTGCGCCCGGAGACCTACCGGCGCTATCTGCAGAACCCGGAGTTGCTGATCGACGAACAGCGCCGGCACGGCAGCGACTTCATCGTGATCGACGAGGTGCAGAAGGTGCCGGCACTCCTCGACGCCGTGCACTGGCTCATCGAGCACCGCGGCGTCCACTTCGCTCTCTGCGGATCCAGTGCCCGCAAGGTTCGCCGCGGACAGGCCAATCTCCTCGGAGGTCGCGGCGAACGGCGTGAGTTGCACGGCCTCTCGGCGATGGAGATCGGGTCCGGCATGGATCTGGTCCGACTGCTGAATCACGGCTATATGCCTCCCATCCACGACGCGGAACGGCCGCTGCCGTTGCTGGACGCCTACGTTTCCCAGTATCTGAAGGAGGAGATCGCGGCCGAGGGGCTGACGCGGCGGCTACCCGCCTACGCCGACTTCCTGAGTCTGGCAGCGCTGTCCGACGGTGACGTGGTCAACTACGCGACCATCGCCCGCGACACCGGCGTCTCCAGCCAGACGGTCCGCGGGTACTTCGAGATCCTCGAGGACACGCTGCTGGGGAGGTTCCTCCCGGCGTACCGGAGGCGCCCGAAGCGGAGGGTCGTGGCCTCGCCGAAGTTCTACTTCGGTGACGTCGGCGTGGTGAACTTCCTGGCCAAGCGGGGGACGGTGCAGCCCGGCAGCGAGCTGTTCGGCAAGGCGTTCGAGAACTGGGTGTTCCACGAGCTGTGCTGTTACAACTCGTACCGCGCGCGCTACGCCGACTTCTTCTATTGGCGCCTGAGCTCCGGCATCGAAGTCGACTTCGTGGTCAACCACATCGACTGCGCCGTGGAGGCCAAGGCGGTCAATCGGGTGCGCGGCGATCACGCCAAGGGGCTGCGGGAGTTGAAGGTCGATCACCCGGAGACTGGGCGCCGAATCGTCGTATCCCTCGACCTTCACGACCGCACCACGGAAGACGGCATCGAGCTGCTCCATCACACCACGTTCCTGACGCAACTCTGGGACGGGACGCTGTTCTGACTCGGTGCGACTTTGTCAACGAAGATAGTACCGCCGTGCCCGCGTGTTGCCCTCGGCGCGCACCAGCCCGGCCTGTTCGAGCTTGTTCAGCAGATTGCGAACGGTCGCAGGCGAAGTCCCCAGAGCCTTGACTCCCTCGGCGGTGGAGAGGCTGCCACGGCGGCGGAGTTCCTCCAGCAGCGCCTGCGTATCGGTTGTCCCGGCGCCGCCGGCAAGCTGGACGATCGAGTTGGAAAGCACGTAGCGCGAGCCGCCACGCGTACCGATACGCGCCAGCAGTCCTCTGGCGTGGGCCTGTGCGAGCAGCCTGCGGACGTCCTCGTGCGGCACGACCTCACGAAGCCGGCGGGGAGTGATGCTGCCGCCCGCGCGGCGTACTTCGACCAGCAGCCGGCGTTCGTCAGCAGTAAGGTGCTCTCCGTCGAGCGCCTGCAGCCACAGTTGCTCCTCCACGTCGACGACGCTGCGGTTGTACAGCGTCACCGTCATCGAGCTGCCGGTTGCCGTGAAGACTGGGGGTTCGAGCAGCCGGGACTCCATTTCGCGGTACATCCGCTCGATCCCCTCGCCGTACTCTTCTACCAGGCCGAGCGTCTTCAGAACGCGCATGATGCGCGGATTGCGGCTGTAGTGCTCGGCGCGCATGTTGTCGAGGGTGATGTGGCCGGGCAGCGGCCCCGGGCTGTGGACCTCGACGCGATCGTCCCAGACGGTGACGTCCACCGTGCTGCCGTGCAGCCCGTAATCGCGGTGCGCCAGCGCGTTGACGATGGCTTCACGCAGGACCGCCCGCGGGTATTCGGGCAGCACCTCCCGTCTCGATCCGGTGACCGCTTCCACGTGCCGCGTGTGGTCTGCGATGAAGCGCAGGCAGCAGTCGACCGTTGCCGCCATCGGTTCGGAACACTCCTCGCGAGCGGCGGCCGGGCCGGGGTCGGGACCCACGCCGACGCGGCGTACAAGTTGCACGGCCGCGCCCCGAATGAATGCCCGTGGCTCGGCGGCGAACAGTATGGCAGCCGCCTTCAACACGCTGGTCACAAGCGGTGGCGGCGCGCTGACGGCAACGCCCACGTCGGCCAGGGCGCGAGGCACTTGAGCCTGTCCGACCGGACTTCGCCCATCTGACGTCAGCGCCTGGTTTATCGCGTCGAGGCTGAATGCCCGGTCGTGGACGGCCGCAAGCGGTTCCTCCTCGGCGGAGCGGTGCTCCCGCTCGCGGACGAACCGGCCCATGGCGTCGCCGCGTATGGGCTGCGAGTCTCCGCCGACCCGTCGGAGCAGCCGGCCGTCAGGGGTGGTGACGATCCGCCCGCGCACTTCGGGCACGGCGGTGATTGTCAGCTCCCGCTGTCCCACGACCACGGTGCGAACCTGCACGTCGACGCCGCACTCGGTGGCGATCCGCGTGATGCGATCCTGGGTGTTCTGCGACAGCGGACAGCCGAGGATGGTGCGGCGGTCGTCGACTCCGTGGACGATCAGCCCGCCGTGCGTCATCGCCATCGCGGCGATGGTGTCGCGGATGCTGGTCGAGACGCCTCGCTTGAAGTCGAGCTGCTCGTGTTCGACCACGCCGAAGAGTGCCCAGAACGCTTCGGCGTTGAGCGCGCGCGGGATGTCGCTGAGCGCTGGCAGGGTGCTCATCGCCTGCCATTATTGTCGAATCTTGAGCACACGATCAAGATTGGAGTTGCTTACTCGTGAAAGATTGTAAAATATTGAAATGAGCAGCGGGATGCATGCGCGTCCGCGGTACTGTCGGCGCGCCGCGAGACACCGGCGGAACGGTCCGTCGGTTGTCGATCGCGGGGGCGAGCTATTATGCTCGGCAGCGGCATGACCTACCATCTGGTGTCGTTCGGCTGCCAGATGAACCTCTCCGACACCGAACGGATCGCCACGGTGCTGGACTCCGCGGGGTTCGTGAGG
>JAPOQV010000136.1 GCA_026710565.1 Spirochaetaceae bacterium | reverse complement strand
GCTTGGCGTGGGTGATATAGGTCTTGGCGTGGAACTTGTCCTTGTCGTAGATGCGGCACTCGATCTGCCCGGAGCGGAGCGCGGCGAGGATCGCAGGGACCCCGCGCAGGAAGGGGTTCGGCTCCTTGTCCTCCTCGATGCTCTCGTCGAGCCTGCCCAGCGCTTGTGCCCGGACCGCTTCGAGAATGGCCTTGCGAGTCCGATGGGTGGTCTCCGCGCCCATCAGGATCCGGATCTTGTCGAGCCCCTGCCACTTGCCGTCGAGAGCGAGCAGCGCGCCGATCTCGAAGTACCCGGTCGCGATGTCGAACGCCTTCGCGATGCCGGACCACTCCTCCAGGTATCGGAGCCCGGTCCAGCCGGAGACACTGTTGTCGACGATGAAGAGCTCGCGGCCCTTGGAGTCAGCAGTCATGGCGTTCTGGTGCGCTGCGGAGTGTAGCCGCGGATGACGCCGTGTTGCAGCGTGACGAGATCACGGATTTCTACCAACATTCGGGATTCCGACAGAGGAGGGAGCGGCGATGGCGGAGACGATGTGGCGAGCGGCGAAGGGTGAGGGCGTCGGCAACGTCTTCCTGGAGCAGGTGCCGGTGCCCGAGCCCGGACCGGAGGAGGTGCTGACGCGGACGCGCGTAAGCCTGATCAGCCGCGGCTCGGAGCTGTGGCGGCGCTACGTGATGGAGGGGCCGGTGAGCCCGAGCGCCATGGGGTACTCCACCACCGGGATCGTCGAGGCGGCCGGCGACCGCGTCAGGGGCTTCGCGGCCGGCGACCGGGTCGTGGCCACCGCTCCGCACGCCGAGTACTCCCTGTGCTCGCTGGCCGCCGATGCGCGCGCCGACCGCCTGCACCGGCTGCATCCGGAGCTCTCCTTCGAGCAGGGGACGTTCCATCCGCTCGCGAGCAGCGGCGCGGGATGGGCGCAGGCGCTCCAGATCACCGCGGACGACCGCGTCGCCGTGCTGGGCCAGGGGCTGGTGGGCAGCCTGGTCATGCAGTTCGCCCGGCGCTTCCGGCCGGCCCAGCTCATCGCCGTGGATACGCTGGAGATCCGCTGCCGCATCGCCCGCGAGGTGGGCGCGCCCGAGGTCGTGAACGCAAGCGAGGAGGACCCCGTGGAGGCGGTGCGGCGGCTGACCGGCGGCGAGGGGGCAACCATCGTCGTCGACTGCGTCGGCGGCCCACCCGGCATCGCCTCCTTCGAGCAGGCGCAGAAGATGCTCGCCCCCGGGGGGCTCATCCAGGTGAACGCCAAGTACCAGAACGCGCCGTTGCCGCTCGACGTGGACAACTTCCAGGGCAAGCGCGTACTGGTGAGCTACCCGCCCACTGCCGACCGCGCCGCGATGGCCAGCACCGCGATGGCGGCCCTGGCAGCGGGCGAGGTGCAGGTGCAGCCGCTGATCACCCACCGTCTCGACGGCAAGGAGCTAAAGGCCGGCTACGACCTGCTCTACGAGCACCCGGAGCAGGCATTGGGCGTCCTGTTCCACTGGGAGTGACGGCCCGATGACGGCGGCAGCCGGCGGCGTACCGCTGCTGGAGGTGCGCAGTCTCTCCAAGCGCTTCGACATGACGCAGGCGCTCAGCGACGTGTCGCTGTCGCTGCACGCGGGCGAGATCCACGCGCTGGTCGGGGAGAACGGCGCCGGCAAGTCGACCCTGATCAAGATCCTGACCGGCGTCGTGCAGGGCGACGCGGGCGAGGTCCTCGTCGAGGGTGAGGCCGTCCACCTGGCCAACGCGCAGGAGGCGCAGGCGGCCGGGCTGGCCGCCGTCTACCAGGAGCCGCTGCTGTTCCCGGACCTGGACGTGGCCGAGAACATCTTCATCACCCACCGCGAGCAGGGACTGCTGACCAACTGGCGCCGCATGTACGCGGAAGCCGAGGAGATCCTGGAGAGCCTGGGCGTGCGGCTCGACGTGCGCGCCCCTGCCCGAGGACTCACCCTGGCCGCGCAGCAGGCGGTGGAGATCGCGAAGGCGATCTCGCTCGAGGTGAAGGTCCTGATCATGGACGAGCCCACCGCGTCGCTCTCCGAGCATGAGGTCGGACAACTCTTCCAGGCGGCCCGCCAGTTGCGCGACCGGGGGGTGACGGTCCTGTTCATCACCCACCGGCTGGAGGAGGTGTTCCAGATCGCGGACCGGATCACCGTGCTGCGCGACGGCGAGCACGTCTCCACGCGCCCGGCCTCGGAGGTGACCCGCGAGCTCCTCATCCGCGACATGGTGGGACGGGAGGTGGACCAGTTCTATGGGGTCGGGCACGAGCGGACCGTCGGCGAGCGGGTGTGCCGCGTGCGCGGCCTGGGCCGGGAGGGCGTGTTCTCCGGGATCGACTTCGACCTGCACTCGGGCGAGGTGCTGGGATTCGCCGGGCTGGTGGGCTCGCGCCGGACGGACGTCGGCCTGGCCCTGTTCGGCATGGAGCCTGCCGACCACGGCACCATCGAGATCGACGGCAGCGAACGGCGGATCGCATCGCCGCGGGCCGCCCAGCAGGCCGGGGTGGCCTACATGACCGAGGACCGCCGCAAGTTCGGGCTGGCCATGCCGCTGTCGATCACGGCCAACATCACGCTGCCGGTGCTGCGCCGCTACCTGTCGCGGTTCGGCCTCATCCGCCGTGCCGCCGAAGAAGAGGCGGCCGAGAGGTTCCGGCAGCGGCTGCAGATCAAGGCGCCATCCACCATGCACGTGGTCGCCAAGCTGTCCGGCGGCAACCAGCAGAAGGTCATGTTCGGCAAGTGGCTGAACACGCGGCCCAGGATCCTCGTCCTCGACGAGCCGACCCGTGGCATCGACGTCGGCGCCAAGGCCGAGGTGCACGCCATGGTGCGGGAGCTGGCCGAGCAGGGGATGGCCATCCTGTTCATCTCCTCCGACCTGCCGGAGGTGCTGGCGATGAGCGACCGCATCCTGGTCATGCGCGAGGGGCGCCAGATGGGCATCCTGGAGCGGGAGGAAGCCACCCAGGAGGCGGTCATGTCCCTCGCCACCGGCGAGCGGGAACGGACCGCGGACGCCGCCGCAGGGGGCGTGACGCCGTGAGACTCCGCGCCGGCCGCCTGCGCGCCGAGACCCGGCGCGAGGGCGTGCTGGTACTGCTCATCGTGCTGGTGCTGGTCGGCTTCTCGCTGATCATCCAGAACTACCTGAGCGCCCGCCTGTTCAACCGGGTGTCGGCGAGCGTCACGATCCTGGCGATCCTTGCCATCGGCCAGACCCTGGTGGTGCTGACCCGCAACATCGACCTCTCCGTCGGCTCCGTCGTGGGCTTCACCGCCTATTTCGTTGGCCAGCAGCTCTCGCTGGCCAACGACATCCACCCGCTGGTGGCGGTGGCGATGTGCATCGGCCTCGGGGCCGCGCTCGGCGCGTGCAACGGCGCCATCGTCGCCTGGTGCCGGGTGCCCGCGATCATCGTCACCCTCGGCACCCTCGCCCTGTTCCGCACCGTACTGGTCGAGTACTCCGACGCGCAGACCATCCTGACCGTCAACCTGCCGCAGTGGCTGGTCGATCTGCCGCGCCTCAACGTGGTCAGCTTCGGACGCCTGCACCTGCGGGTGGTGGTGGTCGTCATGCTGGGGGTTGCCGTGCTCTTCCAGCTCCTGCTCAAGTACTCGTCGTTCGGCCGCCGGCTGTACGCCATCGGCTCCAACCCCGATGCCGCCCACCACGCCGGGTTTCCCACCCGGGGTCTGGTGTTCACCGCCTTCACGCTGTGCGGGGCGCTGGCCGGGCTCGCCGGATTCCTGTTCCTGGCCCGCTTCGGCAACATCACCGTGGTCGCCGGCCTCGGCCTGGAGCTCAAGTCGGTGGCCGCCGTCGTGGTGGGCGGCGTCAACATCTTCGGCGGCGCGGGCAGCGCGCTCGGCGCCGTGCTGGGAGCGATCCTGATCGACCTGCTGGAGAACAGCCTGATCCGCTCGCTGCAGGTGAGCGAGTTCCTGCGCGACGCGCTGCTCGGCCTGCTGATCCTGGTCTCGGTCGCCGTCGACAGCCTGATCATGAAGCGGAGGCGGGGCTCGTGAGCGGCGTGGGACCCGCTGGAGTGGCGGCCGCGATCGGCGCCCGCTTCAAGACCTGGGAGGGATTCCTGGCCGGGCTGCTGCTCGGCATCGTGGCGGCGAACGCCCTCACCTCCCCGTCCTTCCTCACCGTCGGCAACCAGATCAACCTGTTCGCCCTCTCGATCGAGAAGGTGATCGTCGTCCTCATCATGGCCTTCATCATCCTCAACGGAGAGATCGACCTGTCGGTCGCGTCGATGATGGGCCTGTCCGCCTGCGCCCTCGGCTGGCTGATCCAGCAGGGGATTCCCATGCCGGCGGCGCTGGCCATCTGCCTCCTGCTCGGGATCGCCGGCGGTGCCTTCAACGGGTTCTGGATCACCGTGGTGCGCCTGCCGTCCCTGGTGGTGACGCTGGCGATGCTGATCGGCTTCCGGGGACTCGCCCGCGTGCTGGTCGAGGACCGCTCCATCAAGGAGTTCCCTGCGTGGTTCGAGGCGCTCGGCCAGAAGCCGCTGCTCGGCCCGTTCCCGCTCTCCATGCTGATCTTCTTCGGCCTGCTGGTGGTGGCGGTGGTGGTCCTGCGCTACAGCGGGTTCGGCCGGCAGGTGCAGGTCATCGGCATCAACCAGGACGTGGCCCGCTACTCCGGCATCAACGTCGCGCGGGTCAAGATGCTGCTGTTCACGGTCTCCGGGCTGCTCTCCGCGCTGGCCGGGATCCTGTTCGCGGCGCGCCTGGGCACCGTGCGCGGGGACATGGGGCTGGGCTTCGAGCTCGACATCATCACCATCGTGCTGCTGGGCGGGGTGAGCATCTTCGGCGGCGCCGGCTCCATCTACGGCGTGCTGCTGTCGATCCTGATCGTCCTTTACCTGCGCAACGGCATGTCGCTCAGCAACATCACCGGGCACCTGCAGGCCGGCGTCATCGGCATCCTGCTGATCCTGTCCGCGATGATCCCGAACGTGCGCGGTTTCCTGGACCGCGTCTCCGGCGCCCGTCCGCACGTCCCGGACGGGCAATCTTGACTTCCTGAACGGAGCCATACGAGGCTCCGCGCCATGAGAATCACACGACTGACGACCGCATTTGCCCTCGCCCTGATCCTGGGCGCGGGCGCCGCCCAGGCGCAGGTCATGGCCACCAAGGGCATGGAGGCCGACCTCGTCCTGATGCCGAAGTTCATCGGCATCCTGGTGTTCGACCAGGCGCACACCGGCGCGCGCGAGGCGCACGAAGAGCTCGGCAACCCGGGCACGCTGGAGTTCATCGGTCCGACCCCGGAGAACAGCGTCGCAGGCCAGATCGAGATCGTGACCACCGCCACCACGCAGGGTCAGGACGGCATCATGATCTCCAACAACGCCGGCGACCAGATCGCCCCCGCCGCCGTCGCGGCCCGCGAAGCCGGACTGACGGTGGTGACCTGGGACTCGCAGATTCCGTCGGCGGAAGGCGAGCAGGTGTTCGTCGCCCAGGTCGACTTCGACGAGACCGGCGTGGTGATGGCCGACATGGCGCTCAACATCCTTGGCTCCGACGGCGGCGACTTCGCCGTGCTGTCGGCGACCCCGGACGCCGCCAATCAGAACTCCTGGATCGCCGCCATGCAGAACGCCCTGGAGGACGACAAGTACGCGGCGCTCAACCTGGTGGACATCGTCTACGGCGACGACCAGTCGGAGAAGAGCTACAACCAGGCGCTGGCGCTCATCGACAAGTACCCGGACCTGAAGCTGCTCATGGCGCCGACCACGGTCGGCATCGCCGCCGCCTCGAAGGCGCTGCAGGACGAGGACCTCTGCGACGAGATCAAGGTGAGCGGCCTGGGCCTGCCGGCGGAGATGGTGAGCTTCACGCTGAACGGCTGTGCCCCGGAGTTCGCGCTCTGGAACTTCGTCGCCCTGCGCTACCTTACCTACTACGTGACCTATCTCATCGCCACCGGGCAGATGGAGGGCGTCGAGGGCGAGTCCTTCGAGGCCGGGCGCATGGGCACGTACACCATCCACAAGGATCCCACCAGGGACCAGGGCCTGCGGGTGCTGATGGGACCGTTCACGGTCTACGACAAGGACAACGTGGAGGCCGCCGCCCGCTGACCTGACTGCTCGCGCGGTATCACGCGCGCTTCAGACGCCCCACCCCTTGCCGGGTGGGGCGTCGCCATTTGCGACACCTGCGCGGTAAGAAACCCTTGCATCCGGTAGACTGGTTGTTATGAAGAACGACCAGTCGACCACCGTGCGCGGCCTGATCCGGGCCGTGCGAGCGATCTCCGTGCTGCCGCTCGTCGCCGCCATGCTCGGTCTGCTGGCGACGACGGCCGGAGCCCGGGCGGTCGAGGAAGAGATGACCGAGGGCGAGGCGATGTCGGAGCGCGAACAGGCGCGCGCCGAGATCCTGGCCAAGACCGTCACGCGCCCGGGCGGCCAGGAGTGGGCCCTGGGGACGGTGGGCGGCACGTGGCTGTCCGCCATCAACAACGACCCCAAGACCTTCAACACCATGTCCGCCCGCGACGGCGACACCGGCGCGGTGGTCGGCGTGCTGTTCGACTCCCTGGCCGACTACGACCCCTACACGCGCGAGTTCCTCCCCAACCTGGCCAGCTTCGAGGTGGAGGTCGACGAGGAGGCCGACACGCTCACCGTCATCTACACCCTGCGCGACGACCTGTACTGGACCACGCTGGCCGATCCCGACACCCGCGTGCAGGTGACCGCCGACGACATCGTGTTCTGGTACGACGAGATCGAGGGCGATCAGGGGTTGCAGCAGCCGGGCTACGCCGGCCAGTTCATCGAGATGCCGGACGGCTCGGAGGCACGCATCGAGGTGGAGAAGCTCGACGAGCTCACGGTCGCGTTCCACTACCCGCGCATCGTCGCCAACCCGATCCTGTCCACGAACATGGACTTCGGCCCGCGCTACGTCTACGAGCCGGCCAAGCAGGAGGGCGGCGCCGAGGGCGTACTCAACCTGTTCAGCGTCGACACCGACCCGAAGACCATTCCCTCGATCGGGGAGTACTACCTCACCGAGTACGAGCCCGGCGTGCGCGTGGTGGCCGAGCGCAACCCCAACTACTGGAAGACGGATGCGGCTGGCGTCACGCTGCCGTACATCGAGAAGCTGGTCTTCCAGATCGTGCCGGACTGGAACACGGAGCTGCTGCTGTTCAAGGAGGGCAAGAAGGACTCCTTCACGCTGCGGCCCGAGGACATGGACGAGCTGCTCAACGCCGAGGACCCCGACTACACCGTCTACAACGGCGGCCCGACCCTGGGCTCCGCGTTCATCTCCTTCAACCAGAACCCCGACACCATGGACCCGCTGGTCTATAGCTGGTTCAGCCAGACGAAGTTCCGGCAGGCCATGAGCTCGGTGCTGAACCGCGACCGCATCGCCAGCCAGGTGTACCGCGGCCTGGCCGAGCCGGCGCTGCACTTCTTCGCCCGTGCCAACCCCTACTTCGACGAGTCGATCAGTCAGGAGTTCGACTACGCCCCGGACCGGGCGCGCGACCTGCTCGCCGAGATCGGCATCCGCCCCAACGCGGACGGGCTGATGGAGGACGCCGACGGCAACCACATCGAGTTCGACATCCACGTCGGCACGGAGAACAACGTCGGGGTCGACATCATGAACATCTTCTCCGACGAGCTGAAGGCGATCGGCATCACCGGCAACGTGCGGCCGATCGACTTCCAGAAGCTGGTCGAGATGCTGATCAGCACCTACGACTGGCACGTGGCCACCGCCTCGCTCGGCTCCAACTACTGGCCGGAGGGCGGCAGCAACGTGTGGCAGTCCAAGGGCAACTTCCACCTGTGGCATCCGCTGCAGGAGGAGCCGTACACGGATTGGGAGGCGCGCGTCGACTACCTCTACAACGAGGGCCGCTTCACGATCGACAAGGAGGCGGCGAAGGCGATCTACGACGAGTACCAGCGCATCCTGCTCGACCAGGTGCCGAAGATGTACATCGTCTACCCGTTCCGCTTCGTGGCGGTGCGCAACAAGTGGGGCAACGTGTTCTACGACACCCTGAACGGACTGGACTCGACCTACCTGTACCTGCTCGACGGCGAATAGCACGGATGGATGGCCGAGCCCGACCGTAGTCCCGAGCCGGACGCGACGGCGGCTGGTCGCCCCCCGCGGTCCGGCGGCCGCCCCGCGGTCGCCGGCCTGC
>JAPOQV010000135.1 GCA_026710565.1 Spirochaetaceae bacterium | reverse complement strand
GGGGTGGGGTTCGAGGTGCCGGAGGCGCGCCGGGCGACCCCCCCGCGGGGCCGGCGGTCGGCACTGACGATCTACCTGCTGGTGGATGGAGCGTATCGGACGTCGGCGGCGAGCCGCGCGTTTCCCGGCTGGACGGCGGTCGAGATTCACGCGGCGTTGAACGAGGAAACGTTCTCGGCGGAGACGAGCGCGGTGTTGGAGCGGGTGGGGGCGGTGCTCGGGGAGCGGGAAGGCACCGGCCCGGACGACGACCCGCTGCTGGGCGCGCAGCGGCGTCGGAGCCGGGCGGCGGGTCATGCGGAAGGCCGCGCCGAACTGGCGCGGGCGCTGTTGGCAGCACGCGGCATCGAGGTCTCGGCCGAGTTCCCCGGCGTGCCCGGCTTCGCCGAGTTGCCCGCCCACGCCATCGTCGAGGCCGCCTCCTCCTGCGTCTGCGAGGCCGACTTCCGCAAGCGTCTGCTCCACCGGTAGCCAGGCAGCGCAGTTACTCCAACGACCGGTCCGAAAGTGCAGACCGGCGCGCCGCGCTACGAGGAGACCGGGGGGCGATCCGGCGGCGCTTGTGAGCCGTTTTTTTTCCCTGCCGGTGCTGAGCGGCACGCCGACCACGGTAAGCGCGGCGGGCACCAGCGGGAGGCAGGAAACGCCCTACCGAGTTGGCCGGTTGGCCGGGGAAGGTCCGCCGGCGCGCCGCAAAACGAGCCGCGCGCCGAGCCGGTTCAGGCACGCAGCCGGACGGCCGAAGTCGGTGGCACCCAGCGGCGATACCACTTCCAGGACCGCTTGCGCGGACATCCGCTCCAGCCGCACGGCACCGATGCTGGTACAGGCGCTGCCACCGTGGTTGACTTGAGCACCCCGACATCCGTAGTCCGCACTTACCGCACCTGAGCAGACCGGCCAGCAGCGCCGCGCCGCACGGAGCCTCGGACCATGATGCCTCTCATGTTTGCGTTGTTGGCGATCACCTGCTGATCGTATTCGTCCCAGGTGACGTACTGGCCTACTGGCCCCTCCTCCCTTGACAACGTCAGAGTGTTACTCTATGCTCAGATTATCAGTTTGAATCAGACTATTGGCTACACCATTCAATGAGATGAGCACAAGTTACGGCGACTTCGGCACAACATCTTACGATGGGCGTTTCGATCGTTTCGAAAATCGCCTTACATGGTTTCCATGGGTGGGGCGATACTACGACAGGACCAAGTTCCTCATAGTCGGCCGCAACCACCATCATTGGAATGGATACAACCCCGAGCGTTTCCCTGACTTCACGCGTCGCGTTATCTGCCAACAGGGTATCGACGCCATAGATCAGACACCGTTTGTCGCCAATTTGAACAGGATTCTCGTGTCAGCGATAGGCGCTCAAGCCCCGCCACCAATTCGACCGCTATGGACATCAGTTGCATTTCACAATTTCTTTCTTCGTTCTGACCCAATAGCCGGAGACGCGTTTCCGAACAATGATGACATGTATAGAGGCGGCGTCGTCTTCAAGGAACTGATCCAAACAATGCGCCCTGCGTTTTGCCTTGTATGCTTTACGTCAGGAGACCACCTAACGCGCGCACTTCCCGAGTGTGATTTCAGAAGACGGCCGTTCAAAATATCTAGAGCGTTTCCAAAGATAGCTACTTGGGGAGACACGCGTCTCGTATCTATTCGAGTCTCTAGTCCGACGTCATTTGAGGACTGGTCATCCTTTCTCGCTAACGATCCATTCTGTAGGCCGTATGTCGAGACCCTATCTCAATCAATTGCTCCTGGATAGTCCAGAGAGGGTGGGAGGAGTGATCTTACCCTGATCTAAACCCTAGCTTTATTCGCGCTGGGGTCGAGAAAGTGGCTTGAACTGGTGATCCGAGATGGTTCGCCAAGGCGGATCGGTGACCAGCGCGGGATCGAAGTTATGCGTTTTTTCGGAGAGGGAAATCAACTAGAATTCGATTATTAGGTTCAATTTGTGGCGCATCAATCGTTTCCACCGTTCTTTCTGCTCCCCCTGTACACCAAGAGACGCCGATGCAACGTCATACATCGCCTCCACATCAAGACTCGCCAGCGTCCTCTTCATGTAGCTGTCTGCCTCGACAAACACGAGTCTGATCGACGTACGCTTCAAAGGATTCGTCGGGTCGCCTCGCATCTCTATCAACCTGCACAGGTCCACGTCATTAGTCAGGTTGTTTTTTTTCAGAAGTCTCTCAGCTTCCGGCACGTCCGGCTCTCCACCCACGAAAGTGTCCTTGAACTGCAACTTGATCTCTTCTAGCAAGCTCCGCTCGAACTCCGAGTAGTAGCTCGCCGAGCCGCTGCCCCCTAATAAAGGCCCTCCCCTTACGGTTGCAGAACCCTTCACTGAACTCGTGTTCAGTGATTCCTCTACATATTCTGCGGTTTCCGAGAACTTCACCTTGCGTGCCCCCAACACCTGACATATACGAGAAACACACTTGCTTTTCTCTTTAGCGAAGGTCCGCACGCTATCCTCCAGTCGTTCGTATATTTCGCTTCCGTAGGGACTCTGGACAAGAACATCGCCTCTACGGGGATGCGATCCAAGCCCACTCACAAGGCTACTTACGGCCTCACTATCTCCGTCCAGCGGATAGGGGATAATGAGCAACTCATCGTCGCTAAGAACATCTCCTCCGCCCTCATTGCCTAGATGATCAATGTCTTCGATACCTAACACCAACACCGTCCTACGACGCCACGATTCACGAGGCCACCCCCTAGTCGGCCACTCTCTAGTCATTTGGTAACCCCAATCCGCCTGATCCATCGAAGAGCCAGTACAACGAAACGTCTTAGAAGACGCTTTAGGCTGTTCCTTAGGCTGCCGTGCGTCTTCAAAAGAGTCTCAAAGGATTTCCGCATTTCCTTTCGCGTATCGCAGGAAATAGTTCTACCTATTCTATCAGCGAACGCCTGTGTTTCCGTCATGGCGCGGCACACCCAATCCATTGATGACTCTCTCGGCATACGTCCGTAGCAAACGATTGCCGTCTCCCTGCCCGCGTCATCCAGTTCTTCCACACGAATCCGCAAAGTGAAACGATCATTATAGAAAACCGGGGCCACGACACCTGACTCGGAGGAATGGCAGCACTGGTAATCCTGCAAGCGCCTTCCACTCCGAGACACCTCATTGATGTTCTGAGCCAGTTCTCGCCGCTGGAGAGTGCCGTCTACGCGTTCTCCGCCAACTTGGACATGGTCCGGCCTGTCATGATGGAGGCTCTGTGAATGAAAAAACAATTCCGAGGCATCGGAGTGCAACTCGTCGTCACGCATCGTATGCTATCCGTCTTCCATAGCACGCTCGATCGTCTTCACGATCTTGATTATGAGCCTCTTGGCTCTAGTGCGGTTCTTCAAGCTTCCAAACACGATCTCCGTTCGGTTGGAGTGTTCAACCAGGGCCATTCTGAAATCAACTAGGCACCTCGGAGGCCCATGGGACCGCTGGCCTGCAGGAAGCCTATCGTAGTGCGTCCCGACAATAAGGAGCTTCCGAGGATTCTCCTGCTTCGCTTCGCCGAACCACCTCCGTATGCGACTTCGATGGATGGAAATGGTCGTCCGATAGTCGTCGTTCATTTCGCGTTGTATCCTATCGACATCAATAAGATAGAAGACAAAATCAGCGGCCAAGAAGTCGCGTTTCCACACGCCATAATAGGAGTCGCCTCCGGGGACATCGTAACCTTCCCTTATGTACAATTTGTCATCTGATGCTTCCGCGACAAAGGATTTGAATTTCTGTGGCTGGTCAGTTTGTGTTCCTGGTTTCGTCTTTCCGCCCAGGAAGTAGATCAGCGCTGACTTTCCAACACCCGTAGCTCCGATAACTAATATTCTCTGCCCAGATAGCCGGCGGATCAACCCTTTGATAAGACGATATGCCGAAACAGAGACAATGAGCGCACCTAACCCGGTGATGGTCCACACCGCTGCCGCTGGAGCTACCGCGATCATGCCGAACAAGGCGACCTTAAGGTAGCTCGAACATGACAATCCAGTTGGCCTAATACACGCCACTGTCTTGCGTTAGCGTGCAACGTCCTCCCCGGGTCGGATCCGGAGGGATGTTCGTTTTCAAGGCAGCTAAGGAATAGCGCCAAGAAGTGGACTGCCCGCTTCAACGTTTGCCGTGCCATGAGTGAGCGCAGCTCCTCACCGTGAAACTTGCCTCGCTTGAGATTCAGCCCCTGAATTTGTTCATCGCTCACCGTTTGGCCACATGGGCGCTCACTCTCGTTCAACTCCGAACGGATTGTCAAGGCGGCTCTTCGTCCTCTCCTATTCAATCTATGTCAGTGACGCAATTTGCGACACTGATACCGAATCAATCAGGGCAGTGTCGCAACCAGTGTCGCCTCAGCCATTGCAGGCTATCGGTTTGTTCACCCACATGTGGTTCCGGAGGAAGATGCAAAACAGGTCTCGCCCGCGGACGTTGCCGTAGCTGGGGGCAGCCCTGTTCCACCAGGAGGTGTGAGGTTGGGGGGTACTGAGGCGTGGAATTCCGCTCTCCTGCAACGCGTTCGCAGCGAGTCGACCGGCGAAGCGTGAGGTGACGATCGACAGCTCCGGGCAGTGGCTCAGGATGAACCAACGGAGCACGGCCTCGGCTGCGTTGAGATCGTGCTGGCATTCGTTGCCCTCCATGCTGCCGCCGGCCGTCGGGGCCGGGCGAAGGAAGTAGTTGCAGTAGGCGATGTGGTTGAGGGGGAAGGGGTCGGGCGTGATCCCGCTCTCCGTCAGGATCCGGGCGATCTCGTCCTGGATCGCACGGTAGATTCGGTGAGCACGGGTCCAGCGGCCGGTGATGTTGCCGATGGTAGAGGCCCAACGGACCTCCTCCTCGCTCAGATCGGCCTGGCTGCTGCGGTACCAGCGGGCGGGGTCGTGGTGGATGGTCGACTCGGGCGGCAGGTAGTGGCTCTCGCCGATGACCAGGAGGCGCTTGTGGCGCTCGTCGCGGTAGCGGCTGCCGATCCAGGGATGCATGCAGGGGAACCGTCGCAGGTGCTCGGGCAGGGGAGTGGTGCTCATGACGCGGCTCCGTGGTGGGCGGCGAGGGTGGCGCACATCTCGTGCAGGCGCCGGCGCAGGCGCGCGGGGCGCTCGACGGTGACCGCCGTTCCCCACGTGACCAGGTGCCAGCACATCTCCTCGACGCCGCCTGCGGTGAAGCGGACGGTCGTCGAGCCGTCGTCGTTCGGCTCCACGGTCTGGTCGGGGTGGAAGACGAACTCGGCCACGTCCTCGGCCACGCCGGCGGCGAAGCGCAGCACCACCGCGACCGGCTCTTCCTGGAAGGTCCCGAAGGACCGCCGGGAGAACCGGTCCAGGTCGAACGCCGGGTCGCGCTCGAACGCGTCGCCGGTGAGCTCGGCCGCGCTCATGCGCGCCAGGCGCCACATCCGCAGGTCGGCCTCTCCCTCGGCCGGGCCGATCAGGAACGCGCGGTTGCCGTAGATCAGGCCGTGGGGCTCGACGCGCCGCCGGGTGGGCTGCGCGGTCGCCCGCGGCGCGGTCGCACGCGTCGCGTAGTCGAACGCCACCACGTGCCTGACCGTGATCGCCTCGCGCAGCAACGCGAGCAGGCCATCGTCCAGGCGCGGCCGCGGCCCCGGGCGCATCGCCAGCCCCTCGGCTTCGGTCAGCGCCTGCACGTCGGGCTCGATCCCGCTCCGTGCCTCGGCCTCCAGCAGGGCGCGCAGCTTGTCATCGAGGCCGCGGAGCATGGCGGCGCGCTCGTCCAGGCCGGCGCGGTCGAGCGCGTCAGCGGCGGCGGTGAGCTCTGCCAACTCCTCCGCCGAGAGAGAGACCAGCGGGCCCAGCGTCGGCGTCCGCAGCCGCCAGTGGCGCCTGGCCTCGCCCGTGTCCACCGTCTCCAGCCCTCCGAACACCTCCTCCACGGCGTCGCGGAGGCGTTCGGCGGTGCGGCGGCTGACATCGAGATCGCGCTGGATGTCGTCCAGGGTCAGGCCGCGCCAGCTCCCCTGCAGCCGGATCGCCAGCCGCACGATGTCCGCCGCCCGGTCGTAAGGCACTCAGCCGTCTCCTTCGTGGCGCTTCGCGATCCTCATCGTAGAGGAGGCGCCCCGGTCATGCGCGCGATCCCGACGCCGATTCCTGACCGCGGTTCGCCATGCGAGCCTTGAACTCCCTCGCGATGGCTTCCGGTGACGGCGCATCGCCCTCGGATGCGGTGAACAGCCTGGCCAGCACGGTGATGTAGATCTCGCCCAGCGTCGGCGTCCGCAGCCGCCAGTGGCGCCTGGCCTCGCCCGTGTCCACCGTCTCCAGCCCTCCGAACACCTCCTCCACGGCGTCGCGGAGGCGTTCGGCGGGGCGGCGGCGGGCCCTGACGGGGC
>JAPOQV010000134.1 GCA_026710565.1 Spirochaetaceae bacterium | reverse complement strand
GATCGCGCTGTTCTTCACCGTGGCGTTCCCGGTGCTGCTGGTGCTGCTGTTCGGCTTCATCTGGGGGAACGATCCGGGCGGTCCGTTCACGCCTCCGGGATTCGGATACATCGACAGTTACGTGCCGGCGCTGGCCGCGATCGTGATCGGCACAGTCGGGCTCATCGGTCTCCCGATCACGACGGCGGCGGACCGGAGGCAGAAGCTGCTGAGGCGGTATCAGGCCACGCCCTTGCGCCCGCTGGTCTACTTCGCCGCCGACGTGAGCGTCCACTTCGGCAGCGCCCTGCTGGGCATGGGGTTGGTGATCATCGTGGCCACACTGGTGTTCGGCCTGCGCTTCGGCGGTAGCTGGGCTGCCGTGCTCGGCGGGTTCACCCTGAGCACGCTGGCGTTCCTGGGGGTCGGCTACGTCCTTGCCAGCCTGGTGCGGAGCGAACGCGTGGCTCAGGCGGTCGGGATGGCGCTCTACTTTCCGTTGATGTTCCTCTCCGGCGCCGCCATGCCGCTTCAGACCATGCCCGGGAATGTTCGCGAGGTTGCCCGCTGGCTGCCCCTGACCCACGTCGTGGACCTGCTGCAGGACCTGTGGTTCGGCGTCGGCTGGAACTGGCTGTCGGGTCTGGTTCTGCTGGGCATGCTGCTGGCCGGCACCGTGGCTTCGGCGGCGCTGTTCCGCTGGGAGTAGCGGCCTGGACCTGGGATCGTTGATCGACGGCCTGCTCCGCTCCACGGCGGTCACGCTGGGACTGATCGGCGTCGTCGAGGTCGGTCTGGATCCGCCGGAGGTTCGGATCGACCCTGCCGAGAGCATCACCATCACCGTCCACCTGCACGGCCATCTGACCGATCAGGTGGGCGAGCTGATCCAGAGCTCGGCGCGGATAGCGATCGAATTCGAGCTCCGCTACTTTCCCCGGTCGGGAAACAAGCTCCGGCTGGTCAGCCGCAACGTGGTCCGGTTCCACAGCCTGACCGGCCGCTACGAGGTGCACCGTGGCGAGGAGGTGTCCTGGGCCGGTTCCCTGGAGGCGGCGGCGAAGCTGCTCGGTTCGGCGACCGTGACGCTCGGAGCGGTCGGGCCGGGACTGGCGGTCATCAAGGCGCGCGCATCGCTCCCCGACGTTCACGGGGGCGACGCCCGGTGCATTGTGGTCGGGGGTCGTGCCGAGCACGTCGGTGCTGGTCCCCGAGGAGCCATGAGGGGATATGCACTCGGCCTGATCGCCCTGACCCTGGCCGCGGTCGCCGCCGTCACGCTGGCTGCAGTCGGATCGATCGCCCGGCTCACCGCCCCGGCGGATGCCGCGCGGGCCGCCGCGCACCTGCAGGAGGCGCGCACCGCCGTGCGGAACGCGCATGCGGCCGAGGCGGTGGCGGACGCTCGGACGCTGCTGGAGGAGGCGTCGCAGCAGCTCGATGCGGCCGGCGGGCTGCTCGCCGGAGCCGAGGTGGTGCAAGCCGCGGTCGGCCGCACCGTCCTGGTCACCGTGGGAGCCGCGGGGCTGTTCGGAATTCTTGCCGGTTCCTTCCTGTGGTTCGGTTCGTTCCGGTGGGTCGTCACACCGCTGTCCAGGCTGGCCGAGCACATGCGGCGGCTGACCGACCATCCGTCACCGATCGACGTGCCGGCCCGCGGTCCGCGGGAGATTCGAGCCCTGCAGCACAGCTTCAACCGACTGGTCATCGCCCTGAACGACTACCGCGACCGGATCACGAACATGGAGCGAGCCAACATCGGCCGCTATCTCACGCACCAGTTCCGCAACTCGCTGACCCCGATCCGCCTGGGAGCCGATCAGCTTGCTGAGGGCGGGCCGGCCAACGACACCCGTTCGATCGCCGCCATGCTGCGAGAGGAAGCGTCCCGGATGGAGGCGATCCTCGACCGGTTCGTCACGCTCTATCGGTTCCCCAAGCCGGAACTCGCGGAACTCGACGTCGCCCTGCTGGCGCAGCAGCTTGTAGGCGGCTACCCGGGGGTGCGGATCGCGGTGCCCGGCCATCCGGTGCTGGTGCAGGCCGATCGCACCCTGCTGGAGCAGGCGCTGGCCAACCTCGTCCAGAACGCCATCGACGCCACTGCCGGCAGCGACTACGGTTCGATCACCGTCTCGGTCAGCAAGCGGCCGGCGATGATCACCGTACGCGACCGTGGCGCCGGGATGACGCAGGAGCAGCAGGACCGCGCCTTCGACGACTACTACACCACCAGGGAGAGCGGTATGGGCGTCGGCCTCGGCTTCGTGCGGAAGGTAGCCGCCGCCCACCGCATCCGCGTGACCATGCGCTCCCGCCCCGGGCAGGGGACGACCGTCGAGATGGCGTTCCGGTAACCGGCAACTCCATGCCTACCACCGTACTGATCGTCGACGACGACCGGAACGTCGGCCGCAGCGTCTCCATGGTGCTGGGCCGCCGCGGGATGGATGCGCGCTGCGCGCCTCCGTCCGATTGGACCGCGGCGCTGACCGCGGACGTCGACGTCGTGCTGCTGGACCTGTACCTGGGCAGCGTCAAGGGCCGGAACGTCCTGGAGCGGCTGCTGGCGGAGCATCCGCTGGTGCCGGTGATCATCATGTCCGGCGTCGCCACCGCCGAGGAAGCGGTCGACTGCGTGCGTTGCGGTGCTTTCGACTACTTGGAGAAGCCGCTCACCGCCGAGCGGCTGGCGATCACCGTGGGCAACGCTGCCCGGTATCGGCAGGTACGCCTGGCCGCCCTGGCCGACACCGTGCCGGTCTTCGCATCACAGAGCATGCGCGCGTTGGCCGAGGACTGCCGCAAGGTGGCGGCCACCGACGCCGCGGTGCTGATCACCGGTGAAAGCGGAACCGGCAAGGAGGTCACCGCGCGCTACATCCACGGTCTGTCGCGCCGCAGCGACCAGGCGCTGGTCAAGGTCGACTGCGGCGCCCTGCCGGAGAGCCTCATCGAGAGCGAGCTGTTCGGGCACGCCAGGGGCGCCTTCACCGGGGCGCATGCGGATTACCCGGGCAAGCTGCAGGCCGCGGCCGGCGGCACCGTGTTCCTGGACGAGGTAGCGGAGCTGCCGCCCGGCGCGCAGACGCGGCTGCTGCGCTTCCTGGACTCCGGCGAGGTGCAGCGCATCGGCTC
>JAPOQV010000133.1 GCA_026710565.1 Spirochaetaceae bacterium | reverse complement strand
TGAGCCTGTGAACTTTGTGGATAACTCTCCGCTGTTCGTGCTGGCCGTTCGACCCCGGGACCTCGCAGCCTCCTCGTGCCGCCTTTCAATCATCGTGGTTATGCCACCTCCTGTGCGAAGTCTGTCACGCCGCCCCGGTACGCCTCATCCGGCGTGTGGCCTGCCAGCGCCGAGTGCGGGCGCACTTCGTTGTACAACCCAACGACACAACGCCCACGGTACCGGTACCGGTTTCTCCGAGGAACGAGAGGTTGTCTACCCTTGGCATCCTTGGGCTGGAAGGTTCGTCCGAGTCCATAACGTGATTCGACGGCCGACGGGCGCGATAGCGCGGTGCACGGTGGTGGACGGCGAGACTGCGGTGCGTGCGCTGGAGATACCGGTATGGATGCTCGACGCGGTGTGGTGTCGGGACATGCGCCATCGGACCGAGCCCGTAGCCAGCGTGGACGCCTTGAAAGCGCTGCGCGCGTTGCTCGCTGAGGTTGGGGCGTCGCTGGGCGGCGACGAGATGCCGGACTCTGCGGCGGTACCCTCTGCTGGTGCGAAACCAGGAGGCCACCATGGACGCCAACCGCCGCGGAATTCGACCGAACCGTACGCTCGATCTGTTTGCGCCGAGTCCACCGATCTGGGACCACCTTCCGGAGCGGACCCGCCGGCGGGTGGTCGGTCTGCTCGCGCGTGTCCTGATCGCGCATGCGCGCGGCGAGATGCCCGGCCCGGAGAGGGACACAGATGACCGTTGAGAAGATTGGGGCCCAACATCAGGCGCGCAAGGCGGTCCTGTACGTGCGGCAATCATCGGCCTATCAGGTGACGCATAATCGGGAGAGTCAGGCGCTGCAATACGCCATGCGCGAGCGCCTCACGCGGCTTGGCTGGTCCGATATCGAGGTGATCGACGATGATCTGGGCCGCTCCGCGGCCGACGGTACAGCGCGTGCCGGCTTCGAGCGCATGGTCGCCGAAGTGTGTCTGGGCCACGTGGGGGCGGTCGCCGCGCGAGAGGTCTCGCGCTTCGCCCGCAACAGCCGGGACTGGCAACAGTTGGTGGAGATGTGCCGGATCGTCGACACGCTACTCATCGATCAGGAGGCCGTCTATGCGCCCCGGCTGGGCAATGACCGATTGCTCCTTGGCCTCAAGGGAAGCCTCAACGAGTACGAGCTCGATCTGCTGCGCCAGCGTTCGCTTGCAGCCCGCCATGCGAAAGCAAAGCGCGGCGAGCTCGTGGTAGCCGCCCCGGTCGGGTTCGTCAAGGTCGGTGACCGGTTGGAGAAGGACCCCGACCGGCGGGTGCAGGAGGCGATCCACCTCATCATCGACAAGGTGGCCGAGTTGGGCAGCGTGCGCCAAGCCCTGCTCTGGTTCCTGGAGCACGGGCTCGACCTGCCAGCCCGGCAGGACAACGGCGAGATCGTCTGGAAGCGCCCACGCTATTCGACGATCTATCGGGTCATCGCCCACCCTGCCTATGGCGGAGCGTACGCCTACGGCAGGACCGGTGTGACCGTGCGCTATGATGGCGCTGGTGCGAAAGTGGGCATGCGGCGCAAGGCCCGTGACGAATGGCTGGCTCTGAAGCCCGGCACGCATGAGGGCTACGTCGAGTGGGACCGCGCCGAAGCGATCCGCATGATGGTGAGCGACAACATTCCGTCTGCCGGCACGCGCGGTGCCCCCAAGCATGGAGCGGCGTTGCTGTCCGGACTGGTGCGCTGCCGGCGCTGCGGACGCAAGATGACCGTCCAGTACACGGGCAAGCACGGCAACATTCCCCGCTATACCTGTATCCGCGGACGGCTGGATTGCGGCGAACCGAACTGCATCGGCTTCGGCGGCCTGCGCGTGGATGACACGGTCGAGGAAGCGGTGCTGGCCGTGATCCAGCCGGCCGCTGTGGAAGCGGCCTTGGCGGCCGAGACACAGACGGTCGCCCGACGCGACCAAGCGCGCGAACACATGATGCGCGACCTCGAGGCCGCCCGCTATGCGGCCGAACGGGCACTTCGCCAGTACGATGCCGCGGACCCGGAGAACCGACTGGTGACCGGCGAGCTGGAATCCCGCTGGAACAGCGCCCTGGTCCGAGTCGCCGACATCGAGAAGCGGATCGCGCACCACGATGCGGCCGCGCCGCGACCGGCCGATGTCGAGGCGGTCTCATTCACCACACTGGCTGCCGACTTCGCCACGGTGTGGGCGGCGCCGAGCACCGATGTTCGATTGAAGAAGCGGATCGTGCGCACGGTCCTCGAAGAGGCCGTTGGGGACATCGATGACGATACCGCCGAGATCGTGCTGGTGCTGCACTGGGCTGGTGGCGCCCATACCGAGCATCGCCTGCCCAAGCGTCGGCGCGGACAGCGTAACAGCGCCCCGAGCGATACGGTTGAGGCAGTACGTACCCTTGCGCTGATCGCAAAAGATGACGTCATCGCCGGGTTCCTGAACCGCAACGGTCTGACGACGGGTAACGGAAACCGGTGGACCCGTGCACGGGTGACCGCCTTGCGCTCGACGTACAAGATCCCGGTGTTCCGTCCTGACGAATCCGGCAACGAACCTTGGCTCAACCTTCGCAACGCAGCGGCGTTGGCAGGCGTTGCGCCGCGCACCCTGCGCATCGCGGCCGAGCAAGGGAGAATCGAGGCCCTTCACCCGTTGAGCGACGGGCCATGGCTGTTCAGCCGCGAGGAGCTTGAGGGGACCAGCGGCCAAGAGATCGCGAGATCCGCCCGTGCCCACCGCCTGCACCCCGCGGCACCGGAGCCGGATCAGAAAAGTCTATTTGGAGAAACAATATAGGAAGATGTGCGCTATCAAGAAGGGTTGTAGAAGCCTTCGAGGAACTCGAAGATCGCCAGGCGCGCCTTGGCGTGGTTGCGAAAGCTGCGCCGATCCAGCAGCTCGCACTCCAGGGTCGCGAAAAAGCTCTCGCAGAGCGCATTGTCGTACGCATCGCCCACCGAGCCGGTCGACGGGCGCACGCCAGCTTCCTTGCACCGCGCCCCGAAGGCGATCGACGTGTACTGCGAGCCCTGGTCGCTGTGATGAATCACCCCGTGCGCACGGCGCTGCCAGAGGGCCATGTTCAGCGCGTCCAGGACCAGTTCGGTGCGCAAGTGTGCGGCCATCGCCCAGCCCACCACACGGCGGCTGAAGGCGTCCAGCACCACCGCCACGTACAGAAACCCCGTCCACGTCCTGACATAGGTGATGTCAGCCACCCAGAGCTGATCGGCTGCGGCGGCGCTGAAGTCCCGATCCACCAGATCCGGAGCCACGCGGGCAGCGCGCTGCTCGCGCGTGGTGGTCTTCGTCGAACGCCTGCAGCTGACGCCCACGATCCCGGCCGCGCGCATCAGCCGCCCGACCCGCTTCGCGCCGATCCGCTTGCCTTCCTCGCGCAACTCGGCGTGGATGCGCGGTCGCCCGTACACTTCGTAGTTGCCGCCCCAGATCTCCTTGATCCGCTCGGTCAACCGCGCATCCCGCCGCGCTCGCGCCGACGGCTTGCGGCCCAGCCATGCGTAGTAGCCGCTGCGGGAGAGACCCATTACCCGACACATGGTACGCACCGGCCAGGCGGCCTGATTCGCCTTTACGAACTCGAATCCCTCCCGGGGATCGAGTCGCTCTCCCGCGCGAACCAAGCCGCTGCTTTTTTTAGAATGTCGCGTTCCGTTCGCAGCTGCTTGTTCTCGCGCCTCAGCCGCCGCAGCTCCAGGCGCTCGTCGGTGCTCAGTCCGTCGCTGCGCTGCCCTCCGTCGCGTTCATGCTGGGCCACCCAGTTGCGAATCGACCCTGCCGACGGCTCGTACTCCCGAGCCAATTCCTGCGGCGTCCTCCCGGACTGCACCAACTCGACCATCCGCTCGCGGATCTCAGGTGGATACGCTTGATGCGTTCTCGCCATCGTAGCTCCCTCCTCCGTGCCTCACTGTCTATGTGTCCACGAAAGCGGGGCAACTCCAGTTGTAGCCGCGCAGCAGCACCTCGCGGCCGAGCGAGTCGCGAAACACCCGGTCGACGTAGGGACCGATTCGCTTGGCGCCCACGCGCAGCGGTCCGCCGCCTGCAAGCTGGTCCACAGCGATGCGCTCGGCCCGAGGCTCCTGCGGAAACGAGTCCGCGGTCGGGGTGAAGCTCTGCTGCGCCGTCGAACAGGCCGGCAGCAGCAGGACAGAGACGAGCGCGGCCCGCGCGGCGTACGTCGCTACCCGCTGGCGTTGCCGCGCTGGAGGCTCATCGCGCACCCGGATTCCGTCGTTCGGGCGATCGAGGCCGGCTGCGCCAAGATCAGTCGAGCCACTCTCCCATCTCTTGCTCCACTTCAGATTGGACGTAGGTCCTGCAGTCACGCAACGCGCGCTCTCCGCCGGTGATGCCTTCCAGAATGCGCATCTTGCGCTGCATCGCTTCGTAGAGCTCCGCGCTGACCAGGTATCCAGCCGGTTTGCCATGTTCGGTGATAGGAATCGGCTCGCCGGACGATTTCAGCTCAGCGAGGACTCGAGTTGCCTGCCGCTTGAAGGTTGCCACTTCAACCTTCATGGGGAAGTGCCCCCTTCGAGCGAAACCACGGCATCCTCCAGGCTACCATGCGACGCGATGGCTCCCCCCACCGCACGCCGACGCATCGACGTGGCCGAGCGGCGTGCCCGGCTCGCGGTGCGACAGCACCTGGCCACGCCAGCGCCGGACGTGACGACAGCGGCGGCCGACTTGGTCGGACTGCACTCCAGCGACCCGGTCAGCGTTTATCTGAGCGCATGGAGCCGCGTGAGCGACTTCAAGGTCGCCGATATGGAGGGGGCGCTCTACGAGCAGCGCTCGGTCGTGCGGCTGCTGGGGATGCGCCGCACCATGTTCGTGGTGCCGCGCGACCTGGCGGCGGTGATCGACGCCGCCTGCACGCGCGCACTGGCGCCGGCGGAACGCCGCCGGCTACTCAAGCTGATCGGCGATCAGGGGATCGATCCGCACCCCGACCGGTGGTTGTCGAGAGTGATGCGGCGGACGCTGTCGGCACTCGGCGAACGGGGCCAAGCGACCGCCAAGGAGCTCACCGCCGCCGTCCCCGAGCTCACGGCACGGCTCAGCTTCGGCGAGGGCCGCACGTGGGCCGGCACCGTGGGTCTGTCCACGCGACTGCTGTTCCTGCTGGCAACGGAGGCGCGCATCGTCCGCGGGCGGCCGCGCGGGACATGGATCTCCAGCCAGTACCGGTGGGCGGCAACCGCCGACTGGCTCGACGGAGGCCTGCCGGCGATGGAGCCCGAGGAGGCGCGCGCGGAGCTGGTGCGGCGCTGGCTGGAAGCATTCGGCCCGGGCACCCTGACGGACCTCGCGTGGTGGACCGGGTGGCCGCAACGCCAGACCCGTCACGCGCTGGCGGCGGCCGGCGCGGTCGAGGTCGACCTGGACACCGGCACCGGATACGCGCTGGCGGAGGACCTGGAACCCGTGGCGCAGCCGGACGGCTGGGTGGCGCTGTTGCCGGCGCTGGACCCGACGGTGATGGGCTGGAAGGAGCGTTCCTGGTATCTGGGCGACCACCAGGAGCTGCTGTTCGATCGCAACGGCAATGCCGGTCCCACCGTCTGGGCCGACGGCCGCATCGTCGGCGGCTGGGCGCAGCGCGCGGACGGCACGATCGCCGTCGAACTGCTCGAATCGGTCTTACCAAGTATACAAGGAACGATCGCCGCGGAGGCCGAGCGCCTGCGCGTGTGGCTTGCCGGCACGGTGATCACACCCCGCTTCCGCACGCCGCTGGAGAAGCGATTGACCTCGACCCCATAAGGAGACAGCTCGTGCCTTCCCACATTCAGGAGTTCCCGTCCCGAACCATCCACCTGGACTTCCACACCAGCCGGCACATCCCGGACGTGGCGCGTGACTTCGACGCGGACGCCTTCGCCGACCGCTTCGCCGAAGCGCACGTCGACAGCGTGACCGTGTTCGGACTCTGCCACCACGGCCACGCCTACTTCCGCACCTCGCACCCGTGCCGCCACCCCTCCCTGCCGGCCGAACTCGACCTGACCGGCGTGCAGATCGACGCCCTGCACCGGCGCGGCATCCGCGCTCCGATCTACCTGTCGGGGCAGGTGAACGAGTACGCGGCTGACGAGCACCCGGAGTGGGTGGCCGTCGATCCTGAGGGCCGGAGGGTGAAGCGCCTGCCGGCAGACCCGCCGCCGCGGCCGCCGGAGGCGCTCAACGCCGGCTGGCAGGTCCTGGACATGTCCAGCCCGTACCAGGACTACCTGGCCGGACTGGTCGAGGAGGTGCTGCGCCGCTACGCGCCGGTGGACGGCATCTTCCTGGACATGTGCTGGGACCAGCCGAGCGTGTCCAAGTGGGCGCTGGCCGGCATGGCGAAACGCCGCCTGGACCCGCGGTCGGAAGCCGATCGCGACCGCTACGCGCGTGAGGGGGCGATGGCATACATGAAGCGCTTTTCCGGCATGGTCGAGGCCGCCGGCCGCGGCGCGGGCCATCCGGGCATCTGGTTCAACTCACGGCCCAAGACCAACCTGCACATGGAGAAGCGGTTCCTGCGCCACATCGAGATCGAGGCGCTGCCGACCGGCGGCTGGGGATACGCCTACTTCCCGTACGTGGCCCGCTTCGTACGGCCGCTGGGCCTGCCGACGCTCAGCCACACCGGCCGCTTCTTCAAGAGCTGGGGCGACAACGCCGGGTTGAAACCGCGTGCGGCGCTGAAGTACGAGTGCTGCCAGATCCTGAGCCAGGGGATGACCCTGGGGGTGGGCGACCTGCTGCACCCGCGAGGCGTCCCCGACCCCGCCGTCTACGACCTGATCGGGGGCGTGTACCGCTACATCGAGCGGTGCCAGGAGGTGACCGCCGGCGGGCGCCTGCAGAGCGAGATCGCCGTGATGACGGACCCGGATCTGGGCGACCGCCCGGGAGCGGCAGGGCTCGGCGCCACCTGCGTCCTGCAGCAACTCCGGCTGCAGTTCGACGTCGTGCCGCCGAAAACGCGACTGGACCGCTATCCGGTTGTGGTCGTGCTCTCCAACACCCCGGTGGACCAGGGGTTGCGCGCGGCCCTGCGCGACTACGTGGCCGGCGGCGGCGCCCTGATGCTGTGCGGGGCCGCGGCGCTCGACCCGGAAGGGGCTCCCTTGCTGCCCGAGCAGGGGATCGAGGCGCGCGGGCCGAGCCCGTACCGCACCACCTTCCTGAGGCCGGCGCACACGGTGTCGGACGGGCTGGCCGACTTCGACCACGCGTTCTACGAGCCGGGCTTCCGCATGGTGCCGGCCG
>JAPOQV010000132.1 GCA_026710565.1 Spirochaetaceae bacterium | reverse complement strand
GTGAAGCTCGGTACCTCCACATAGTACTCCGAATCGGAGCTCTTCACGACGTAGTCGTACTCGTCGTCCCCGCCGGCCAGGATCAGGAGTTCCAGGGTCCGTGCCTCCCCGTCCCCGTCCGGGCTCAGAGCGAGCCGCACGACCGCCGCACGCTCGGCCAGCCCGTAGTCGCCGGGCGGCTCGGTCCCGAGCGGCCGGCGCATCCGCAGCGTGCTCACCCGGTCCACGAAGGCGGTCACGCGATCCTGGTCCAGGACCTCGCCGGCACCCGGCACGGGCGAGGTCCACCCCCCGTCCGACCGCTCGAAGCGGAACCGGCCTGCCGCGTTCACCAGCTCGAAGGCGGCGACCCGATCGGATTCGACGCGCAGGTAGACCGGATCGACCCAGTCTGCCCGGCCGGCGGCCACCTGCCACGGGGCCACGCCGTCGACCGTCCACACCTCGTCCTCTCCGTCCACGCGCACATGCCCGGCGCCGGTGCCGGCGGTGGTGCCGATGTACAACAGGTAGCGTTCCGGGCCGGCGTCGATGCGCACGCGGCGCTCGAAGCCGTCCGGCGCCACGCGCAGCTCCAGCCGGCCGGCCTCGGTGCGCGCCACCAGCCGGTCTCGCCGGGCGGCTGCCAGCCGGTCCAGCAGGTCGGCGATACGGGTGCCGTCGGCCGGGTAGCCGCCGGCGTCGCTCAGCACCCACCCGTCCCCTTCGCGTGCCATCACGACGTGTCCGTCGGCGCCATCCTCGATCTCGACACCGGTCACCGCGTCGGCCTGCAGGCCGGCCAGCAGCGGCTCCGGCACCTGCTCGCGACCCGGCAGCCGCGTGAGCAACAGGATTGCCGCCTGCGCCAGCAGCACCGCCGCAAGCACGGCCAGACCGCGCTCGCGACGCAGCGCCGCGATCACGGACCGCCCTCCCCGCCCGCGGGTGCCGGCTCATCCGGGTCCCCTTCGCGGGCAGCCGGACCGTACAACGGCCGCTCGCCGCGCCGGCGCAACCACCACACCGCGCCCACCGCGCCGAGCAGCAGCGCCACGACCACGTAGTTGATCCCCTCCCACGCGCGCCGGGCCGAGTCATCGATCGGCTCAAGCAGCCGCGTCACCGCTCCCTCGGAACGGATGCCCAGCAGGTCCAGGTCCTCCACGGCCCAGCCCACGGCGTTCTGCAGCAGCTGCAGCCTGTTCAGGTAACGCTCCCCGTGCAGGCTCGCCGACAGGCTCATGATCGTGTCGTTGAGGAACTCGCCCGAGCCGAACACCACCAGGCGGGTATCTTCCGGCGAGGCCTCGATCGTCGAGCGCTGGGCGGCAGCGTCGCCGTCCGCCGGCGGCGGACCCGATTCCGCGAACGCGCTCCCGAAGCGCCCGGTAACCGCCACCGCGAGCGGCCACTCCTGGCGGTCTTCGCCTTGCGCGAAGCCCGCGTCGGGATAGCGTGCGAAGTCCGGCTGCGCGGCCGGCTCCCCGGTGGTCCAGGCCTCCGCCGTCGAGTGCAGCAGCACCTCCACCTGCCGGCCGGCGGCCAGAGCGCCGTCCACGGCCAGCGGCGACGCCCAGTTGAGGGTCACCGCCTCCAGGGATGACGTGATCGGATGGGTGCGCGCCATGCCGTCGCGGCGCACGTCGACGAAGTACGGGTAGTCGATCGGGCGGATCTGCAGGATCGAGCCGCTCCGTATGGTGGTGGGAAACGACTCGTTCTGCGGGTCCATGACCACGCGGGGCGGGACGCTCACACCGTAGGCGTCGAGCAGCGCCGCCATCCCCTCGGCGGCGCGGTTCAGCGAGATGCCCTCGGTGAGCGGGTCGGCGGCGGCGCGGTGGCTGCCCGCGGCCACCAGCAGCGCGCCGCCGCGCATCAGGTACTGGTCGACGGCGAACCGCTCCCGGTCGCTCAGCGCCTGCGGCGCCACGACCAGCAGCGCGTCGACCTGCGCCGGCACCTCGCCCGTGCTCAGATCGACGCGCTGCACCGCGTAGTCCTCGGAGAGCTGCTGCTGCAGGAGCTGCCAGGACGCGAACGGCTGCTGAGGCCTCCCGAAGGCATCCTGCGTGGGACCCGATGGCGGCAGCCGCACGCCGACGGTGCGCAGGAATCCCGGAGCGACCCGCTTCAGCGCCGCCTCGACCGCGGCGGTGACCGAGGCCGCGCGGTACTCGTCCTCCGGCCGGACGATGAACGTCTGGCCGGCCGACTCCAGGATCAGGTCGAAGTAGTAGGTCTCCGCCGAGAACAGCGACGCCGCGATCGGCTGCAGGCCGTAGCGGTCGGCCAGCCCCTGGCGCCCTTCGGACCCTTCCGGGCCGGGGTCGATCTCCCGGAACACCAGCGCGCCGCCGGACCGCTCGGCCAGCGCAGCCGCCGCATCCGCCACCACGGCGCGCGGCTCGTCCAGATCCGCCGGCAGCGTGTCCGCCGTCACGTACAGCGCCAGCTCCACGGGATCGCGAAGCGCCGCGAACAGCGAGTCGACGCTCCGGAACCCGGACGACGCCTTCTTGATGGCGCGGGTCAGGTCGTACTCGAAGTTGCGCAGGCGCACCTCGGTCATGCCGTCGCGGCCGCGGTCGATGCGGATCAGGTCCTGGAACCCCAGCACCTCGTACTGGTCGCCGTAGCTGACCACCACGTCGAAGTAGGAGTTGACGATCCCCTGCTCGAAGCGGTCCTCCACCTGGAAGGGAGTCGGCCGGATGTTGTAGGCCTGCACGGCCTCCTGCTCGGCCTCCGGGTCGGCGCCGGGATCGATCACCTCGGCGGTGACCGCACCGCGGCCGGCGATGCGGTACTCATCCAGCAGGTCGCCGATCTGCGGAGCCAGCGGCGCCAGCAGCGGATGGGTGCGTTCGCTCAGGTAGGCGCGGATCGCGAGCGGCTCGGGCAGGCCCTGCAGCAGCGACACCGTCGCCGGCGACAGCGAGTAGGCACGTTCGGCGGTGAGGTCGACGCGCAGGCGCGCGAACGGGCCCAGCCACACGTTGAGCAGGATCAGGTTGGCGGCAGCCAGCGCGGCGGCCGCCAGCGCGCGCCGGCGGTAGCGGGCCGTGACGGCCCCGCGGCTCCAGCGCTTGGCGTCCAGCGCCAGTACGTTGGCGGCCAGGAATCCGGCGGTGAGCGTCAGGTAGTAGACCAGGTCGCGGAGGTCCAGGACGCCGCGTTCGATGGAGGCGAAGCGGCTGCCGGTGCCGATCTGCCGCAGCAGGTTGCCGGCCGCGCCCGCGAAGTCGGTGACTCCCGGCGTACCGACCAGGTAGAGCGCGCCGCCGACCACGGCGGTGGAGATGAAGGCGACGATCTGGTTGGCGGTGCGCGACGACAGGAGCAGGGCGAGCGCGGCGTAGGCGCCGGCCATCAGCAGCGATGCCAGGTAGCCGCCGATCACCGGCCCCGGGTCCAGGTCGCCGAGCAGCGCGACGGTCAGCGGCAAGGGCAGGGTCAACAGCAGCGCCGTGGCCACCAGCACCTCGATCGCCAGGAACTTGCCCATCACCAGCGCGATCGGCCGGACCGGCAGCGTGAGCAGGATCTCCAGCGTCCCGGAGCGCTGCTCCTCGCTCCACTGGCGCATGCCCAGCGCCGCCACCAGCAGCATCACCAGCAGCGGCATCCCGGCGAACAGCGGGCGCATGTCGGCGATGCCGCGCGCGAAGAACGCCTCCACCCAGAAGAACATGAACAGGGTCGCCGCCAGGAACGCACCCACGGCGATGAAGGCCAGCGGCGAGCTGAAGTAGCTCAGCACCTCCTTGCGGGCGACCGACAGCGCCGGCGTCACTCTTCGAGTGAGGTTCGCTTCGCTCACTCTTCGAGTGGGGTTCGCTTCGCTCACTCTTCGAGTGAGGTTCGCTTCGCTCACTCTTCGAGTGGGGTTCGCGTCGCTCACTCGCCCGCCTCCACGCCGGCGCCGGCGGCCAGCGCGTTGAACACCGTCTCCAGCGTGCGCCGCTCCTGGCGCAGCTCGCTGGCCGGCCAGCCGGCGGCGGCGGCCACGTCGAACACGCTGCGGCCGAGCGTGTCCACCGCTTCCTCGGCGATGATCCGGTAGTGACAGCCGCGCTCGTCACGCTCCGGCTCGACCGCCGTCACCTCCGGGATCGCCAGCAGCCGCTCGCGCGCGCCCGGCACCTCGCCGGCCAGGGTGAGCAGCACCGCGGTGCCGGCGGCGAGCGTCTCCAGGTCGGCGTCGGCGCGGATGCGGCCCTGCATGATGATCACCGCGCGGTCGCAGAGCGCCTCAACCTCGCTCAGGATGTGGGTGGAGAACAGCACCGTGCTCTGCCGGGCCAGGGAGCGGATGAGCCGGCGAATCTGCACGATCTGCGTCGGGTCCAGGCCCACGCTGGGCTCGTCCAGGATCAGCAGCTTCGGCTGGTGGAGGATCGCCTGCGCCAGCCCGACCCGCTGCCCGTAGCCCTTGCTGAGCTCGCCGATCGGCCGCGTCATCTGGTCGGCCAGCCCGGTCTCCGCAAGGGCGGTCGTGATGCGCGTCCGCCCCTCCTCCGGGGACAGGCGCCGCAGCTCGGCGATGTGGCGCAGGTACGACTGCACGGTCAGCTCCGGGTAGAGCGGCGCGTTCTCCGGCAGGTAGCCGATCCGTTCCTGCACCGCCAGGGTGTCGGTGAGCACGTCCAGGCCGTCGACGGTGACCGTGCCGTGGTCGGGTTGCAGGTAGCCGGTCAGGATCTTCAGGACCGTGGTCTTGCCGGCGCCGTTGGGGCCGAGCAAGCCGACGATCTCCCCGGCCGCGATGGAGAAGCGCACGTCGTCGAGCGCGCGCACCGACCCGTACGACTTGCCCAGTGCCGTGACCTCGACCATGAAATCGCCGGGAAAAGATAGTGAGGGCGCGCTCCTCCCGGCTACCTCGACCCGCCGCCGGGCTCAGCCGGCGGCCCTGCGGTCAGCGGACCTTCGCGCCGATGACGATGGCCGCGGCCAGCAGGACCAGGTTCTTGACGATGTACTGGCCTTCCAGGGTCAGCACGAACGGCGCCGCGACGAACACGGCTTCCGGGTTGAGCACGATCGGCGACATCGCGCCCAGCATCTGAGCGTACATCAGCGCCACCGTCACGCGCAGCAGGCGCCCGGTGAGGTAGCCCGTGCCGATGGCCATCTCCCAACAGCCCAGGAACGGCAGGAACAGCGCGGGCGGCAGGAACGGATAGGTCGACACGATCAGGCCGGCCGCGGGGCTGGCGCCGGGGAAGAGCTTCAGCGCCCCGAACCAGATGAACACCACCCCGATGGTCACGCGCAGCAGGCGTACGCCGTGGCGGTCCATCCAGGCGATCAGGCGCTGATCGACCGGCTGGAGGCGAGGGGGAACCGGCAACCGCGTGGCCATCGCCTCCAAGGTAGCGACGGCGGCGCGGCTCAGGCCAACAGCTCGGCGATCGTGCCCACGGCGCGGTCGGGCCGAACCGTTCCGTCGCCCGTCGCGCCGGTCGCCGCGTGGTCTCGCGCCCACACCGCGTGGATGCCCACCGCCTGCGCGCCGGCGATGTCCCAGGGCAGGTCGTCGCCAACCATCCACGCCTCCGCGGCGCTCACGCCCAGCCGCTCCAGCGCCAGCCGGAAGATGCGCGGATCGGGCTTGCCGAAGCCCACCTCGCCTTCCACCAGGACCGCGTCGAAGCGGGTGTCGACGGCATGCCGGTCGATCTTGGCGCGCTGGTCGGCGGCGCTGCCGTTGGTGACCAGCGCCAGCCGCACGCCGCGACGGCGCAGCTCGGCGACAGTCTCCAGGGCGCCGGGGATCGGCTCCAGGACGTGCAGGCGTTCTGCCACGGAGCGGATGCCCAAGGCCTCCGCGTCGACGGGTACCGTGCACCGCAGTAGCTCCACGGCACGCTCGACGATGCGGGCACGCGCGCCGGCCTGGTCCAGGCGAGCGCGGGCGCGGCGCTCCTCGTCCGACCAGAACCAGGTGGAGGCCTCGGACATGGCCTGACTCACTTGGGCCAGGGGCAACCCGACATCGTTGGCGAGCCGCCGGCCGATGACCTCCATCGCCCGGCGGCCGGCCTCGGTGGAGGCCAGCAGGGTGTCGTCCAGGTCGATCAGCATGGCGCGGGGAAGTGGGGACATGGGTGCGGGTGGAGCCGGGATGGGTGCGGGCAGCGTCAGCGTAGCACGGGGCACGGTCTCTCGGCCCGCTTGCGCGGCCCTCCCGGCAGAATCATAGTCCCTCCATGGGCCTGAATACCGCTCCCACCTTTTCCGTGCTCATCACCGGCGGCACGATCGTCGACGGCACCGGCGCTCCCGCCTACCGGGCGGACGTCGGCCTGCAGGGCGACGCGATCACGGCCATCGGCGACCTCGGCTCCGCCACCGCGGACACCGTGGTCGACGCCACCGGGCTCACGGTCACCCCCGGGTTCATCGACGTGCACGTGCATTCGGAGCTGGCGCTGCTGGCCGGCCATGACAGCCTGGTCGGCGCCCGGCAGGGGATCACCACCAACCTGCTGCACCCGGACGGATTCGGCTGGGCGCCGCTCGACTCGCCGCGGTGCGAGGAGCTGTTCGCCTACACCGCCACCCTCTACGGCGGCTCGGAGCTGGAGGCGCGCTGGCCGACCATCGACTCCTACCTGGACCGCTTCGCCGGCACGACGCCGCTGAACGTCTTCCCGCAGGTCCCGCATTGCGCCGTGCGCCTGCGGGCCATGGGATGGGATGCCCGCCACGCGACCCCGGACGAGCTGCAGGCGATGGAGGACGGCACCCGCGAGTGGATGGAAGCCGGCGCCGGCGCGCTCTGCCTGGGACTGGACTACCAGCCGAGCGCCAACGCCAGCTTCGAAGAACTGGTGCGCCTCTGCCGGGTCACCGCCGAGCACGGCGGCATCTACGCCGCCCACCAGCGCTACTCGCACCTGGGCCGCCCGGTCGCGTGGCGGGAGACGATCGAGCTGGCCAAGGCTTCGGGCTGCCCCGTGCACGTCAGCCACGAACGCGTGGACGAAGAATCGGGCGCGGCCCTGGAGCAGGTCGAACGCGAGGGCGTCGACCTGTCCTTCGAGTCCTATCTCTACCCGGCCGGCATGACCCACCTGGAGATGGCGCTGCCCATCCACCTGCACCCCGGCGGCTGGCCGGCCATGGCCGAGCGGCTGCGCCGGCCCGGCGTGCGCGACCTGGCGGTGGTGTGGCTGGCCAAGTACCTGGGACGCGGTGACCAGATCGTCGGCTACAGCCGCTCCGGACGCCACGTCGGCGAGCGCACCGCCGACCTCGCTGCGGCGGCCGGCAAGCCGATCGGCGAGTTCGCCTTCGACCTCGTCATGGAGGAGGAGGGAGCCGCGACCATGGTGTTCCCCTGGCAGACGCCGGTGGAGGAGCACGAACGGGTGATCGCCGCGACCGCCGTGCATCCGCGCATGATGGTCGCCAGTGACGGCGTCTACGACGTCCCGCACCCGCACCCGCGCAGCTTCGGCTGCTTCGCCCGCGTGCTGGGCGAGTTCGTCCGCGACCGCGGGCTGCTGAGCCTGCCGGAGGCGGTCTACAAGATGTCAGGCTTCCCGGCCGAGCGCTTCCGCGTCCCCGACCGGGGCGTGGTCCGGGTGGGCGCCGCGGCCGACCTGGCGGTGTTCGACGCCGAAACGGTAGCGGCCCGCTCAACCTGGGAGGAGCCGCGCCAGGAAGCGGTCGGCATGCGCTGGGTGCTGGTCAACGGCCGCCCGATCATCGCCGACGGCACCCCCACCGGCGCCCTCCCCGGCCGCGTGCTGGCGCGCACGTAGCCTGCGGCCGCGGATCGTCGCCTCAGTCGTCGGGTGTGCGAATTGCGCAGAGACAGCCGGGCGCGCGGGCCAAGCGTCGGTCCAGGGTGATCAGGTCGACCGCCAGCGCCTCCGCGAGTGCGACGTACCAGCCATCGTATGCGGTCACGTTCTCACGGAGCTGCCACGCGCGTGCCGCGAGCGCCCGGTAGTCGAACAGCTCCACGTCCAGCTCCAACAGGTCGGCGTGTGCCAGCGACGCGGTGTCCGCGGAGATCTCTCCGCCGAGGGCGGCGCGTCTCAGGATGTTGGCCGCCTCGGCCGGCATCAGATGCGGCGCCGCGGCCGATCCGGTGGCAAGCTGCCGCCGTGCCCAGCGACCGTCGGCGCCCTTGTCCACCAGCACCGCCACCGCGGCACTGGCGTCGAGAACCAGCGTCATCGCCGATCGGCATCCCGGTGCCGCAGGATGCTGGCGGCCGAGAGCGTGCTGCCGGTGCGCTCGACGCGCTCGGCGATCCTGCGCAGCACCACTTCGGGGTCCGGGCGCTCCGCCAGCTCGACGAGCTTCAGGCGCAGATACGCCTGCAAGGACCGTCCGCTGGCGGCTGCCCGGGCGCTGAGCTCATCGCACGCCTCGCCGGGGACATCGCGAATGGTAATCGATCGTGTCATCGCATCAATATGATGCGTTTTGCAGCATATTGCAAGCGCCGCGGGCCACGGGGAGACCTCGCCTCCCGCGGGCTCGTTGTACCGCCGAGCCAGATCGGCCTACCGTCCTGCCATGGCTGGTCCGACGCTTACCGCATCCGACTCGATCACGCGCGAGTACGTCGCGCTCCATCCCCGCTCCGCCGAGCTGTACCGGGACGCGCTCGACGTGTTCCCGGGAGGCGCCACCCACGAGGTGCGCCGCCTGCTGCCCTTCCCGGTCTTCATGACCCGCGCCGACGGCGCCCTGAAGTGGGACGTCGACGGCCGCGAGTACGTCGACTACGCGATGGGACACGGCGCGCTCCTGCTCGGCCACAGCCACCCGGAGGTGGTGGCCGCCGCCGCCGCCCAACTCCCCAACGGCACCCAGCTCGGCGCCAACACCGAGCAGGAGATCGCCTGGGCACGCGCGGTGCGGGCGCTGATGCCGTCGGTCGAGCGCATCCGCTTCCACAGCTCCGGCACCGAGGCGTCGATGATGGCGATCCGCATCGCCCGCGCCTGCACGGGACGCGACCGCATCGTCACCTTCGCCGACCACTTCCACGGCTGGCACGATTACGTCGCCGGCGGCTCCGGCCGCTACCCGGCGACCGGCATCCCGGACGCGACCCGCTCCACGGTCACGGTACTGCCGGAGGCCGACCCGGAGGCGGTCGACGGCACGCTGGCCGCGGGCGACGTGGCCGCGGTGATGCTGGAGCCCACGGGCGGGGCCATGGGCTACTACGGCGTGCACCCGGACCTCCTGGGCCAACTGCGCGAGATCACCGCGCGGCGTGACGTGCTGCTCATCTTCGACGAGGTGGTCACCGGCTTCCGCGTCTCCCGGGGCGGCGCGCAAGAGCGCTACGGCGTCCGTCCCGACCTGACCACGCTGGCCAAGATCCTGGCCGGCGGCCTGCCCGGCGGCGCGGTCGGCGGGCGCACGGACCTGCTCAACATCCTGTCCTTCCCGCCGGACGTCGACGCCCGCCGGCGCATCGGCCACCCCGGCACCTTCAACGCCAACCCCCTGAGCGCCGCGGCCGGCACGCGCTGCCTGGAGCTCATCGCCGACGGCGCCGCCAACGACGCCGCCGAGCGCGCCGCGCGCCGCCTGCGGCAGGGCATCGACGGCGCGATCGCCGCCGCCGGCGTGACCTGTTTCTGCCACCAGCGCGCGTCCATGGTGTGGTTCGTGTTCGGCACCACTTATGACGGCGACCCCGAGCTGTGCACGGCTCCGCGGGAGGCGGTCGCCGACGGGCGCGCGCCGCGCTACAGCGAGCCGTTCAAACGGGCGCTGCTCAACCGCGGCGTCGACGCGATCGGCGGCGCGTTCATCGTCAGCGCCGTCCACACCGACGCGCAGATCGACCACACCGTCGCGGCGGTGGAGGATGCCCTCCGGCAGATGAAGGCGGACGAGGTCCTCCGCTGAGCCGCGAAGGCTCGCAGGCCGTTCCCGGCTCCGCCACCCTGCGCGGGCTGATGCTGCCGGTGTTCCTGCCGGTGCTGCTGGAGTCGGCGGGCGTCGCCGCGATCTTCCCGTTCATCCCGCTGATGGCGGTGGAGCTGGGCGCGGGGTTCGCCGGCGCCGGCGCCGCCTTCGCCCTGCACGGCCTGGGCGGCATGATCATCGCCGTGCCGATCGGCCTGGCCTGCGCGCGCTTCGGGGAGAAGCGGCTGCAGGCCTCCGCCGGCGTGGCGCTGGCCGGCTGCTGCGCCGGCATCGCCCTGGTCGACGCCGCGCCGGCATTCGGAGCGCTGCTGCTGGGCATCGGCGCATGCCACGGCGCGTGGATGCTGGCGCGCCTGGCCTGGATGAGCCGCGCCGCATCGCCGCAGTTGCGGGGCCGCGCACTGGCCACCACCGGCGGCGTCACCCGCATCGGCAGCCTGATCGGACCGATCGCCGGCGGCTTCATCGGCGACCGGTTCGGCCTGCAGGCGATCTTCGTGGTCCCGGTCGTGCTGGCGCTCGCCGCGTCGGCGCTGATGATGCGCCTGATGCCGTCCTTTCCCCCGCAGGGGATCGCCCCCGCCGCCGGCCGGCGCGGCGGCGCCCTCGGCGGCCTCTGGAGCGAGCTGCGCAGCGGACGGCGCATCCTGACGACGGCCGGCGCGGCCATGGTCGCGCTCTCCGTGCTGCGCGCCTCCCGGCGGGTGATCGTGCCGCTGTGGGGCGCCCACATCGGCCTCAACGTCGTGGAGATCGGCCTGGTGGCGGGACTGACCGCCGGCATGGAGATCCTGATGTTCCTGCCGGCCGGCATGGTGATGGACCGCTTCGGCCGCCGCTTCGCCTCCGCCCCCGCGACGCTGCTGCTCACCGTGGGGCTGGCGGCCACGCCGCTGACCGGGTCGTTCGCGGCGCTGCTGGCCGTCGGCCTGATCGGCGCCGTCGGCAACGGCCTGGGCAGCGGCATCAACATGACCTACGGGGCCGACCTGGCGCCGCCCGGCCGTTCCGGACAGTTCCTGGGCCTCTGGCGGCTGATCAGCGACATCGGCAGCGTGCTGGGGCCGACCGTCGCCGGCGTGGCAGCGGCCGCACTCGGCCTGGCCGGCAGCGCGCTGGCCGTCGGCGTCCTGGGCCTGGCCGGCGGCGTGGGGTTCGCCCTCCTCCCCGAGCCGGCCGAGCAGCGCCGCCGCGCCGACGCTGCCGGCGGGGACGGCTGACCGCCGAGGCGGGACGCCAACCCACGTGTGTTGACAGGCACCATACATGCGTCCATGTTCGTATGGCTAACGAAGATAATTTGGTGTTGATGATCATGAATGGAATATACCTATGAAGACGACGATCAATCTGGACGATGAGCTCGTGCAGCGCGCCATGGCCATCCACGCCGGAAAGACCAAGACCGCGATACTGGAGATGGGCTTGCGGGAGCTGATCAACGCCCATGCGCGCCGAAGCTTGAGTGAGGCGTTCGGTTCTCAGCCAGACCTGAAGGCCGTGCCCCGCAGGCGGCCGGAACGCGACGACCTGTGAGTGTCCTGATCGATACCGGTGTGTGGCTGAGGTTCTTTCGCGGCGAGCGGCAGGGCCTCGTGGCACGACCGTGGATCGCAAGCGGCGAAGCCATGGTGCACCCGTTCGTCTTCGGTGAGTTGCTCCTGGGCGGTCTCTCCACCGCGAACGATACGCTGATGCACTCGCTGGCATGGTGCGACGTCGCCACACCAGGCGAGATCTGTGACTTCATTCGGCGCAGCGGCCTTTCCGGCAAGGGGGTGGGCTGGGTCGATTCAGCCTTGTTGGTGACGGCTCGCGATGCGGATGCCCCGCTCGCCACCTACGACTCCAGGCTCGCCCGCTGCGCGCGGCAACTGGGCATCGCCATTCCCGTGGCGCACGCATGAGACCGCGCGTGGCGATCGTCGCCTACACCCAGGAGACCAGCACTTTCACGGCGCAGCGGACGACCCTCGACACCTTCCGGGCGTACGGGCTGGCCGAGGGTCCCACCGTGCTGGAGAACCGCTCCAACCACGAGATCGGCGGCTTCCTGCACGAGCTCGAAGCGGCCGGTTTCGACTGGGAGCCGTGCCCGGTCATCCACGCCACGGCCGGCGCGCACGGGCCGCTCACGCCCGCAACCCGCGCCTGGTTCGAGGAGCGCATCGTCGCCGGCATCCGCGCCGCGGCCCCGCTCGACGCCGTCTACCTGGCCCTGCACGGCGCCGCCGTGGCCCTGGACGAGCCCGACGTCGAGGGGCGCCTGCAGGCGCTGGTCCGCGGCGCCGTCGGCCCGGACACGCCCATCGTGCTGTCCCTCGACCATCACGCCAACCTCACGCAGCGCATGGCCGAAGGCTGCGACGCGCTGGTAGCGCACCGCACGCAGCCGCACACCATGCGCGACACCGGGCGGCTCGCCGCCCGCCTGCTCATGCCCATCCTGCGCGGCGAGCTGAACCCCACGATCGCGTGGCGGAAGATCCCGCTCATCACCCACCAGGAGCAGTTCCTGACCGCGGCCGGCCCGATGAAGACCTGGTTCGACCGCGCGCGGGCGATGGAGCGGCTGCCCGGCGTCGCCTCCGCCTCCACCTTTCCCATGCAGCCGTGGATGGACATCCCCGAGGGCGGCTGGGCCTGCGCGGTCGTCACCGACGGCGACCGCGGGCTGGCCGAGCGGCTGGCCGCCGAGCTGGCCGACCTGGCCTGGGAGCTGCGCGACGCGTTCCTGACGCAGGACAGCATCAGCCCGGCGGAGGCCGTGGCGCAGGCGATCGCCGCTGACCGCGGCCTGATCGTGCTGTCCGACACCGGTGACAGCGTCTGGGGCGGCGCGCCCGGCGACAGCACGACCCTGCTGGCCGAGCTGCTCCGGCAGCGGCCGTCACAGATGGCCCTGGTGCCGATCGTCGATCCGGTGATGGCCAGGCAGGCCGCCCGTGCCGGTGCCGGCGGGTCCGTGCGCGGGCCGATCGGCCGCCGGCTGGACCCCCACTTCGGGAGCCCGGTGGAGATCGACGCGGAGGTGGTGGCCGTGGGCGGCGGCCTCATCGAGGTTCCGGTGCAGGCGATCACCTCCTTCGACATGGGCACCGCCTGCCTGCTGCGCAGCGGCTCCGTCCATGTCGTGGTCAGCGAGCGCACCGGCATCGGCGGCAACCGCCCCTCGGTCTACGAGCACTTCGGCGTCGAAGTCGGAGACGCCGGGATCGTCGTGGTGAAGACGGCCAGCAACTGGCAGTACTACCGCCCGTGGATCTCCCGCGTGATCCGCGCCGACACGCCAGGCGCCACCCAGTCCGGGCTGCGCGAGCTCGACTGGAAGCACCTGCCCCGCCCCATCTACCCGCTCGACCCGCTTCCGGAGCGCTCATTCACGCGAAACCTCTGAGTCGGAAGGCTCAGTCGCATACCGATGAGTGACACCCCAATCCAGACTGTTACGCTCGCCGGCGAGGATTATGCCGTTGTTCCGCTCGCGGAGTACGAAGCGTTGCGAGACGCCGTCAACGAAGACGCCATGGATTCCGCGATCATGAAACGGGTCCTCGAAGATCCCGACGAGGAACTCGTGCCGTTTACGCTGGTCAAGAGAATCGCCGACGGCGAGCATCCCGTCCGCGTCTGGCGCGAGTATCGCGATATGAGAGCCGGCGAGCTCGCTACCGCCGCCGGCATTGCCAACTCCTATCTGTCGGATATCGAGAACGGGAAGAAGCCCGGATCGATCAACGCGATGAAACGCATTTCCATCGCGCTCGACGTGACGATCGACGACCTGATTTGAGCACCATCCCGGGGCAGTCCGTGCGGTCGCGCGTGTTCGGCGGCACCCTCCGCTGGGTCGGCGAGCACTGGGTGTGTGGCCTGCAGGGCGAGGAGAAAGGCGAGACCGCCCGCGTCAGCCTCTACCACACGCATGCGAGCCCCGAAGGCGAGGGGGTGGTCGCCTACGTGTCGATCCGAGGCGAGGACGCCCCGCGCGTGCTGGGCGTGTTCACCGACAATCGCGCACTTGCCGCCTGGGTGCACGACGCCTGGGGCGGGGGCCTCGGCGGGCCGTTCGGCCAGGATCCGCCCGTCTTTGACGCGGAGCTCACCCGCGGCGACCGCGCCGGGGACGAGCGCTCCTGGTCCATCCAGAGCCCCGACCTGGACCTGCAGGTTCGCTGGCGTACGTTCGAGACGCCCGTCGTCTCCTATCGCGGCGACGACCCGGCGGTGTACGCGCAGCGCTCCCTGTTCAACGTGCTGCTGTTCGCCCGCGAGGCCGAGATCCACGCGAACGGCGCCCGCGTCCCCGGCGCCCCCTACGCGGACGGCCGCTGGCGGCCGGTCATCGGCCGCGGCGACCGCAGCTCCTGCGTGGTCGCCCTCGCCGAGACCTTCATCACGCCAGAGTAGGCCGGAAAGCTCATGGACGACCCCGGACACATGACGCCGGACGAGTTCCGGCGCTGCGGCGCCGAGATGATCGAACGCATCGCCCGCTACATGGAGGAAATCGAAGACTACCCCGTCCTCTCACGCGCCGCCCCCGGATCGGTGCGCGCGCTCCTGCCCCGAAAGGCCCCCGAGCACGGCGAGCCCTTCGCGGACGTACTGCGCGACGTCGACCGGATCATCATGCCCGGCATCACGCACTGGCAGTCGCCGAGTTTCTTCGCCTACTTCCCGGCCAACGCCTCCGGTCCGGCGATCCTCGGCGACCTGCTCTCCTCCGGCCTCGGCGTGCAGGGCATGCTGTGGGCGACCAGCCCCGCCTGCACGGAGCTGGAGACCCACGTGCTCGACTGGCTGGTCGACCTGCTGGGGCTCCCTGATCGGTTCCGGTCGAGCACGGCCGGCGGCGGCGTCATCCAGGACAGCGCGTCGAGCAGCACGCTCACCGCCCTGCTCGCGGCGCGCGAACGCGCCAGCGGCGGCGCCGTCAACGAACACGGCGCCGGCCACGGTTCACCGCGCCAGCGGCTGACCGTCTACACCTCCCGCCACGCCCACTCCTCGATCGAGAAAGCGGTGAAGATCGCCGGCCTGGGGCGCGACGACCTGCGCCAGGTCGACACCGACGGCCGTCATGCCATGCGCGCCGACGCGCTGCAGGCGGCCATCGCCGCGGACCGGGACGCCGGCGCCGTCCCCGCGATGGTCTGCGCCACCGTCGGCACCACCTCGTCCGGCGCCGTGGACCCTGTGCGCGCCGTCGGCGCCCTCTGCCGCCGCGAGCGGGTCTGGCTGCACGTCGATGCCGCCCACGCGGGCAGCGCCACCATCTGCCCCGAGCACCGCGGCCTCATCGACGGGCTCGAGCACGCGGACAGCTACATCTTCAACCCTCACAAGTGGCTGCTCACCAACTTCGACTGCAGCGCCTTCTGGGTCGCCGACCGCGCCGCGCTGATCGACGCGCTGAGCGTCCTGCCCGAGTACCTGCGCAACCAGGCGACCGAATCCGGCCAGGTCATCGACTACCGCGACTGGCACGTGCCGCTCGGCCGCCGCTTCCGCGCCCTCAAGCTCTGGTTCGTCATCCGCCACTACGGCGCGGAGGGTCTGCGCGCCCACGTCCGCGCGAGCATCGCCCACGCCGAATGGTTCGCCGCGCAGGTGGAGCGGAGCGCCGACTTCGAGCTGGCCGCGCCCCTGTCGGTGGGGCTGGTGTGCTTCCGCCACCGCGCGGGCGACGCGTTCAACGAATCCCTGATGAACCGGCTCAACGAATCGGGCGCCCTCTACCTGACACATACAATGCTCGACGATCGGTTCGTGCTTCGCCTCGCGGTCGGCTCTCCCGCGACCCGCCACGAGCACGTCGAGGCGGCCTGGACCCGCATCGTCGAAACGGCACGGGAGTTGTCGGCCGCGACGCCCCCTCCGTAAGCACGGCCGCGCCGCATCAACTGCTGCATTTCGGGACCGCAACTCCCGTTTTACGTCGTAAAAGTAAAACGGGAATATGTATCCCAGATCTCTGGAAATCCCCTCCACCGGCCGCCAGAGCCTCTTCCTGTTCGACGCGGGCGTCTACCGGACGATCAGGCCAACGGGTCCGCTCGACAGCCCGGAGGAGATCGACGGCCCGCGCTGGAGGCCCTCATCTACCAGGAGCTGCACGCCGCCGCGGAGGTCTGCGGTCCCGCTCTGCACGGTCGTGCCGTTGAGCTAATCTCCGTATCCAGTGGAGCGCTTTCATGGCACTTGCCGAAGATCTTGACGCGATCCGTCGAGGGGTGGTGCTTTGACGCGAGCTGCTGCCATGGAGTATGATATTGGGGTTCCCGATCAATCGGGCTTGTAAGACTACCTTCCTGTTGGCGGGTAGCGGGTCCTCGGTTGGTGACAAGCTGACCGGGGGTCCCGTTCAGGGGCTCTGCCACCTCTTGGCAGAGCCCCTTTGTCGTTAGGCCGCGGCCGTCGACGGGATCGGCGGTCATTCGCTCCCGGTCGGGTTCAGCCCGCGAGCTCGCCGCCGACGGCGCGTCCCCGGTCGCCCGCTATTTCATCACCGTCGGCACGGACGTGGACTGGATAGCGTCCGTTCGCTTTCGTATCGGAAGCGGAAAGCCCCTTGAGGGTACGTGGAGAGGGCGAGCGCAGGTTGCATGCCTGGAACCGACCCTTCCGCCGACATTCCAGAGTACCAGTATCTACCGTTGGCTACTCGGCGCGTTCTTCGACGCAGATGGAGACCGGCGCGCCCACATTCCTTGAGATAGACGGCGTGAGGTCAAGGGTCGAGTTGAGCAGCGGCGCACGACGGCGGAAGCGCTTGCCGAGTACCGAGACCGGTGCGGCGAGGACTGATGCGCACCTTCATCCAGATCGGCGGCGCCGTCTGCTTCGCCGTGGTGATCCTGGAGGCCCGGCGCGGATGGCGGCGGCCGTGCTCCTCCTTTGAAGGCTTGCACCGTGTCGAATCGACAGGTCTCCTCAGGAGCCTTACCGACCCCACCAGCGATTGAGTTGGGGACTCTGCCACCTCTCTTTCGATGCTGACCTTCCATCCAAAGCCAGGCACCCTGCTGATATGCGACTTCGATACAGGCTTCGAGGCCCCGGAGATGGTCAAGAAGCGACCGGTTGTGGTCATTTCGCCCCGCCGGCGGAGATCCTCGGCCCAGCTCTACACCGTCGTGCCTTTGAGTACCACCGCTCCGAATCCAGTGGAGAGCTTTCATCATCGGATGAATCCGAAGTCCTTACCTGTGTCTCTCCGCTCACAAGATGCCTGGGCGAAGTGCGACATGCTGTACACGGTCTCCTTGAACAGGCTCGACCGGGTGAGGGTGGGAAAGAGCACCTATTCAGCGCCCCAGGTGCTTGCCGGAGACCTAGACGCGATCCGTCGAGGGGTGATCGAAGCTCTGAAGCTATGACGCGACCTACTGCCCAGGGAGCATGATGTTGGCGTTCCCGATCACTCGGGCTTGTAAGAGAGTGTGAGAGTCAGCACCAACTGCTATCGCCAACAGAATCTTCATCGTTCTCCTCCCATCACGGCGGTTGATCTCAGATGAATCGTCCTACAACGAGGAGCCAACCAGGAATGTTTTGGAGGTGATCTTTGTGAAAAAGGAAAGAGGCAGGCTCACCCGGTCTTCACCAGGCGAGCCAAACGCCGCATGACCGCCCATCCGGAGTTCTTCGTGTTCGACCCTGGCGTCTATCGGGCGATCAGGCCAACGGGTCCGCTCGACAGCCCGGCGGAGATCGACGGCCCCGCGCTGGGGTAGGTGCGACGTTGCGGTGTGGCGGCGGTGCTGGCGCCGGCTACCGGGCGCCGCCTGGCGCCGGTTGGCTGCCAAACGTGCGCGACTGAAGCGCCGCTGACTTCGAGGCCATTGTCAGTGGTAGCGGGCACCTCGCCGACACGGTTGTCGCCGGTGTGCTCGATCGGAAACGAATCATGGACGACCCGGCATACAAGCGACTGCTCACCCACCGACGGATCGCCAGGGACCTGCTCATCGGGTTCATCGCCCCGCTGCACCCCGCCGGCTGGGCCGAGGCGCTCGACTTCGCCACCCTCCGCGATCGCGCCACCGAGAACGTCACCGACGCACTGCGCCGGCGGCTCGGTGACGTGGTCTGGTCGATCGGCCGCCTCGACGGCCGCGGCGGGGTGCAGACGCTACACGTCGTGATCGAGCATCAGTCGCGCGTGGACTCCTCGATGCCGCTACGGTTCCTGAACTATACGAGCCTGCTCTACCAGCGGCTGTACCGTGACCGGAGCACGTGGAGCAAGGGCGATCGGGCCGACCCGGTGCTGCACGTGGTGGTGTACAACGGCGACACGCGGTGGGACGCGCCGCTGACGCTCGCCGGGCTAGTGCAGCGGACGGAGCAGGACGGTCCGGCGCAGCTCGCTGCGAGCTACGACGTGGTTGATCTGTTGGCGGTGACGGCGGATGATCTGCCGCGAGCGAACCTGCTGCGATGGGTCGCGGAGGTGGAGCAGGGTGCGCAGGCGGGCGCGTTGCCGGAGCGGGTGCGGGAGTTGGGGGAATGGCTCGCGGAGGCGGGCGAACCGGGGCTCACGAGGAGCTTCGACCTGTGGCTTGGCGTCCTGGGCCGGAAGTGGGGCGTGGAGTTGCCGTCGATCCGCGAGTACGAGGAGGTAGGTGCCGTGTTGATGGAGAAGATCGATCGCTGGGAAGCGGAAATCCTGGAACGGGGTATCGAACGGGGGATTGAGCAAGGGATCGAACAGGGCATCGAACGGCAGAGGGCATTGCTGCACCGTTTGGCGGAACACCGGTTCGGTCCGGCGGCGGCGGAGCGGCTGTCGGCGGTGCTCGCTGGCATGACCGACGCGGATCGCCTGACCGAAGCAGGCGAGTGGATTGTGGATTGCGCCACGACTGCCGACTTCCTGGCCCGCGTGAGCCGCGCGGGTTCGTAGGCCCCGGCTGCGAGCATCCCTGTACGCCCCGGATCTTGCCGCTCCGCCCACACGGAGCGGCTGAAGCCGCTGGCCGAGAGTTACGAGCGCGCCTCCAGTCCCGAGGACCGCACGCCGCCCCCGAACATGCGCGGCCGGAAGTTCTCGTGGTTCGTGATGCTCGTGCTGCCGCCCGTCGCCCGAATCACGAACAACCCCTGGCGTTCCGCGTACGCATCGGCGGATTCGTCAGCTTGTAGGTAGGCGACTGCCCCGTAGAAGGCTCGCCCCGCATACTCTCGCATCAGCTCGTCGACGTGCCGCAAGGTGTCCCGAAACTGATCGACACCGTCTCTCATCAGCGTGGTTCTCACGAGAACGGCCAGCACCCCGCGGCTGTTGACGGTGACGATGTCGATGTCCCAACGACGCCCGCCGTAGTTCCGCTCGTGGTGTCTGGACACGTGGTCCACTTCGATCCCGCGGCTATTCAGAAGTGGAATCAGGTCGCGCTTGGCGAGTACTTCGATCAGCCTGTCCCATTCGCTGACGAACAGCTCTTAGGTCTGCTGCAGCGGACATTACCCAGAATCCTTGCCAAGCTGAAATAGCCCTACATCAGTCAGCTACCGCTTCGCGCACTTTCCGCTGCCGTATTGATTGTCGTGACCTTGACCATTGAGCAAATGAGCGTCATTGCTACCGGCATGGTCGGGCAGAGGCTCCGCTACAAGGCCTTGACCGCCTGATTGCTGCAAAATGTCTGCAATCAATGAAGAAAGAGAAGGATTGCAATGCGGAAAAGCTTCAATCAGGTTGAAGGCAGCGTACCGGAGTGGCGGAACTTGGTAGACGCAGCCGACTGTGGATCGGCCGGCCTGACAGGTCATACGGGCCAAATTACCTCCGGTATCTTCCTTATCTATTCTCTTATTGATTCTGTGGCTATGACAAGACAATTGCGGCAATGCTACTTGAAGTATGTTACTTCTGTAGCTTCGCCTTTACCTACGAGGACAGGTCCTCCTCGTCCTACGCCGCGATTGTAAGTACAGACCAGAAAGGTATTAGATTCGAGAATAACAAGAACTTTTTCCTCTACTCTCGGATCAGGAAGTCCCACTTCTGCGTAATACATCCTGCCTTCGTGACGGTACTCGATGCTAAAGATTCGTCGGTCAGAAACTTCCCATCCTGTAGTCTCCTGAGCCCATTTCCACGTTGCGTCCCAAAGGTTCTTAGCCTTTTCTTCGAGATGATCTTCGTCATCATCAACCTTATCAAAAGGGATGAAGAACGGCTTGTCCGCATATCTCTCTGCGTAGTACATAACAGTGCAAATCAGGTTTCGCTGTCAAGCTCACGTCTCATTTGCTTGACGATCATTTCAAGTTCCCTGAGCAACATTGAATGCCCGCGTCGCCAGATGTATCCTGCTGGATTATCGTTTCCAACCGGCTGATTTCCTATTCGTTCCTCTATAGAAAAGACAGCCTCGGTGTCCATCTCGTCAGTAATCGAGAAATCAATAAACAGGACTGCCGGGGCATCTGCCTTCGGCCGAATGCCAATTGACTTTATTTCCCAGTTCATAGCATGTAGAGTCCTACACGATCTATGAAAACCAGTCAAGCCTACTAGTTAACTACACGGATGTAGGCTATTTCGACTTGGCAATGATTGTGGGTAATGTCCGCTGCAGCGCTCCATGATCCGCGTCACCGTAGGCATACAGCGATCCGCAGCGTCGCCGCTCCGACCAGAACAGCCGGAACGGTTGGAGCGCCCGCTTGCCGAACATCGCCGACAAGAGAATACGCAGTGCAAAGTCGTGGTCGAACGCTCCGCGGCGGAGCAAACCGCGCTGGCCCGCCCCTGGCACGTGCCCCTCGGCCGCCGCTTTCGCGCGCTCAAGCTCTGGTTCGTCATCTGCCACTACGGCGCGGAGGGCCTGCGCGCCCACGTCGGCGCGAGCATCGCCCATGCCGAGTGGTTCGCCGCCCAAGTGGAGCGGAGTGACGAGTTCGAGCTGGCCGCGCCGCTGTCGGTGAGGCTCGCCCGCTTCCGCCACCGCCCGAGCGACGTGTTCACGGAGACCCTGATGAACCGACTCAACGAGTCGGGCGCCCTCCGGCTGCGGCCCTGCTGCCGGCTACCGGGCACCGCCGAGCGCGGGTTGGCTGCCAAACGTGCGCGGCCGGAAGTCCCTGCCGTTGGTGATGCTCGCGCTGCTGCCGGTCGCCCGAATCACGAACAGTCCCTGTCGTTCCGCATACGTGTGGGAAGACTCGTCCGCCTTCAGGTAGGCCACCGCCCCATAGACGGCGCGGTCGGCGTACTCCGGCATCAGCTCGGTGAAGTGACACAGGGTGTCCAGAACGTGATCGACGTCGCGCACCTCAACGTGTTCTTCACCTCGACGGCCACCAACTCGGCGCCGTTGCCCGCCAGGATGTCGATCTCCCAGCGGCGCCCGCCGTAGGTGCGTTCCACG
>JAPOQV010000131.1 GCA_026710565.1 Spirochaetaceae bacterium | reverse complement strand
GCCCTGGGCTGGAGCGAGGACCGCATCCGCGTCATCGATGATGACCAGGGCCTGTCGGGAGCCTACTCTGCCAACCGCAGCGGCTTCCAGGATCTGCTGGCCCGCATTGCCGCCAGTGAGGTCGGCATCGTGCTCAGCCTCGAGGTCTCGCGGCTGGCCCGCAACAACCATGACTGGAGTCAACTGCTGCAGGTGGCGCGCATTGCCGACACACTGATTCTCGACGAGGCCGGCGTGCACGACCCGGGTGATAGCAGCGACAAGCTGCTGCTGGACATCAAGGGCACCCTCAGCGAGTACGAGCTCGAGGGCATCAAGGCGCGCCTGATCGGCGGGCAGCGCAGCAAGGCGGCACGCGGCGAACTGCGCATCCCGCTGCCGATCGGGCTGGCCTACGACGAGGACGGTAAGGTGGTGCTCGACGGCGACCGGCAAATCGTCGAGGCGATCCGGCTGGTGTTCCAGGCATTCCGGGACAAGGGCTCGGCGATGGCGGTGGCGAAATGGTTCCGGGCCGAGGGTCTGCGGCTGCCGTCGCGGCCGCAAATGGGCCCGGCGCGGGGCGAGCTGCACTGGAGCCTGCCCGACCACGCCCGCGTCCGTCGCGTTCTCAAGAACCCGCGCTACGCGGGGGCGTTCAGCTACGGCCGCACGACCCAACGCCGTCAGGCCGACGGCAACAGGCAGCATGTGACGCTGCGTCGCGAGCAGTGGCAGGTCTGCATCCCGGACCTGCACGCGGGCTTCATCACCTGGGAGGAGTACTGCCGCAACCAGGAGACCCTCGAACGCAACGCCGAGGCCTTCGCGTCGCTGGAAAGCCGCCGGGCGGCGCCGAGGGAGGGGGCCGCGCTGCTGCAGTCGTTGGTGATCTGCGGCCGCTGCGGGCGGCGCATGTCGGTGCACTACAGCAAGGCCCAGCCGGCGCGCAACCAGCCGGCGCGGGTGTATTACCAGTGCCGCGAGCCTTGCGTGCGCCGGGGCGAACGGCGGTGCCAGTCCATGCGCGCCGACACGATCGACGCCGCGCTGGCACGGTTCACGGTCGCGGCGGTCAATCGCGAGAACATCGCGTTGGCCCTGGCCGTGCAGGAGCAGGTGCGGACCGAGTTCGAGCAGGCGGACGCCCAGCGCGCGTTGCGCATCCAGCGGCTGGAATACAAGGCCGGTCTGGCGCAGCGGCGCTACTATGCGGCCGACCCGGCCAACCGGCTGGTGGCGGCGCCGCTCGAGAGAGACTGGAACGAGCGGCTGCGGGAACTGGATGAAGCCGTGCGGGAGCGCGAGCAGCGGCGCGCCGCGCGCGACGAGGAGCTCTCGGCGCGACAGGTGCGGCGCATGGAGGAACTGGCGGCTGACTTCGCCTGCGTCTGGGACGCGGCGGGCACCGGCAACGCCGACCGCAAGCGGCTGCTGCGTCTGCTGGTCGAGGACGTGACCCTGACGCGGGACGGCTACGAGGTGATCGTGGCCCTGCGTCTGCGCGGCGGCAAGGCGCTGCAGCTCGCCCCCGGCGGCCTGCCCCGGCCGCCGAGCGTGACGCGCCCGCTGTGTCCTGCGACCCTCGCCTTGCTGGACCGGACCCTCGACACGCACAGCGACGAGGAGGCTGCCGAAGTGCTCAACAAGGCCGGCTTCCGGCATTGGAGCGGGGAGCCGTACACACTGCGCCGCGTCTACCGGTTGCGCGCTCGGGTCGGCATGCCGGGTCACCGCGAGAGGCAACAGGCCCGCTGGCACGAGCAGGGCTACCTCACCGCCGGGGCGATGGCGAGCCAGTTGGGTATCGACGTCTCGACCGTGCGCGTGTGGGCCAGCCGCGGCAAACTGCTCTGCGAGCGAATCCGGGCCGGCGGCAAGCCCCGGCCCATGTACAAAGTGCCTCCGCGTGCAGCTGCAACGGATGCGGATGCTTCGTGAGACAGAGTTGAGCAGGAGCCAGCCTGCCATCGCTATGGAAATCTCCACCTCGACCCGGCGGCCGGAGGCCGCTCGCCCAGCATGCGGCGCCGACACCCAAGCGACCGTCATGCTGGTAGATTCGTCACGCGGCGTAGCGGAATCCCACGCGCCGGCTGACACCGCGCGTCAGTCCGGGAGGGACGTATCGTGAAACAATCGACTTGTCGCGGGGCTTTCTCGGCCGCGCCGGGACGACGACGGCGCCGTAGTGAGCGGCCAGGTCCTCGTAGCTGCGGTTGACGTCGGGCTCGTAGCGGCAGGGGCGGGTGATGGCGCTCTTGAGTTGATCGGGAACCCACAGGGCGGTCGCGCCCCCGAAGTACTCGACCATCCGGGTGTGAACGCCCACCCAGTCCGCCAATTGCTGGGTCGCGACCGCCTCGGCGTAGGTGAAGCTGCTGGCGCCGAGCACGGCGACGAACAGCTCCACGCGCCGCAACTCACCCGTGCGGCGGTCGACCAGCGTCGGCCGCCTGCCGGAGAAGTCGACGAAGGTCTTCTTGATCAACGACAATTATTTTTGCCGGTCGACGAGGCGCTGATCGGCCCGTCGCGGGGACACGCGCGGAGCGTGTGACACTGCCCGTTTCCTCGCGGAGGACGGGTTGGTCACCG